>JAISMY010000042.1 GCA_031276485.1 Desulfovibrio sp. | reverse complement strand
CTTTGAAAGGCATGAGGATGGATTCTTCGTTGCGTTCAGAATGACAAAAGCGTGGTCATTCTGAGCCGCAGCGAAGCGAAGAATCCATCTTGACGGCTTTCGCCTTTTCCGCATTTAATCGGCGTTTCCTTAGCTCTTTGCTTATAACTCATTGAGTTAATTGCTTTTATGTGCCGGAACGCTATATATTGACGCACACTCTCGTTTTGTTTTGAGCGTCGCTGATTGCGGGCAGGGTAAAACTCATGCCGCGCATGTCCCGTCAACGGGCAGAAGCGTGCCGTCGAGATACACGAGGAGACCGCGCGTCGGCCGCCCGCTTGCCCCGGCCAGCAGCCGCATGTAACGGCGCATCTGCTGTATGTGGCTTTCTCTGTATGTCCCGCTTTTGTAATCCAGCACGAGCAGTCCGCCGTCCGCAGCGTCGTCCGGGCGTCCGAGGGCGCGCATATCCACGAGCAAATCCGTTCTGTAGACCTTGCCCTGCTCATCCATGACGCTCTGTTCACGCAGACCGCAGGCCAGCCAGGCCGCGGCGTCGGGAAGGGCGGCGAAGCGCAGCAGGGCCGCGCGCAGTTCGCCGGCGACGCTTTCCGTTTGTTCAAGCGGCGGCGGGAAAAGACGCAGGGCGCAGGCTGCCGCCCGCGCGACCGCTTCTTCCACGGCCTCCCGCCCGCCGACGCGCGGCAGATGCAGATGCTCAAGGCACAGGTGCAGCAGGACGCCGCGTTCCCGCGCCGTCAAGGACGAACCGGGAACGCCTGTTTCCGCATAGCCCGGCCTCTCTCCGGCCGGGGCCGTTTCCGGATGCGAGCGGAATATTTTCAGACGGGGCCAGGTTTGCATGGGACGCCACGGCAGGGGAGGCAGAGGACGGGACTGCGGCCTCGCGCCGGGCGCATCCCCTGATTCCGGCCTCGCGTCGGGCGCATCCCCTGATTCCGGCCTCGCGTCGGGCGCATCCCCTGATTCCGGCCTCGCGCCGGGCGCATCCCCTGATTCCGGCCTCGCGCCGGGCGCATCCCCTGATTCCGGCCTCGCGTCGCCCGACTCTGCGCGATCCTCCGCGCCCGGTCGTTCCCAGCGGCAGAAGCGGTCCCCGCATTGTTCACGGTAGATGCCGGCCAGCAGTTTCAAGGCCCCGGCCGCCCGCGTCCCCGGATTGGTCAAAAAGGCATGCAGCTCGTAAACCGGGCGCGTCCAGGCCACATACAGCAGGTTCAGCCGCTCAAGCTCCTCGCGCACGCGGGCCGGATAATACAGGTCGGGCAGTTCGCGCGTTTCGCGGGTCGCCAGGTCCAGTCCGAGCAAAGCGCGCCGCACGATTTTCGGGCTGAACGGCGTCTGTTTATGCTGAAAAGGCAGGACAACGACAGGAAACTCCAGACCCTTGGCCTTGTGGATGGTCATCACGCGCACGGCTCCCGTGTTCTCCGGCATGGGCAGCTTTTCATCCGCATTGCGCTTGCGGCAAAACGCGAGAAAAGCCGCCGGGGAGACGCAACCTTGCTGTTCCGCGCTGTGCGCAAGCTCCAGAAGCCGGCGGATAAAGGGGATATCACGGGGTCTGCGCAACTCAAGCTCGAAGCGGCGGACGATTTCGGCAAGCAGGTCATAGGCGCTCATAAGTCCGGCTTCGACATAAAACGGCTCGAACAGGCTCGCCCACAGCGCCGGGCAGCGCGCGCGGAAAAGGGTATACAGCGGGGGACGGGAAGGCGCGCGGCTGAATGCGCTTTCCGCCGCCCAGGCGAGCAGCTCCTGCGCATCGTGGCCCGCGTAACCGCCGGCAAGCTCCGGCCCGGAAATGCACTCCATGAACGCCGCATCATCAGGCGGGTAATCCAGAAAGGTCAGGAAAGAAACAAGTTTGCCGACAAGAGGGTGGGCGAAAAGCCTGAAGCTGTTTTCCGTCACCACGGGAATATGCAGTTGCGTCAGCAGGTCGGCAATGTACTCCGCCTCGTCCCCGGTGCGGACAAGAACGGCAATGTCGCCGTAGGGCCTGCGCTTGGGCAGTTCCTCCGTAAAAAGCCGGCGCAGCCTCCGGCTTACGACCTCTTGCACGGCTGCCGCCCCGGATTCTTCCACGGTGTACAGCACGACCTCGGCTTGACCGTCACTGAGGAGGGCATCCGGATCGTCGTCCGGCGGAAGCTGTTGACGTACCCCGCGGAAAATCTTCGTCACTTCTTCTGCCGCCGCCCGCCTGTAGGAGTCCGGCGTATCCTCGGGGAGCAGCGCGTTCATGACGGCCGCGGCCGTTTGGGGTTGTTCCAGGAGGGAAAAAAAGGCGTTGTTGTGTTCGACGATGCGCGGGCGGCTGCGCCGGTTGACGGTGAGGAACAGCGTTTTCGGCTCGCCGCCGACCCTGCGGAGCGCCGGCGAGAGATCGACTTCGTCGAAAAGCGCCGTGTCGCCGCCGCGCCAGCCGTAAACGGCCTGCTTGGCGTCGCCCACCAGGGTGAGGCTGCCTCCGGTGGCCAGGGCTTCAAGCGCGAGGGGCAGGACGGCGTTCCACTGTTCACGGCTGGTATCCTGAAATTCGTCCAAAAGGATGCGGGAGATGCGTGTGCCCAGGCGACACAGGGCATCGGACACCCCCGTTGCGCCGTTCATCAGGCCGGCCGTCAGATGCGGCAGGAGCAGGGCGGGAAGCAGCTTCGACGTTTTGTCGGCCTTCATGCGCGCGCAGAGTTCCCCGGCCAGACGGCACAGGGGCGCCAGGCGCAGGGCGTGGAGCAGGACGGGCAGGTTTACGGCATAGCGCCGGAGCGCGTCATGCGCGCGCGCAAAGGCCTGCAGGGCGTTTTGCGGGGCCGCCCCTTTGGAGGACCTGTTCAGGCAGTCGTCGAAGTCCGTCTTGCCCGTCCAGGTTTCGGAATACAGGCTTCGGCCCGGATCGGACAGGGAGCAGTTCCGCAAAAACGTAAGGTAATGCGCTTTGGCGTTGAGTTTTTCCCGCCCTATAAGTTCGAGAAGGTCCGCGCAAGCCGCTTTGCACGGCGAGTGCAGGCCGTTTATGCGGGCGAATATCCCGCTTTCCTCCGCGGCCGGGAGCAGCCGTTCCTCCCGGCAAAGCGGCCTCTGCCGGCCGGCGCGGACGTCCTGCTCCCCCGCGGGGGGCGTCCCCGGACCGGATGAAGACTCCGCGAACGCCGAACCGCCGTCCTCCCCGGCCGCCGGCGGCATGCCGGGCAGGGCGAAAGCGACGAGTTCCAGGAGCGGACCATGCAGCCTGTCGCCCAGGGTGAACCCGCGCATGGAACTGTAAGACAACAGGCTTTTACAGGCCGAGCGCAGCGCGGCGCGCAGGGCGCCCGCATCGGCGGTATGAAAAACCCGCTTGTCGTCAAAGCTTCCTTTATGGTTTGAAACCCCGGCCTGAAGGCCGGGGCCGCCTTCCCGGTTCGTCCGCTCCGTGTCGTCCGCGGCCAGGTCTGCCGTCAGGGCGTCATAATAGGGCGTGAAAAACTCGTCGGCGTCGAAAGACGGCTCAAAATCGGGATGCAGGTTGAGTTCCAGGGCGGACAGACGGGCCAGAGTGGTCAGCAGGCTGTCTATGGTGCGTATGTTCAGGGCGCCGTAGCGGCGCAGGATGCGCTCGATCCACAGTTCCGCCGGCGACGGCCCGCGCCGCGCTTCGGCGGGTTCGGCAAGGTTGCGCAGGGCCTCATGTTTCAGCGCGGAAAGAACGCGGTCCTTCATTTCCGCCGCGGCTTTGTTGGTGAACGTGGCCGCGAGTATTTCCTGCAGGGCGTAGCCGTCCGCGCGTCCGTGCAGGGCGCAGGCCGATGCCGGGGCGTCGGGGTCCGCCCTGTAGAGCAGTTCAAGAAACTTTTGCGTCAGCGTATAGGTTTTTCCTGAACCGGCCGAAGCTTTGACGCGCGTGATCACGGCGTTTCGGAGGCCGCTTCGCCGACGGTCGCAAGGTCGGGTTGCCCGGTGGAGTCCAGCACCGTCTGCCAGTATGCGGAGCGGATGTTCAGCTTGCGGCGCTTGCGGATGACCAGTTCCAGCGGCAGATGCACATAGCGGCCCTTGAGTTTCGCCACGACCGTATTGGTTTTGCCGGCCATGGCCGCATGCACGGCGTTCTGGCCGAGGAAGCCGCAATAGACCTTGTCGTTGGCGTTGGCGGGCACGGAGCGGATTATGTAGCTTGGGTCGATGTATTTCAGGGAAAAGGGCAGACCTTCGGCGTCCAGGTATTTTTTTATTTCATGGCGCAGGACATCGGAGACGTCGGCGAGGGCGATGTTGCCGGAAGGGTCTGTTTCGTTCCTGCTTGCCGTCAGGTGTTGGCCCGCGCCTTCGGCTATGACGACGACCGCGTGGCTGCGTTTTTTCAGGCGCTCGGCAAGCTCGGGCAGCAGACCGCGGCGGCCGTGCAGGGCAAAGGGAATCTCGGGGATGAGTACAAAATTGACGTCTTTCATGGCCAGGGTCGCCTGCGCGGCGATGAAGCCGGATTCGCGGCCCATGAGCTTGACGATGCCGATGCCGTTTTTGTAGCCCGTCGCTTCGGTATGCGCGCATTGAATGGCTTCTGTGGCTTTGAAAACGGCGGTTTCAAAACCGAAACTCTCGCCGACGAAGTTGATGTCGTTGTCGATGGTTTTGGGGATGCCGATAACCGCTATGCGCAGGCTGCGGAGTTCTATTTCCCGCACTATGCCCTGCATGGCCCGCATGGTGCCGTCGCCGCCGATCATGAAGAGGCAGCTTACGTTCATGCGGTCCAGAGCATCGACGATTTCTTCCGGGTTTTGCGGACCGCGGGACGATCCCAGCACGGTGCCGCCGAACTGGTGAATGTGCGTCACCTTTTGCGGGGTCAGTTCTTCGACGTCGTGTTTGAATTTCGCTATGAAACCCTCCAGCCCGTACTTGATGCCGAGGAAGGAGGAAACGTGGTACTTGTAAAAAGCTTCCATCACGACGGCGCGTATGACGTCGTTGGTGCCGGGGCACAGTCCGCCGCAGGTGACGACGGCGCATTTGGTTTTGGGAGGATCGAAAAAGAGGGTAGCGCGCGGGCCGGCCGTTTCAAATTCCGCCGCGACCGGGGGCAGGTCGTTCAGTTCGTCAAGCTGTTCCCCGTCCAGATAAACAGGAATGCTCTCCCTGGTGACGAAGCTTGCTTCCGGCAGCGGCGACGGAATTTTGCACATGCCCAGCGAACGGATTTTTGTTGTGATGCTGTAGTCGCCGACGTTTATTTTATGTTCAGGTTTCATTAAGTTCTCCCGTCCGGCCGTCTGTGCGCCGGGTTGCGCCGGCCGGACATGCAGCGGGGCTATGCCGCCGGGTAAGTGTTGATGAGCAGCGTCAGTTGGAGGCAAAAGGCCGTCAACTGCAGAAAGCAGGCGCCGAAGGCGCCCGTCTTGCGGCGCAGCGGGTTCGCGTCGAGAACGCAGGCCAGATGCAGCAACATGCACGCTGCCGGCAGGCCGCCTGCCGCGAGGAGCAGGACTGTTTCGGGTTTTTGGCTGAATTCGGGCGCGGTGGAAGACGACAGGGACAGGAAAAGCAGGGCGGCCGCGACCGTCGCCGCCGCTGTGAAGAACAGGGCCGAGCGGGCCGCGGCGCGCGCGGCAAAGACGTAATAATCGCGTCCGTAATCGTCCTTGTTGCGGAGCAGGATCAGGCGCACGCGGGTCAGAGCGGCGGCCGCCGCCGGCCCGTTGAAGAAAAAGTAGGCAGCGGGCGGCCACAGGGAGGTATTGCCCGCGAATTCCCGCAGCGCGGCAGTCAGGGCCGCTCCGGGGTTTTCGTCAAGGAGCAGGGAAATATACGGGTGCTGAACGAAAAAAAGCAGCAGGGTCAGCAGGCAGAACAGCAGGAGTCCGCTCGACAGCGCGGACAGGCCGATGAACAGGCGCGCCGCCCTGTGCCGGTGCAGAGCGGTCCGGGAGCGGACGTACGCAAGCCAGAGCAGCGGCGAGAGGAGAGCGAGAAGGGCGGGCGCGGTACAGGCGGCGTTGCGCGGATCGCCAAGCCCGCGCAGGGTCGGGACGGGCGGCAACGGCAGAAAATACGCCGCTGTCGGGAGGATGACGGCAAGCGCCGCGCACCAGGCGAAGAGTACGGTGCCGCTGAACTGCAGGGCGTATTTGTCGTAAAAGGCCTTGCGCCGCCGCAGGTATGCGGACTCCGCCCGCAGGACGGGCAATCCGCCGCAGAGAAAGGCCAGAAGGAAAAAAAAGCCTGTTCCGAGCAGGACGGGCAAAACAAACACTTTGTCCGGCCGCATATCGAATTGCCACAGCGCGTTGAAAAAAGACATCCGGCCTCCGTTGCATCCGCCGTGACGGCACTGTGCCCGAAACGGAGGACTAAGGCAAGAGAAGGCGCGCGGTCTGCCGCCGCGCATGGACACGCCGGGTAAACGCAGTGTTGAGCGTAATTTTTTCTGGATTTTTTCTAGATTAGAGTAAAGTTTTTTCCGGCGCCGCCGATAAGGGGAGAACAACTTTTATAGTGAAAGGAGGAAGAGAAATGAGAAAATTTATCGGGTTGCTGGCGATGTTCGGGGTATTGGCGGTCGCCCCGCATCCCCTTGCTTTTGCCGCCGACGGGGACGCCGCGGGTGCGGTCGCCGCCGACCAGATCGGGATCTACGTCGCGCCGAAGTTCGTCTACGGCCTGACGCACATCAGCGGCTCTAAAGTCGAGGACCGTGACGGCCCTGATTTCCATACGGGAAACCACAACGACAGCGCTTTTGGAGGCTCGATAGCCGTCGGCTACGATTTTGAAAAGCAATTCGCTGTGCCGGTTCGCGCGGAAATTGAATATGCGGGATTTTCACAGGTAGAGGCAAAGAAAACCGGCGACTGGAATGGAGACCGCGTCACGGCAAAACAAACATACAACATTCACACAGTGTTTGCAAATGCGTACTTTGACATTGACACGGCAACACTGGTTACGCCTTATGTCGGCGCCGGCCTCGGAACGGCATTCGTCACATCAAAACTCAAAGGCAAGGATGTCGAGGATAACGAATGGCATGTTACTGGTGCGAAAACAAAAACCAACTTTGCCTGGAATGTCGGTACCGGTGTCGGTTTTGACTTCACCGACAACATAACGCTGGATGTCGGCTACCGCTTTGTGGGCCTCGGCGCAGCGAAGACGAAGACGTTTACTGAAGAAGATACTGAAAACGGCAAAACCGACGGCCTGTACCAGCACCAGTTTTCCACAGGCGTCAGGTTGACTTTTTGACCGATGCCTGAGAACAATATCCGTGTGGTCAAAAATTGCCGCTTCATCGGCTCGTACTGTGACGGGACTGTGACGGATACGCCGAAAAAATGCCGGCGCATATTTGCGCCGGCATAATAATTTCAATCCTGAACCTGACTATGGAACCGCCGGTTTATTCTTTCCTGATTACGTACTATGTTCAGCTACTTTCGAGCCGGCGCACAGGAAAAGGTCATTCTGAGCGAAGCGAAGAAGCCGGCTTTATGCCTTTCGAAGCCGGGAAGACAGCTTCTTCGCTTCGCTCAGAATTACGGAGAGGGGTGTAGGCTCACGCATCTCTCCCTGAAATTGAACAGGTTTTCGAGGTGTTCAGAACGCCTCGGCCTTACGGCTGCTGTTTACCGATTTCCGCGGCAACCGGTAAAATCTTCGCCAGTACCGCAATCCGGATTGAGAGGCGGTGAATGACTCGCACATACCTTGACGACGTCTGCGGGGAACGGCAAAGCGTAAATCCCCTGTTCAACTTTCTGCATGCGCGGCTGCGCCTTGAACCCGACGGCACGGCGCGTCTGACCCTGCCTGTGGGTCCGGGGCTTATCCAGGGGGGCGGCGCTGTTGCCGGAGGCATACTCGCCACCATGGCCGACGAAGTCATGGCCCATGCCGTGATGGCCGCCGCAGGAGCGGACCGGGCAACGGTCACCGTAGAAATGAACATGCGCTACCTGCGCAGCGCCGGCCCCTGCCGGGAGGCTGACCTCTACGCCGTGGGCCGGCTGCTCAAGCTCGGGAAAACCTTATGCACGGCCGCATCGGAAGTGTACGACGAGAAAGATCGCCTGCTCGCTTCGGCCGGCGCGACTTTTTATCTTTTATATTGATCCCCCGCTTAAAGCTTGCCGTGATTAGCGTAAACAGCGCTCTCCGCATAAAAGACATGTCCCTCCTGTTCGGCAATGTTTATTCGGTGGAGCAATAACAGCTTGCGCCAAACGAGTTTGAATGCAAGCCGCCGAAGTTTTTGAAAAACAGGCGAAGCCTGAATTTTCAAAAAACTGCGGGCGGCGGCTTCGCCGCCGCCATACCGGTTTGCTTTCTGCTGAAAGCAGTTTGGTATCAAGAGGGTATAACGGCGTCGCCTTTTCTTTCCACGCCGAGCACACGTCCATCCGCTCCCAGGACATAGCGTATGCCGCGCCAGACTATGCTCCTGCCCGCGACAGTGCGCGCATAGTTGCGGAAAAGCGCCGTTGCCGCAAGCGCAAGACCTTTGAGCCATGCGCTCCTGGGGCAATCCGCCGCAATGCGCCGGCGCAGAAGTTCCTGCAACAGTATCTGCCCGCAGAGGACAAGCAAGGCGGCCGCCTGCATCAGGAACGGCACGCCGCCGCCCCGCGCGGCCTGGAACAGGATATACGGACAGGCGGCGCAGGCTGCGGCAAACCAGACAAGACAAAAGCCGATAAGCAGCCAGGCTCCGAAGGTGTAAACCCTTGGATAAAAAAGCTGGCGGTACAGCCACTCGTCCAGAGCTTCCCGCGTCACCGAACGGGCGCTGCTCTCCAACAGGGCGTCCGGGCAAAACAAAACAGGGATGCCTTTTTTGCCCAGCAGACCTGCCAGGGAAGAATCATCCACCACCGTCCGCCGCCATAGTCCGGCGACGTCGAGACGCTTGAAGGCCGTCGCCCGCGCCGCCGTGGCGCCGCCCCACGGTTGCGTGAAAAACGGCAGCGATTGAAGAAACAGCATGAAACGATTGACGGCGTGAAACGCCGTTGCGGCCGGTTCCGTCGTACACAGGCGCGAACGCCGATATCCCGTGCAAAAATCGGCCTGACCGAGCAGGATGGGGTGAACAAGCCTGCGCACGAAGTCCGGCTTCGCGCGATGGTTGGCGTCGCAGAACACATAGACGGCGGTGTCCGGCGCGACGGTTTCAAGACAGGACAGCAGGTTTTGATTTTTCTGTCCCGAACGGACGGCTTCCGGCGCATGCACAAGGCGCGCATGCGCGTAGCGGGAACTCAGCGCCGAGATTAACGCGTGCGCGGGGTCGGCTGTGCCGTAGACGGCGAGATAGACCGTCAGGTTCGGATAATCCTGCTCAAGCAGGCTGCGCAGGGCTGTTTCCGTAGCGTTGTCCCGCCCGGTCACGGGGATCATCACGGCCGCCGGAGGCAAAGGCCCGGGCGCGGGCAGGCCGGCAAGCCGGAACGCCTTGTGCAGGCGCTCCGTATCCAGGCCCAGACCGCAGTACAACAGCGCCGTCAGCATCCAGGCGGCGATCAGCAGACACAGCGTTAAGGTCACGGCGCTGTCCGGGAGGAGGGGCGCCGGCCCGCGCCGGCCCCGGCGGGGTCAGGGGCGGAGTCCAGACCGCGTTTGGGACGGAACGCCGCCTGTTCGGCGTTTCCCTTATGCCCGGCGCTTGCGTCAAAGAGCGCCGCAAGCCGCTTGAGGTTGGCATCCGTATCAAACATTTCCCTGACCAGCGCACGCCCCCGTGCGGCCATGCGCAGCGCGCCGGGGCGGTCGGAAGCCAGCGCGCGCACGGCATCGGCCAGGGCGGCGGCATCGCGTTCAGGCACAAGCAGCCCTGTTTCGCCGTGGCGGATCACATCGCCCACGCCGGAGACCGGCGTACTTATCACAGGCAGGCCGTGACTCAGGGCTTCCATGATCACCGTAGGCAGACCGTCGCCTTTGCCGCTGCCCCCGGCCAGGCAGCAGGGCATGAGAAAGATGTCCGCGGCAAGCAGCAGTTCCGGCAAGTCCTCATGGGCGACAAAGCCGGGAAAATGCGTCACGGTTTCCAGTCCCGCCTTCTTTGCCCGCTGTTTGAGCTTTTTCTCCCACGGGCCGGAGCCGGCCACGGTGAGTTCAGCCTCCAGACCTCCGTCGCGCGCGATCTTGAGCGCATCTACGGCATACTGAAAGCCCTTGGTTTCCACCAGACGGCCGACGGCCAGCAGACGCAGGGGCGGACGCAGGGGCGCGTCAGCCGTGCGTTCCGAAGGCAGGGTACTTACATTGTAGACCAGATGATGTTTTCCGGCCGCGGCGCCTCGCGGGTTGAATTCAGCAAGATAGGGGAGATTGTGCGAGGCGTCGACGCGCGCAAAGACGGCGGCTTCCAGTTTTTCGGCCAACGCCCCGTCCGGCGGGCGGATATCTCCGGCAAGGCAGTTCATGGAAAAGGGAATCCCGGTGAGACGGGACGCCGTCCAAACGGCCGAGGCCGGACCGCAGGCCCATGCCGCGTGGAGATGTCCGATGTTCAGAGCCTTGCAGCGTTCGGCCAGATAAAAACCGCAGAGAACCGCCCAGGTGTTTTCCAGTTGTTGTTCAGCGTCCCGCCTGCGGCGGAAAAGTATATCCCGGAATATCCCGATTCCCGCGCGGGGCCGGGCGACCATGCCCCGGATCACGGCGGCGCAGACGCGCAACAGGGACGCCGCGCCGAAATGTTCCACGGGCAGCCTGCCGTGCCGCAACCGAGGCCCGAGCCCCTTGCCGCAGGGACCGTACAGGCTGAACCCGCGGACGGGAAAACCGCGGTCGCGCAGCGCTTCCGCCTCGTAATAGATAAAGGTTTCCGAGGCCAGGGGCAGCCAGAGGGAGACATAAGCCGTCCGGACGTGCGCCGGTTCGCCTGAACTCTCTTTATGGTCTGAAGCTTCTCCCTTCAGGGGGCTTCCCGCCCCGCGCCCCGCCCGGCCGGGCATACCTTTCCGGCAGCCGTTTACTTCAGGGGGGGCGCAGTCCCCCCGGCGCCCGTCCGCCGGGTCGGGGTCGGCCGGCGGCCGGCTGTGGACTGAAGCGCCCCGCATGCGGCTCAGTACCCCATCAGCCCGCAACAGCGGGTACACACCGGCATCAGGCCGTCTTTGCACAAACTTGCGCGAAAGGCCCGGTATCTCGCGTTGTTCCAGAGTTCAGTGACGGTCGCCCCGCGCACGTTGCCGACAACATAGTCGTGGTAGTCCCGGCAGGGCGACATGCCGCCGTCGGAATCAAGCTCCACGGCGCGAAAGATGGATATGCAGCGGTCAAACCCGAAGGTTGCCGCGTGGTTGCCGTAGTATTCGCGCAGGTCGCCGGCCGCTGTGAGACGGGGAAGGATGTTGACGGCGGGCGCGGCCGGCCCCGCCGAACGGCGTTCCAACTCCTGAAGCTGCTCCGCGAGGGACTTTGCATCTTTGTTCACCCAGTCGCCGATCCAGCCCCTGTGCAGTTTGGGAGTAAAACCGAAGCGCCGCGTGAAATCGGCGTCGTGGGCTTCGGCCGAGGCTTCGTCTATCCACCAGGAAAGATAAAATACAAAGAGATCGACGGAATCCCTGAAAGCTTCGTAAATGTCCAGCAGGTGCTGCGCGTTGGCGGTGGAAACGGTGGTGAGCGCGGCCGTGAGCGGGAGTTTGCTTTTTCGGCGGGCCTTTTCCGCGTTGACGGCGGCAAGACCTTCACGGACGGCGCGGAAATTGTCGCCTTTGCCCGCCGCCGGTCTGGCCGCGTTGTGCGTTGCCGCATCGTGCCCGTCAACGGAGACCTGAAGCAGAAGCATGGGCATGGCCGTGATCCGTTCGGCCGCCCCTTCCAGTCCTGTGCCGTTGGTGGCGATCATCGCGGGCATGCGCAGGCGGGTCGCGTGTTCCAGAATGTCCAGGCTACCCCTGTAGAGCATGGGTTCGCCGCCCCAAAGATAGACCGTGGGGCGGTGTCCGTGCGCGGCCAGATCGTCCAGAAGCGCGAGATAGCGTTCGGGCGGAAGCTCGCGGGCGGTCAGTTCCCGCAACGCCGCGCCGCGCAGAAATCCTTTGTCGCCCCATTGCCCGCAGGTGTGGCAGCGCAGGTTGCAGCGGTCCGTGATGCGGACGGAAAGCTGGCGGATACCCGCGGCCCGGCCGTCGCCGGGGTTGCGGTGCAACAGGTCAAAGAAGAGTTTGTCGGCTTCCAGACGTGCCAGGCGCGTAAGCATCCACGGACGGGTCAGGATTTTAAGGGCATTTTTCAAAACAACGCCGGGTGCGACGACGGCTTTTCCGGTCATCCCTGTTCCTTGGGGAAACATGTTGATTTTATACGCCTCCGGAGCCGGGATTCCGTCCCGAATCCCGCCGGGAATCGGCCGGAGCGGCCTTGCGCCTGCTCAGGCCGATTCCGGCCGGGAAAAATGATTTCTCCCGACCCCACTCCTTTCACCGCCCTCACGCCGGCCCGTTTGTTCAATCATAACAAACTCTCCAGATGCGCTTTCAACTGTGTCCGGCCGTCGCAGTCCTCAGCCGCGATGCGCGTTCGGCAGGCATCCAGCGAAGCTTCAAAAGCGTCCACTTCTTTCGGATCAATGCCGAAACCGGTATAATACCGCCCGAAGCCTTTTTCCTGAACGAAATGGCAGTTCCAGAACTGCTCGTACAAAAAGCGGCCCGGAAACAGGAGGCAGGGCTTGCCGAAAAGCAGGGCTTCAGTCAGCAGACCGTGGCCTCCGCAGGAGACTACATACGCCGCCGCGGCAAAATCTTCAAGAAAGCGTCTCCTGCCGGGCTTGCGAAAGATGAGATTTCCCTGCCCCGGCTGTTCTCCCAGGCCGTAAATGCGGTATTCACGCTTGCGCCGGCCGAACAGTTTTCTGATTTTGTCCGTATCGCATCCGGGCACATACATGAGGGCGTGTTCTCCGTTTTCCGGCCGCGCGGCCAAGGCGTCGGGGCGCGGAATTGTGCCGAAAATCGCATCGTTGCGCGGGTTGACAAGCGGGGGGCGGTGAAAGGAAACTATCAGGCATCCCTGCAGCCCCGGCAGAAAAAAACGCATGATGCCTGTAGCCGTGAGTCTGGGGATTGTCTGCCCCGGCGGCGGCGTGCAGCGGGTTCTACTCAGCACGTGCTGGTGGTCGAGGCTGTAGCAGGGTCTGCCCAGAGCCTTTGCCGCGCGCGGGGTAAAATATTCGTTGTCCGTGAGAATCAGGTCGGGATCAAAGGCCGTGATGATTTGTTTGAGTCGCCTAACCCAGTGTCTTGCGGCAGCGCGTTTGACGATGAAATCGGCGATGGTCGGCGCCCATTGCACGGAGTTGTCGCGCACCTGCATACCGACAAGCGGCAGTTCCTCAAAGGCGAAGCCGGCGTCCCGCGCCCGCGCGGCCGCCCCGCCGCCCGCGAACAGCACTTCGTGGCCGGAAAGCAGTTCCGCAACGGACAGGGAACGGTTGATGTGCCCGTTGGCGTCACCCTGAACACCGTAAAAAATTCTGGCCATTGCCCCGTCTCCGAGTCTTTGCCGGACCGTCGCCCTCTGCGCCGGGTTTGCGGGAGGCTGCGCAGTTCCGCCTTCCGGCGGCGCCGGCCGTGGGGCCGAAAAACACTGCCGCGCCGGATTGCGGGCGCAACGCAGTTATGCGTATGGGATTATGGCTGAAAAGTCACCTTGCTTTTTCCTGTTTTTTGCTCCATACTTTTTTTGTCATTCCGGGCGCAGCGAAGAATCCGTCTTGATGTCTTCTGCCTTTTCCGCATTTATTGATCCCCCGATTAAAGCTTGCCGCGATTAGCGTAAACAGCGCACTCCGCATAAAAGATATGTCCCCCGGGTTCGGCAATGT
Organism: Desulfovibrio sp.; assembly: GCA_031276485.1. Taxonomy (GTDB): domain Bacteria; phylum Desulfobacterota; class Desulfovibrionia; order Desulfovibrionales; family Desulfovibrionaceae; genus Frigididesulfovibrio. The sequence continues at coordinate 41,774 of JAISMY010000042.1, read as the reverse complement.
TTATTCGGCGGAGCAATAATCAGCGTTTCCCTGAAATCCGAATAACAGGAAGTTCTGATGGATTATGAACGGCTGTTGTCCGTCGGCGTAATTCTGCTCTATACTTTGGGCGCCTTCGGGATTCTCATGGGCGCGCTGTCCGTGCGCCCCTCCCTGCGCAAGGTCGCCGAACGCCTGACCCTGGCAGGATTCGTCCTGCACAGCGTGTCGTTGCTGTGCGCTTTCATAAGCGTGGGGCGCGAGGACCTTTCGGCGGGACTGAACGTGCAGTTCCTGGCCTGGTGCGTCATCGTCCTGTATCTCGCGGCCCGCTGCAAGCTGCGCCGGCCCTTTCTGGGCATGACCGCCGCGCCTGTGGCCCTGTTGCTGTACATGCTCTCCATGCGCCTGGCCGGGGTCAAAAACATTCTGCCGGACCACCTGTCCGGCCTCTTTTTCGGATTGCATATCTGGTCCCTGTACCTGAGCTTCGGCCTGCTGGCCATGGCCTTCGGGGCGGGGGTGCTGTTCATTTACGCCGAAAGCAGGATAAAAAAGAAAATGGCGCCGTCCCCCTTTACCCTGGACATGCCGTCGCTGACCGGCTGCGACCGCATCAACCGGGCGGCCGTGACCGTGGGTTTCCCCCTGTTCACCCTTGGAATTACGGCGGGTTTTGTGTGGGCGCCCGTTTTGCGCACCGCTGCCGAAAACCCCAAGGTACTGCTTTCCCTGTTCATCTGGTTTTTGTACGCGCTGCTCTTTTACCAGCGCGCGGCCCTGGGATACAGGGGGAGGAAAACGGCGGTCATGGCTATTGTCATTTTCGTCGTTTCGGCGCTTTCGCTGCTTGCGGATCACCTGCTTTCCCACCACAGCACCGGACTCATCAAAATTTCTTTGAACGCCCTGCGTGTTGTTCCGACATGAACTGCGAACTGCATCTTGTAGGTTTGAATCACAGAACCGCTCCGGTGGAGGTGCGGGAGCGTTTTGCGCTCAGCGACCCCCTGCGCGAGGAGCGGTTTTTCGCCGCCGTGAGCGGCGCCCTCAGCGAATATTTCTCCCTGTCGACCTGCAACCGGGTGGAACTGCTCGGCGTGGGCGGCCCGGACGCGGCTGCGCAAAATCTTGTCCCGGCCTGGGCCGAGGCCGCAGGTGAAGACGCCGAACGCCTGCGCCCCTACCTGTACACGCATTCCGGCCGCGCGGCCGCCGGACACCTCTTTGCCGTGGCTGCCGGTCTGGATTCCATGGTCCTCGGGGAACCGCAGATCCTCGGGCAGATCAAGGCCGCCTACCGGACGGCCCTGAAACGCGGCGGCTGCGGGCGTATTCTCAACCGTCTGCTGCACAAGTCCTTTTCCGTAGCCAAACGGGTCAGGACGGAAACGGGCTCCGCCGCCGGCGCCGTATCCGTCAGTTACGCGGCCGTGGAACTGGCCAAGCGCATTTTCGAGGACATGAGCGGTATTCGGGCCATGCTCGTAGGGGCCGGGGAAACCGCCGAACTTGCGGCCGCGCACCTGGTCGGCGCGGGCGTGCCCTCGGTGCTGGTGGTCAACCGCACGCGCGAACGCGCCGAACAGCTCGCTGCGTCCTTCGGCGGGCAATCCGCTCCCTTTGAAGACTTTTTCGAACGCCTTACGGAAACCGACATCGTCATCAGTTCCACAGGAGCGCAGGAACACATACTCAGGGCCGCGGACATGCGCGAGATCATGCGCAGGCGCCGCAACAGGCCGGTATTTATCATCGATATCGCCGTGCCCAGAGATGTGGACCCCGCGCTCAACAGCCTCGACAACGTCTATCTCTACGACATCGACGACCTCAGGGAAGTAGTCGACGCCAACATGGGCAGGCGGCGCGCGGAAGCCGCGCGCGGGCAGGCCATAGTAGAGGAGGAAACAGACATTTTCCGCGCCTGGATGTGTTCCCTGGACCTTCAGCCCACCATCGTGGACATCGTGGACCGGGGCGAACGAATCGCCGCGCGGGAACTGGAACGCGCGCTGAAGCGCCTGGGTCCCCTGCCCGCCGGCAGCGCCGACATCCTGAAGGCGGCTTTTCTCTCGCTGGCGGGAAAACTCAACCATGAGCCGCTTATGTATCTCAGGGACCGCTACCCCGGCAGAGGCGCCGCGGGTGATGCGCACATCGCCGCGGTGCGCGACGTCTTCAACCTTGACAAGGAATGTACGCCTGATACATTGCGCGTCGCCGGCCGGAGGTCGTCAGCCTCTGCGCCCGCGGAACGCTTTCCTCCGACTCCAAGCCGCCGGGAGGGCGCCGGCCCGCATGCGGAGCCGGGCGCGGATTGAAAGAAACACGAGACGCCATGAGAACTTACAGCATAGACCAACTGGACGAAAAGGACATCGCCGCCGTCAACGCCAGGTTGCTTGATTTAAAGCTGCAGGCCGGGTTGGAGGGCATCTACCGCCTGCCGGTTCCCGAACGCATGCTCTCCCGCGTGCAGACAGACCATCTGCAGGAATGCGGACCGTACTGCCTTGCTTTGGAAGTGGGAGGCGGCAGCATCCACATGGAACTGCTGGTGCGCGGTCTCGGGCGTATAACCTGCGAATGCGTGGCCTTTGCCCCGGAACCCCTGCGCAACTATATGATCAAATACCTTGAGGAGATGCTTACGGACCTCGGCATCACCTTTTAAAGCGTTTCAAATATGTTTCAATCCACGGCCGACTCCATCCGCCGACCGACTCCGTCCCGGCGGAGAGGAGACGGGTGGATTGCCCCCTCCCTGAAGGAAGGGGTTACCGGGAAGGTCGGCCCGGCTTCGCCGGGCGTCAAGCGGGAAGCTCCCTGAAGGGAGAGGCTTCAGACCATAAAGGAAATTTTGATGAAAGTACCCGCAACTTTCAAACCATCCCTTTAGCTTTTCTCCTTGCATGCCCGGCGACCTTCCCGACCTGCCCGGCGACCTTCCCGACCTGCCCGCGGACCTGCGGGACCTGCCCGCGCGGGAAGCGCATTTCTGTCTCAATATTCTGCGTTTTATGGAGAACATTCCGGGCTTGCGCCTGGGCGCGAAGCGGCTGCTGGTCGCCTTTTCGGGGGGCGCGGATTCCACGGCCCTGCTGCTTGTCCTGAGCCTGCTCCGCCGCAAGGCCGGCTTTACGCTGCTCGCTGCCCACCTGGACCACATGCTGCGCCCGTCTTCCGCCGCCGAGGCGGAGTATTGCCGGCGCTTCTGCGCGCATGCCGGGATTGCCTGTCATGTCGGCAGACAGGACGTGGGCGGTGGAGAGGCAGGCGACGGGGGCTCCGGCGGACTGGGAAAAAAGGCCGGGGCGGCCCGCGGGCTGGAAGAAAAGGCCAGGGCGGCCCGCTATGCCTTTTTGGCCGGAGCGGCCGCGGAAAGCGGCGCGGATATCATAGCCCTGGGGCACAACAACAATGATCTGGCGGAAGATGTCCTTATGCGTCTTATTCGCGGGGCAGGCTGGCCGGGGCTTGCGGGCATGCGGGCCTCCGACGCGGAGCGTTCGCTGGTGCGGCCTTTGCTGTACACGCCGCGCGCGGATATCGAGAATTTTCTGAAGACGTTGGGAATTAGGGCATTGCACGACGAAAGCAACACGGACAGGCGCTTTTTCCGCAACCGTGTGCGCATGGACATCCTGCCTTTGCCGACAGCCGAAAACCCTGCGTTTTTGCGCGCGATCACGGCGCTGCACATGCAGGGAGAGGTGGACAGGGAGTATTTCGCGGCCCTGACGGCCGCCGCCGCGGCAGACGTCCTCCCGTCTGCCCCGGCGGGTTCGCGGCGTTCGCCTGGACGGCAAAGTTCACCGGACGCGGCGGGCCCGGCGGGACCGCCGGAGCCGTCCGCCGCATCGGTCCGGCCGGCAGCGGGCAGTGAGGGTATTTTTATCGAACGCCGGCGTCTTGAGGCTCTGCCCAAGGCCGTGCGCCTGCGCCTGTACAAGCGTATTCTGGACGCGCTCGGACCGGGACAGGCGCGTTTTTTTTCCCTGGCCGCGCTGGATGCCCCCCTGCAGGCCGGGCGCGGCCCTGCGACGCATCGCTTTCCCGGCGGCAAAAGCGCCGTAGCCGGGCATAAGGGCATACTCTTCAGCAAGAGCGAAGCGAAAACTTCATCTTGAGAGGCCCTGCCGCGGACGTATTTTTTCACGCGAGTATTTACTTTTAGATAGATTTATACCATACTTCTCTGCGCGTTGCTGCATCCGCCTGCGCGCCCTTGACACGGCCCCGTGTTTGGGCATGTAATGCGCGGCGCGCGAAAGGAGCATTATGCTTGCCGCCGTCGTTTTTTTGAACGGAACGGCAGTGATGGTGCTGGAAATGACCGGCGCCCGCCTGCTGGCCCCGCACTTCGGCAGTTCCGTAGTCGTCTGGACCTGCATCATAGGGGTGATTATGGCCGGACTGAGCCTGGGCAGCGCCCTGGGCGGCAGGTTGGCCGATACCCTGCTGCGCGCCTCGGCCGGCGAAAACGCCGCGCGCAAAAAAGGCGATGCCGCGCTTTCCGGCCTGCTTGTCTGCGCCGCTTTCGGGGCGCTGCTCACCGCGGCGCTCGGCCTGGTCCTGCCGGGATTCTTCGCGCGCAGCGGCGCTTCCGTCTACGTCGGCGCCCTGCTGAGTTCCCTCTGTCTGTTCACCCCGCCCGGACTGCTCTGCGGCATGATCACGCCGTACGCGACGCGCCTGCGCATTTACCGGGAAAACGCGCGCTCGGGACAGGAACGCAACATCGGCCGGATAATAGGCCGCATGAACGCCATGGCGACCCTGGGCAGCATAGCCGGCACCTTTCTCGGCGGTTTTGTGCTGCTTTCCTTTTTCGGCACGGTGAGCATCCTCCTCGGGGTCGCCCTGTGCCTGGCGGCGACCGCCGCCCTGGCCGCGCTGCGTCCGCTTGCGCCCAAAGCCGCCGTTGCCCTGCTTGCCGGCGCCGGACTGGCGGGCAACGCCTTACACGCGCAGTGGATCGAACATACCGGCTTTGCCCGGGACAACCGGCCCATCAGCATCGAAACGCCGTACGCCTCCTTGCGTGTAGGCAAAGGTACGGAACGCGGACGCGCGGTCCTTCTGCTGGCGAGCGACCCCGGCAGCGCCCAGTCCGCCATGTACGTCGACGACCCCGACGCCCTCGTCTTCGCCTATACCCGCTTCTACGCCCTGCCGTTCGCCCTGAAACCCGACGCGAAGCGTATCCTCATGCTCGGCGGAGGCGGATATTCGGTGCCCAGATATCTGCTGTCGGACAACACCTGGGCGGCGTCCGGGGACATCAGCCTGGATGTCGCGGAGCTTGATCCCGGCATGACCGCAACGGCCCGCAAGTACTTCCGCGCTCCCGTCGACGATGCGCGCATGCGCGTCCTGCACGAAGACGCCCGCGCCTTCATAAACCGCACGTCCACCGCTCTGCCCGCGGACAGCTCCGGTCCCTACGACCTCATTTTCGCCGATGTTTTTAATTCCTGGTACACCGTACCCTTCCATGTGGGCACACGGCAGGCCGCCGCGGGCATCCGCCGTCTGCTCGCCGACGACGGCGTCTGCATGATGAACATCATAACGGCCGTCAGCGGCGACAAGGGGCGGCTCCTGCGCGCCGTGCGCGGCGCCTTCGCCGAGTCCTTCGAACAGGTGGAAATTTTCCCCGTGCAATACCCGCACAACAGCGGAGTGGTGCAGAACGTCATGCTCATGGCTCTGCCGCACAAAAGAAAACTCCCCGACCCGGCAACGGAGCGCGTTGCCCCGGCCGCGGCGCTGGCCTTGCGCCACCGCGCCGTACTGCCGTTCGCCGACCCCGACCCCGGAGCGCCTCCCCTGGACGACGATTTCGCGCCCGTTGAACTTTATACTCTGAATTTTATGGAGTGATTCCGATTACGGATTTTTGCCTGCAACCCGGCATCAATCATGGAATTGCAGGTATACCCCACTCCGCCAGATTCCGGCCGATAAATCCGCATACAGCCGCGTGTTCGGCCCTGCCCGCGCCCGCAACGCGCATGGGTTCCCCGAAGCGGATGCACACCCTCTTCGATATGTCCAGTCCGCCGTAATCCTTGATGAATCTGCCGCCGGTCCAGGCATCGCTGCGCAGGGCCACAGGTATGACCGGCACCCCGGCGCGCCTGGCCAGCTTGATGCCCATGCTGTTGAAGGCGGCCGGGTCGAAGGCCGGCGTGCGCGTACTCTGCGGGAAGACGATAACGGAACGGCCGGCCGCAAGGCGCTCCGAGCCGCCTTCCATGACTGCGTTGAAATCTTCGCGCGGGTTCAGCCGCCGCACCACCACCGGATCGCGGCTGCCCAGCACCGCGCTGAACCAGGGATAGCGCAGCAAACTCGCCTTGACCACAAAGGTCACGGGCCTGCGCGGCTGGATGAGCGAAGGCAGCACAAAAGTTTCCAGCGTGCTCATGTGGTTGCCTACAAAGACGCACGCGCCGCCCGCCCGGTCAATGTTGTCCATGCCGTCGATATAAAAACGAACGCCGCAACGCTCAAGGAGCCGCACCGTGCGCCGGCTGCCCTCGACCCACTCCGGGCCGCGGTACATCCCGGCCGAAGCCAGCCCGGCATCGTGCCGGATTATGCCCAGCACATACCAGGTGAAAAAAAAGGACGGCCACCACCGTTCAAAGGCCGCCGCACCTTCCGGGGTGACATAGGCGTCACCCGGAAAGGGTACGGGAATCGCGGCACCGCCGTCGTCGCTCATCTTCAGTCCGCGCCGGGCGTTGCCGGCAGTCGGTTATTGCGCCGGATTTTCGCCGGCTTGACTGTTCCCCCGCCTGTCCGCCGCCCCGGCGGCCTGCGGGCGGCGGCGGGTGAACCGACCTTCCTCCCCGTGACTTTTAGGGAAATAAAAGCGCCTGCCCGCAAGTTCTTCAGGCAGATATTCCTGTTCCACCCAGGCGTCGGGGTAATTGTGGGGATACAGGTAGTCTTTGCCGTATCCCCATGCTTTCTGCAGGCGGCCGGCGGGGTTGCGCAGGTGCAGGGGGACAGGGCATGCGCCGTTTGCCTTGACTTCGCGCGCGGCATTGACATAGGCGGCATACGCGGAATTGCTTTTGGGGGCAAGGGCCAGATAAATTGCCGTTTCCGCCATGGGCAGGTAGCCTTCAGGCATACCGATCAGTTCCACGGCATGTCGGCAGGCCGCGGCCAGCGGCAGAGCGGCGGGGTCGGCAAGCCCCACGTCCTCGGCGGCGGAGAGGATGAGGCGGCGGCACACGAAGCGCGGGTCTTCGCCTCCTTCCAGCAGACAGGCCAGGTAATAGACGGCGGCATCGGGATCGCTGCCGCGTATGGATTTGATGAGGGCCGAGGCCAGATCATAATGCTTGTCCCCCTGTTTGTCGTGGCGGGCGACAAGTTCGGGCAGGACTTTCTTGATGTCTCCGAGGGCGCGGGCGTCTTCCGGCAGCGCGGCCGCGTATTCCACGAGATTGAGGAGAGTGCGGGCATCGCCGCCGCTCAGGCCGCAGAGCAGGTCGCGGACGTCGACATCAAGCGCGCACTGCATGCGTTCCTCGCCGCGTTCGGCTATCCGGGCAAGGTCCGCGTGTTTCAGCGGATGCAGACGCAGAACGTGCAGGCGGGAAAGAAGCTGGGCGGTCACGCTGAACGAGGGATTTTCCGTGGTAGTCGCCAGAAGAATCATTTCGCCGCTTTCCAGCAGAGGCAGAAAAAAGTCCTGCTGGGCTTTGGAGAAGCGGTGCAGTTCGTCGAGTACCAGAATATCGGTTCCGGCGAGCAGGCGGCGAAGCTGTTGTATGCCGGCCTCGGGGGCGCTGATGCGCGTAACCTTGCCGCCCCGCGCCCCGGCCAGGAGCAGGGCAAGGGTGGATTTGCCGCTCCCCGGCGGTCCGAAAAAGAGCAGGCTGGGCAGCCGCGCGGCGCGCAACAGGTTTTCCAGCTTGGATCGCAAGTGCTCCTGCCCGAAAAACAGGTCCGTGTCCCGCGGCCGCAACTGCTCCGCCAAAGGGACGGCGACCGTCATCGTTTTTGCCCCGCAAGAAAGGCCGGTCCCAGAGTCATCGTTTTTGCCCCGCAAGAAAGGCCAGTCCCAGAGTAAGCACAGCGGCCGTTTCCCAGCGCAGGACGCGCGCGCCCAGGCTGACCGGCGTGAGGCCGGCGGCGGCGAGCAGTTTCGCTTCGCGCGGGGAAAAGCCGCCCTCCGGACCAAGGACCAGCAGGACGTTTCCGGGCGGCGCGAGGTCCGCCGGATCAAGAAACCTGCCGCCCGTGTCTCCTTCATAGAGAAGAAAGGCCCTGTCGAAGTCTCCGCGCCGGGAAGCGACGGCCTCCGCGCCCCCCCTCATCAGGGTCAGAGCGGGGACGGTTGCGCAGCCGCACTGTTTGGCGCCCGCGAGCAGGGCGGCCTGCCAACTTTGCTTCTGCGCCTCGGGCAGAGCCGCCTGACTGTAGTCGCCCTGCCAGAACCAGAGGGCCGCGGCCCCGAGTTCCACGCTTTTTTCCATGAACCAGGTCCGGCGTAAAGCCTTGGAAAAGGCCGCCGCCAAGGTACAGCGCGTTGCGGGCGGCTCTTCGCGCCCTTCCGAGAGCAGGGTAAGCTGTACGGCGTCCCTGCGCACGCTTTCCACGCGGAACATGCCGAAACGGCCGCAGCCGTCGAACAGGCGCACTTCGGCTCCGGCCCGCAGGCGCAGCACCCGCGCCAGGTGGAACGATTCACGCGCGTCCAGGATACAAGGCGGCTCCCAAGCCTCGGGGGCCAAGTAGAAGGAACGCATCTCCGCCATTCGTAATACCTCGCTGCCGTCCGCATCCGGTTTCCGCCCGCCGGCGGATACCGCGCCGGCAGAGGGAAGCAGCCCGGCTTATCCCTCAAGGTAGGCCCGGCTTCGCCGGGCGTCAAGCGGGAATCTCCCTGAAAGGGGAGCTTTCAGACCATAAAGGAAATTGTAAATATCCCTTCAGCGGGGGCGCAGGGAGAGATTTTCCTCGCCGATGTCCGCGTAGACGGCAGCCAGGGCTATGGAATAGTCGGCGCGCGCCCCGGTCAGCGACGCCTCGGCCTGGGACAGCTTGGCCTGGGCATCCAGCACGTCGGTCATGGTCCCGACCTGTCTGCGGTAGCGGGCATCGGCCATGCGGTAAGCTTCCCGCGCCTGCTCCAGGGCCGCCTGGGCGACCTTGATGCGCTTGGCGGCTTCGCTCATGGCCAGGATGCGTTCCTTAATCATGAAGCCGACTTCCTGCTTCAGATTTTCAGCCTCAAATCTGAGCCTTGAACTTTCATGCCGCGCCTGTCTGGTGTCGAAAAGGGTTTTGCCCCATTCAAAGAGCCGCCACTCGGCGCTCACGCCGACGGTCCATTCGTTGAACCTGTTGGTGATGTTGGGACTGCCGGACACGGAACCGCTGTTTCCTCTGCTGCCCCAGGCTCCGTAGGCGTCCAGGCGCGGATACCAGCCGCTTTGCGCCTTGGCGACGTCCTGTTCCGCAATGCGCACGGATTTTTCCGCCATAATCAGGTCGGGGCGTTTTTTGTAGGCCGTCTGCAGACATTCATCCAGCGTTTTCGTAAAGGGGACGAATACCGGCGCGCCCGCGTATTCCGCATCGGCGTCGATGGGTAGACGAAGCAGGGTGTTCAGCCTGGCTTTTTGCGTTTGCACGGCGTTTTCGGCAATCAGCAGGGCGCTTTCCGCCGAGGACACGTCAACCTCTGCCTGAAGCACATCAATACGCGGTGAAACGCCGACATCGTAAAAGGCCCGGCTGGACGTCATCTGGGAACGCAGGCGGTCGAGGGCGTCGGAGGCGCTGCGCGCGTCTTCGCGCGCTTTGAGATAGGTGAAAAAATGAATCTGCACCAACCGGATGAGTTCCAGGCGGGCCCGCCGCACCCCCTCCTCGGCGACATCTTCGCGCAGCGCAGCTTTCCGGTAGTCCGACAGCGTGTCGAAGCCGGCAAAGAGGTTCTGGTTCAGGTACGCGCGCCAGGTATAGAGTTCCCTGTCCACAGCGCGCCCGCTGCTTTCCCGGTTATGTTGGCGGCGATCGTAGGCATAGCCGGAGCCGAGCACCGGGCCGAAGGAACTGCGCGCCGACGATACTCCGGAGCCGGCGGCCGCGCGGGCCTCGGTCGCGGCCTGAATGGTAAAGTTGCGATCCAGAGCGGTGGTAACGGCTTTCTCCAGAGTATAAACCTCCGCCGCCCAGGACGCCGGGCAGGACAGAACCGCGCCGATCAGGACAAGAAAACGGACTGCCGTATGCATCATGGGAAGGCCTTTCCGGGCTCCGCCCCGTCGTATGTCTGCAGATATTCCAGAACAAAGCGCGCGGAGCGCAACGCGCCCCCAAGCTTGGGACCGATCACGGCGCGGAAGCGCGCGCGCCTTTCGGCCGCAGCCGCGGCCCTTGCCTCCGCAACGGAAACCGTCCGGCCGGGTCCGCACAGCTTCGCCGCCTGTTCGGCAAGAAGCGCGAGCAAGGCCTCGCGCAGTTCTCCCGCATCCTTGACGCGCCGGACCAGACCGGCGTCGAACACATCTTCGCCTACCCAGAGAAAATTGTCCAGATGGGGGCCGACCAGGGTCGGAACACCCGCTCCCGCGGCTTCCAGAAAATTCTGTCCGCCCAGAGGCGCCAGACTGCCGCCGACGAAGGCCGCGTCCACGGCCCTGTACGCGGCCTGCAGTTTCCCGAAAACATCAAGAAGCAGGACAGGGCGGACGTCCGCCCCTCCGGCATCCGCCCGCCGGTCGGCGCGGGATGCCGCCGGCCGGAACGCTGCGCGGGCATCATGGGCGTCCGGCGGCTGTTCCCCCGGCGGGGTTTGCCCTCCGGCGGCGCGCCCCGTAAGGCGGGAAACGCGCTGCACGGGCAGGCCGGCAGCGCGCAGCCCCTCCTCCCAGGCCGCAACGCGGTGCATGTGCCTGGGGGCGATGATGAGCGCCGCGCGCCGCCTGTGTATTTCCTCGTCGTACAGGGAACGGACCAGAGGCAGGAGTATGCCTTCCTCTTCTTCCCGCACCGAGGCAAAAAGCAGGGCAGGGACGTTCTCCGTCGGAAGAGGCGCGGAATAGGGTCTTGTCGCGGCGTTGTCCGGCGGCGCGGGCCGGGAGGGACCGCCGCCGGCATGTCCTTCAGCTTGCGCTTTGCGCGGCGATGCGGCGCCGTCTGAGAACATCGCGCATAACGCGCCGCGGGCAGGTTCCCCGGCCTGCGTTTCCGGAGGCAGGGAAGGTTCCTCCCCGGGGCAGGCCAGATCGAACTTGATGTTGGGCAGCACGGCAACGCGCTCCGGGTTGCCGAAAAGGTCGGCGAAGCGGCGGGCATCTTCGGCGGATACGGCCGCGATGCGCTCCGGGGCAAGGCTGTGCCAGAAAGAACGCATGAGGCCGTAAGCCGATGCGCTTTTTTTCGACATGCGCCCGTTGAGCAACAGGACGGGGAGGGCGGCGTCCCCGGCGGCCCGGAGCAGGCCGGGCCAGAGTTCGGTTTCCAGTAGAATAACGGCGTCGGGCGCGGCCAGCCGCACGGCTTCGCGCATGATGTCCGGGCGGTCCGGGGGCATCAGCGAACTCAGGAGACGGAGTCCCTCGGGCCGTCCGGGGCAGGGCGCGTATGTATTTTTGATGTCGTCGAGCATCTCAAGCCCCTGGCGGGTGCAGGTGCAGACCAGGACATGCAGGGGGCGGGCGGCGAAATGCGGATGCCCGGACGCGGCGCGTTCCAGGGCGGGGAGCAGGGCGCGCGTAAGCCGCGCCTCGCCTGCCGATGCCGCCTGTACCCAGAGGCGCAGGGGTCTGGCCCGTCCTGGCGCGACCGGAATATCCCGCAAGGCGGCGAAAGATCCCTGTTCCGGGTGCATGCGCAGAGCGAAATCCCCGCGCAGGCGGCTGCGGCGCGCCAGCAGAGGCGCGGCGACGCGCCACAGCGCCCCGTAAAGCCGGAACAGCATATCGCGGCAGAGAGCGTGCATCAGGGGTGTGTCCGGAGCGGCCGCCGGCGGAACGTCTCAGCGCAGCAGCGTGCCTATGCGCGACCAGGCGATGTTGATGAAATCGGTACTCGACCAGTAAATGATCACGGCCCTGCCCTGGACGGTATCCTTGTCCACAAAGCCCCAGTAGCGTGAATCCAGGGAGTTGTCCCTGTTGTCGCCGAGTACGAAAACTTTGCCGGGCGGCACGGTGAGGGGGCGGAAATTGTCGCGATGGGGATTGGCGGCCGCATCTTTCAGCACGACATACGGCTCTTCCGCGGGTATGCCGTTGCGGTAAAGGCGCTTGTTGCGCATTTCCAGGGTATCTCCGGGCACGCCGACCACGCGCTTTATGTAGTCGTCCTCTTTTTTCTGCGGGAAAGGAAACACGATGATGTCGCCGACCCGCGGTTCTCCCGTGGAAATAAGCTCTTTTTCTATGAAGGGCAGGTGGATGCCGTAGCTGAACTTGAGCACGAAGATACGGTCCCCCGTCTGCAGGGTGTTCAGCATGGATTCCGAGGGGATGACGAAAGGCTGGATAATAAAGGTACGGATCAGCACCGCTATGCAAAGGGCCGCGAGGAAGATTCTCACATAGCCCAGGATGGTGTGCAGCGGGGTTTCATACATGGCGTCGGGCATTAGTCGTCTCCTGCCGTTATGCAGATGGTCGTAAGGAAAATTCCTGTATGGCCCGGTACGGCGCGCAGTTGAGTTTCACACGCGCCGGCGGGCGTCAGTCGTCTCCTGCTTTCAGCGCGGCGAGAAAGGCTTCCTGGGGCAACTCGACGTTACCCATGCGTTTCATGCGTTTTTTGCCTTCTTTCTGTTTTTCAAGAAGCTTGCGTTTGCGTGTGACATCGCCGCCGTAGCATTTGGCGGTGACGTTTTTGCCCATGGGGGCATTGCGTTCACGGGCAATGATCCTGCTGCCGATTGCGGCCTGGATCACTACTTCAAAGAGCTGGCGCGGAATGGATCGCTTGAGTTTGAGAGCTACGGCCCGCCCGCGCCGCGCGGCTTCCGAGCGGTGAACGATGACGGCCAGGGCGTCCACCGGCTCGCCGTTGATCCGCATGTCCAGCCTCACCAGGTCCGCTTCGCGGTAGTCCAGAAATTCGTAATCCATGGAAGCGTAACCCTTGGTGCGGGACTTGAGGCGGTCGAAGAAATCGTAGACGATTTCAGAAAAAGGCAGTTCATAGGTAATGATCACGCGCGAGGCGCCGAGGTAGCGCATGTCTTTCTGCAGGCCGCGTTTTTCCTCGCAGAGCTTGAGCACATTGCCCACATAGGGTTCGGGGACGTGGATTTCCATGCGTACGAAGGGTTCGCGGAACGCGTCGACGGCCGAAGGGTCGGGCAGTTTCGCCGGGTTGTCGATACGCAGCGTGCGCCCGTCCGACGTCGTCACTTCATAGACCACCGAGGGGGCCGTGGCGATGAGTTCGATGCGGAATTCGCGTTCCAGGCGTTCCCGGATTATCTCCATGTGCAGGAGTCCGAGGAAACCGCAGCGAAAACCGAAGCCCAGGGCCTGGGAACTTTCGGCTTCAAAGGAAAAGGCGGCATCGTTGAGATGCAGTTTTTCCATGGCCTGTTTCAGGTCTTCGTAGTCTGCGTTGTCCGTTGGATACAGACCGCAGAAGACCATGGGCTTTGCTTCCCTGAACCCCGGCACGGCTTCGGCGGCCGGCAGGGACGCCGAGGTGACTGTGTCGCCCACGCGCGCGTCCCGCAATTCTTTGATGCCGGCGCACAAAAAGCCCACTTCTCCGGCGGAGAGCGCATCGACGTCCGTCGCCTCGGGAGAAAACACGCCGATGCGCAGGACTTCATATTCTTTTTCTGTGGAAAAAAGCCGGATGCGCCCGCCTTTGTGAACGCGGCCGTCCATGATCCGGCAGAGGATGACGACACCCTGGTAGGCATCGTACCAGGAGTCGAAAATCAAGGCTTTCAGGGGCGCGGCCGGATCCCCTTCCGGAGCCGGCAGCAGACGCACCACGGCCTCCAGAACCGCGTCGACGCCCAGGCCGGTCTTGGCGCTGATCAGCGGCGCGCCTGAGCAATCCAGGCCGATGCCTTCCTCAATTTCGGCTTTGACCTTGTCGGGGTCCGCCCCTGCAAGATCAATTTTGTTCAGAACGGGAATGACTTCCAGATTACTGTCCAGGGCCAGATAGACATTGGCCAGGGTCTGGGCCTCGACGCCCTGGGAGGCGTCCACCACCAGCAGCGCGCCTTCACAGGCGGCCAGGGAGCGCGAAACCTCGTAATTGAAGTCGACATGTCCGGGGGTATCTATGAGATTCAGGGTATAGTCTCCGCCTTCCGGTGAACGGTAGGGGAGGCGTACGGTCTGGGCCTTGATGGTGATGCCGCGTTCGCGTTCAAGGTCCATGCGGTCCAGGTACTGGTCCCTTTTGTCTCGTGCCGAGAGCAGGCCGGTTTTTTCCAGAAGCCTGTCCGCGAGCGTGGATTTCCCGTGATCGATGTGCGCGATTATGCTGAAATTTCTGATATGTTCCTGTCTCGGCACGGAAAATCCTCGGCGGGAAGATGGTTATGCTGTTGCGCGTTTGCGGCGGGAGGGCTGAGGGGCGACACCATAAGAGAAAAACCGGGGAAAGTCCAATCTCCTGTCCTCTATGGTATTGCCGCGTAATATATGTATTATTTTCCGAATGCGGGCGCTGCGTCCGGCTGCCTTGATTTAGAGCGGTTCACGCGTGGACTGCTCCGCACGGATTTGCCTGCAAAGCCGTGCCGCGAAACAGGAGCAGGCGGTCTTTGCCCGCCGCCGCCAGACCAATTTGCTTTCTGCTTAAAGCAAATCGGCATCAAGGGTTAATTGCCGTAGTGCGGCACATATGCCGAAGGCGCTCCTTCTATCCTTGAGGCTTGCGCAGGCGCGGATTTTGCATAAGGAGGACATGGACCTCTTCTCTTTCAACGCGGCGAGCGCGGCAAGCTTTCTGTTGACCCTGATGCGGGTGAGCCTGGTGTTGTTCATGCTGCCCTTTTACGGCGGCGAATACATCCCGATGCAGGTCAAGGCGGCCCTGTGTCTGGTGTTGAGCGCGGCCCTGTGGCCGCACCTCGCGTTTCCCGGCGAACTTTTTCCGGCGCACCCGGCCGGGCTGATCCTCATGCTTCTGGGCGAGGGGCTGCTCGGGCTCACCCTCGGCCTGTGCGTGTATTTTATTTTCGCGGCCATCCAGACAGGAGGGGAAATCATAGGCTTTCAGATGGGTTTCACGATGGTCACGCTGGCCGACCCCTCGTCCGGCGCCCAGGTGAGCATCAGTTCACACCTGCTGTATACCGTGTCCCTGATCATTTTTCTGGCCCTGGACGGGCATTTGTACCTGCTGCGCGCTCTGGCCGACTCTTTCCTGCTCATCCCTCCCGGCGGCATGACGCCGCGCCCGGCCCTGACCGTGGATATTCTCGCGCTTTCCGGCGGGATGTTTTCCCTGGCGGTGAAGATCGCCGCGCCCGCCATCGTCGCCCTGTTCACGGCGGAGCTGGCCCTGGCGATCATGGGGCGGGCCGCGCCGCAGATGAACCTGCTCACCATGGGCTTTCCGATCAAGATCGCCGTAGGTTTTTTTTTCATGGGCATCCTGTTTACGATTATGGCGCAGCGCATGGAAGACCTGATCCTGGACCTCGGCCCCATGTTCGACCGCCTGATGAACACGGCGCGCTGACCGGGGGGAGAGATGGCGCACGACCCGTCAAAAACCGAACCGGCAACACCCAGACGCATCAACAAGGCGCGCAGTGAAGGCAACGTCGCCAAATCCCAGGAAGTCACCAAGGCGGTGTCCATCCTGGCCGGGCTGATAGCGTTGAGCGCCTGCGTCAACTACATGGCCGGGGAATTTGTGCGCCTGTTCCGGCATTTTCTGGGTTCCTCCCCTTTGTATGTCGACATGGGCGAGGCCTCGCTCTATGAACTGGGCCTGTATCTCACGCTGGTGCTGGCCAGGACGACTTTGCCCGCCGTGCTTTTCATAGGGCTGCTGGTCTATATTTCCCTGCGCGTCCAGGTGGGCAGGCTCTGGACAACCAAAGTGT
This sequence comes from Desulfovibrio sp., assembly GCA_031276485.1. Taxonomy (GTDB): domain Bacteria; phylum Desulfobacterota; class Desulfovibrionia; order Desulfovibrionales; family Desulfovibrionaceae; genus Frigididesulfovibrio. The sequence continues at coordinate 25,723 of JAISMY010000042.1, read as the reverse complement.
TCTCTTTCAAACTCGGACGCTTCAACCTCTTTGCCGGCTTAAAGCGCATGTTCATTTCGCCGGACACCCTGGTCCGCCTGCTGAAGAGCCTGCTTGAGGCCATGTTCATCGGTCTCGCGCCGGTGCTGGCCGTTCGGAGCGAAATGGATAAATTCCCCGTCCTGTACTATACGGACGCCGCGGGCACGGCCGCCTACCTGCTGGATATCGGCGCGAAAATGGTCACCTACGCCCTGGTTCCCATGCTGATTATCGCGGCCGCCGACCTCGTTTACACCCGCCGGCAGTACGCGGAAAACCTCAAGATGAGCAAAGACGAGGTCAAAGACGAACGCAAACAGGCCGAGGGCGACGAAAAAATTAAGGCCGCCATGAAGAGCAAGATGCTGCAGATGACCCGGCGGCGGATGCTCAAGGAAGTGCCCAAGGCGGACGTGGTCATCACCAACCCGACGCATATCGCGGTGGCCCTGCGCTACAACGCCGCCGAAGCCCCCGCCCCGGTCGTAGTCGCCATGGGCGTCGACAAAGTTGCCGAGAAAATCAAGGAGGTTGCGCGAGAACACGGGGTCCCGATCCGGGAAAACAAAGAACTGGCACGCGCTTTGTATAAGCAGACCGAGATAGGCGACATCATCCCGCCGGAACTCTTCCAGGCCGTGGCCGTAATCCTGGCGCAAATCTGGAAGACAAGGAATCCGGGGAAAATTCCCAAACCCTGAACTTTCCTGCGCAGCGTCGTTCTCTTGACGGAAGAGGAAAAAAGGCGTCGGCATTATGGCAAGCAACGTATCCCTGCCCGAGATAGATTATCAGAAATTCGCCCGCCAGGGCGACCTGCTGCTTGCGGGCGGCGTGGTCGTGATTCTCATGGTCATGCTGATCCCCATGCCCACCCTGGTGCTGGACTTCATGCTCTGCATCTCCATCTCCCTGTCCCTGGTCATTCTGGTGACTTCCATGTTCATGCTCTCGCCTTTGGAGTTTTCCATCTTCCCCTCCCTGCTGCTGGTCACAACCTTGCTGCGCCTGGCCCTGAACGTGGCCTCCACCCGCCTGATCCTGCTGCACGGGGACCGGGGCACGGACGCGGCGGGCACGGTCATCCAGGCGTTCGGGGAGTTCGTGGTCGGCGGCAGCTACATCATCGGCGCGGTTATTTTCATGATTCTGTTCATCCTCAACAAGGTGGTCATAACCACCGGCACGACGCGCATCGCGGAAGTCGCGGCGCGTTTCACCCTGGACGCCATGCCCGGCAAACAGATGGCCATCGAGGCCGACCTCAACGCCGGGCTGATCAACGAAGAACAGGCCACGCTTCAGCGCAAGGCCATACGCAAGGAGGCGGATTTTTACGGCGCCATGGACGGCGCGGGCAAATTCGTGCAGGGCGATGTGAACGCCGGCCTGCTCATCACCATGATCAACATCATCGGCGGAGTGCTGCTCGGCATCCTGCAGAAGGACATGCCCTGGCAGCAGGCCCTGCAGACATACAGCCTGCTGACCATAGGGGACGGGCTGGTGTCCACCATACCGTCGATCATCACCTCCACGGCGGCGGGCCTCATCGTCTCGCGCGCGGCGGCCGAGGCCAAGATGGGCGAGGAATTTATCGGTCAGTTGACCTATAACTCCCGCTCGATGAACATGGTTTCCGGGGTGCTGCTGCTTTTCGCCCTGGCGCCGGGCATGCCGGTCATCCCCTTCCTCGGGATTTCCCTGACCCTTTTCCTGCTGGCGCGCGCCGCTGAAAGAAGCAGGACGGGGACGGCCGCCGGCGTTCCGGCCGGCGCGCAGGGCAGAAGCGGCGCCAAGGCGCTGCCCGCCGGATCCGGAGGAACGGGAGCGGCGGGAGGCGCGGAACGCTCGGCCGACACGCCGGAGGAAGTGCAGGCTCTGCTTGCCCTGGATACCCTGGAACTGGAAATGGGCTACGGCCTTGTGCCTCTGGTCGATGAGGGAAAGAGCGGCAACCTGCTCTCGCGCATCAAATCCATACGCAGGCAGTTCGCCCTGGACATGGGCGTCATCATCCCCTCCCTGCACCTGCGCGACAACCTGCAACTGAAACCGGGACAGTACAGCCTGCTGATCAAGGGCAACGAAACGGCATCGGCGGAAATTCTGGTGGACCATTTCCTGGCCATGGACCCCGGCAACGCCCGCCACCGCATCCAGGGCACGGAAACCCGCGAGCCGGCGTTCAACCTGCCCGCGCTGTGGATACCGGAAAGCAGGAAAGAAGAAGCCATGCTGGCCGGCTACACGGTCGTGGACCCTTCCACGGTGATCGCCACGCATCTTACGGAAATCTTCCGGCGACATCTGGCGGACTTTATCGGCAGGCAGGAGACGCAAAGCCTGCTCGACAATCTGGCCAAGACCGCGCCCAAGGCCGTGGAGGAACTCACGCCCGGCACCCTGCCCCTGGGCGTGGTGCAGAAAGTGCTGCAAAACCTGGTGCGCGAAAATGTTTCCATACGCGACCTGCTCACCATAGTCGAAACTCTCTCCGACCACGGCCATGTGGTCAAGAATTCGGAAACGCTCACCGAATACGTGCGTGAGCGTCTGGCCCGCACCATCGTCAAGCCGTACATGGACGGCAAAGGCGCGCTGCCCATCATCACCCTGGACGCCCAGGCCGAGCAGACCGTACAGGAAGCCCTGCGCCAGACGGACAGCGGCGCATACCTGGCCCTGGCGCCGGGACTGGCCCAGAAACTGATGCAGAATATCAACCGCGCCGTGGAAAACGCCGTGAACACGGACGGGCAGCCCGTGGTGCTGACCGCTCCGGTGACCCGCCCGCACCTCGCCCAGTTGCTCATGCGTTTCCTGCCCTCCGTCCCCGTTATTTCCCAGGCCGAAATACCGACGGACATCCGCCTGACCTCCGTGGGCACGGCCGGACTCGGCTGATCCGGAGCATGACCGATGCAGATCAAGGGCTTCACGGCGCGCAGCACCAAAGAAGTGCTCTCGATGATCAAGGCGGAACTCGGCCCGGATGCCGTCATTCTGGACACGCAGGAGGAAGACGGGCTGATCACCATGACGGCCGCTCTGGAAAGGGCGCCGGCGCGCGGGGCTCCGTCCGGCGCCGGCAACGGCCGCGGGACGGCGCCTTTCGCGGAACCGGCGCGGCCGGCGCAGCGCGGCCGGACGCGGGCCGGAGTCCTTGGGGAACATACTGAACACGCCCGCACGGCGCGGCCGCAGAGCGCCCCGCCCGCTGCGGCCTCCGCGCCCGCCGCCGCGTTTTCCCAGCTCTCCCGCTCCGCCGGCCGGGACTGCGTTCCGAGGCCGGCCGCCGCGCCGTCTCCGCCGGACTATGCGCGGCGTCCGGGCGTTGCGCCTTCTCCGCGCAACCGCGCTCAGGCTGAGGACTATGCCCGCGCCGGGACCCGCGCTCCGGCGTCTGCGGACAGGCGGCAGCGGCAGGAAGAATGGGGATGGAGCGACATCAGACAGCAGTTGATGTCCATCATGAAACCCGCGGCGTCCATGGACGCCCTGCCCCCGAGGCAGCGGCTGGCCGTGGAATTCCTGCGCCGCGAGGGCGTGGAGGAAGCGGCGCTGCAGCACATCTGCGCCGGGCTGCGCGGGGATCCCTCGGCCTCGATTCTCGTTCCCCTGGGCGGACTGGTGCCGATATGCCCCTGGAACAGCGACAACTGGCCGCAGCGTATGCAGGTGATCGCCGGCCCCTTCGGCGCGGGCAAGACCACCGTGGCTGTGCGCCTGGCCCTGGCCCTGCGCAAAAGCCGGCCGGGCCTCCGCATCTGTCTGCTGAACGCGGATGCCGCGCGCGGCAACGGACGCCTGCTGCTGCGCCATTATTGCGAACTTTCGGACATGGCGTACAAGGAAGCCTCCACCACGCCGGAACTGGTCACCGCCCTGACGCAGGGGCTGCGCGAGGGATTCGACCGCATCATCGTGGATTTGCCGGGGCTTTCGCGCGGGCGCTGCCTGCACACCCTGCTCGACGATGCCGGGCTGGGAGATCTGACCGGCGACGGGCCGGAGAATCTGGCCGTGCATCTGACCCTGTCGCCGCACTACAGGGAAATGCGCGGCATGATGGAACGGTACCGCACGGCGCACCGCTCCGGCATAGTCTGGACCAAGCTGGACGAAGTCGAGCGCTTCGGCCAGATGGTCAATGTGGGCGCGGCCGCCGGTCTGCCCGTGTCGGCCCTGTCCTTCGGTCCCGGCCTCGGCAATTCCCTTGCGCCCGTCAAGGAAAATATGCTCTGGAGACTGATCTTCAAACGGGAAATGCCGCTCGGCGCTTGAAGGTTGTTTATAAAATGCGTACACTCCGTAAACTCTTTGCCGGACTTTGGAGCCGCACATGAATAACGCCGACCTGCCTTTGGTTATATCCGTCACCTCCGGCAAAGGAGGCGTCGGCAAAACGAACATTTCGGTCAACCTGGCCTGCCGTCTGGCGGCGGACGGCAGGCGGACGGTCCTGCTCGACGCCGATCTCGGACTGGCCAATGTGGACGTGCTTCTCGGACTTACTCCGGCCAACAACCTGTTTCACCTGTTTCACGAAGGCGTCGAGCTTTCCGACGTCCTCATGGATACGCCTTACGGCTTCAAAATTCTGCCCGCATCGTCCGGGGTCAGCGAAATGCTCGCTCTTTCCCCCGGTCAGAAACTCACCCTGCTGGAGGCCCTGGACGAACTCGAGGAGGCCGTGGACTACCTGATAGTGGACACCGGCGCGGGCATCAACGACAACGTCATGTATTTCAACATGGCGGCCCAGGAGCGACTGGTCATCCTGACGCCCGAGCCGACGTCGCTGACGGACGCCTATGCCCTGATCAAAGTCATGCAGCAGAATCACGACGTCAACGACTTCCGGGTGCTGGTGAACATGGCCGCGGACGAAAAGTCCGCGCAGGACGCTTTCCGCCGCCTGTACCGGGCCTGCGACCATTTTCTCTCCGGGGTCGGTCTGGACTATGCGGGCATGATTCCGCGCGATCCCGGCGTACGCAAGGCGGTCATCAACCAGAAGCCTTTCTGCGTGGCGGATCCGGACGGACCGGCAAGCCGCGCCGTGGCTAACACGGCCAAAACCATACAGACCTGGAATGTTCCCCATGCCCTCGACGGCAACATCAAGTTTTTCTGGAAGCGCCTGCTCTTCAGCCGGTAGCTCCGGGGCGGCCTGGGAACGTTTCTGCGCGGGTCTTCTGGCCTGGCCGGACTGCACCGGCGGGCAGCAGGAAGACATCGTCAGGCACTTCGCCCCCAAAGTAAAGTATCTGGCCCTGCGCCTGAAATCCCGCCTGCCGCGCAACGTGGAACTTGCCGACCTGATCGGCGCCGGCACGCTGGGACTCATGGAATCCTTCGGCAAGTTCCGACCGGATATGGGCATCAAGTTCGACACCTACGCCGAAAACCGCATCCGGGGGGCCATGCTGGACGAACTGCGCCAGCTGGACTGGTTCCCGCGCTCCCTGCGCAAAAAAGTCCGCATGCTGGACGAAGCCGTACAAAAACTGGAACACGAGGGCGGGGAAAGCCCCAACGAAGAAGCCCTGGCCGCCGAGACCGGACTGGACGTCAAGGAAGTGCGCGAAGGCCTCGAAGCCATGAACAGCCGCTTCACCATCTCCCTGGACCTGATTCTGGAATCCTTCGCCGGGATGGAAGGCGCCGGCGCGGACGAGGCCTTTTCCTCCGTTTCCGAGCGCGAGCTTATCGACAGAGTGGCCGAATTGATTGAACAATTGACAGCGCGCGAAAAACTGGTATTATCCCTGTACTACGCGGATGAGCTTAATATGCGTGAAACAGCGGAGGTGATGGGCATCACCGAGGGAAGGGTTTCCCAACTGCATTCGCAGGCGTTGACGCGTTTACGTCGGGAGTTTACATTCCGCCACGGGAAAACAAGTTTGCCGTAAAGGAGATACAGCGCATGCCCTATAATCCGAATATGCGCGTCCTGGTTGTGGATGATTTTTCCACCATGCGTCGCATTATCAAGAACATCCTGCGCCAGATCGGCCTCAACAACGTCGTTGAAGCCGACGACGGCACAACGGCTTGGGAGGTGCTGAACAAGGACAAGATTGAGTTTGTCATCTCCGACTGGAACATGCCGCAGATGACCGGCATCGACCTGTTGCGCAAGGTGCGCGCCAGCGAGGAGTTCGCCGATTTGCCTTTCCTTATGGTTACGGCAGAGGCCCAGCAGGAAAACATCATCGAAGCGGTGCAGGCCAAGGTGTCGAACTATATTGTGAAACCCTTTACGGCTGAAGTGATGAAGCAGAAAATAGATAAAATTTTCCCCTGATTGACCTATGTCTCCCGAAGCCCCCGATGCAGCGCCGCCGAAGGCCGGAGCCGTCAAGGTCGCGCTGGACGTCGACGATGCGCCTTTTCTGGAGGTGACGGAGCAAAAAAGCGATCCTCCTCCGCAAAAAGACGGCGCGCCTTTGCCTCCTTTGCCGCCGGTGACTGAACGGCCGAAAAAAACCGGCCTGTCGGCGCGGATCAAAGCTTTTTTCGCCCGCTTCACGCCTTCCGCCCTGTTCCGGAAACTTCCGGCCGGAAAAAAACGCTACCTTATCTTCGGCGGCGCAGGGTTCGCCGCCCTTGCGGGCATCGGCGCGGTTTTGTATTTCGTCGTCTTCTCCGAAAGTCCGCCCCCCCCGCCCGATCCGGCAAAACTCCCGGCAAATGTGACTACAGTGGTCGTCCACTCCGCGCCTGCGCGCGAAGATGCCCCCACGGCCGCCAGGTTCACGTACCGCTTTGACAATTTTATGGTGGAAAAAGCAGGTTCGGAAGGGGAACTGCGTTTTCTGCGCTGCAGCTTCAGCGTGCCCACGGACAATGAAGCGCTTATGGCCGAATTCGCCGCGAAAAACATTGCCCTGCGTGATGCGGTGTATTATTATCTGGACCACAAACCCTTGACCTTGCTCGTCGATGCCGCTTCAAGCGAAGAATTGAAGCGCGATATCATAAGCATCGTCAACGAAAATGTCTCCACGGAAAAAATAGAGCAGCTCTATGTGGAAAATTATGTCGTGACCGTCAGATAGCGCGGCTACGGCTGCGAAAATGTGAAAGCCCCCGGCTGCCGTTTTGCGGTCCGGCGCCGGATAAAAGCGGTGCAATATGAATATTGTCAATACTTTGCCCGCGCCAGTTGTCCAGATGGGACACGTGGAAAAAATTGTCGAGATGCAGCAGAATTTGCCCTACGCCCAGCAGGCTGCGCTGGGTGATGCGGCAGTGCGCGCTCTGGAGCGGGAGCGGGAAAAAATAGAAGCCGGCGCTGAAGCGGAGCTTGCCGCAAAGGTCAGGGAACGGGCCGGCGGACGGGGCGGGCGCAACGCCGGCGGCGGCAGTCAGCCGGCCCCGGAAAGGGAACGCGGCGGCGGCGAAGCGGACGAAGACGGGGGCGGAGCCAAGTCCGGTCGCCCGTGGTCCGGCCGTTTGCTTGATATCACCATCTGACGCCGCTCCCCGGCCGGCATTGTGAACAGCATTCCGGATCGTACCATGCAACTCGGCATTTTTGCGCTCATAAGCGTCACGGAACTGCTGCTCTTTATTTTGCTGCTGCTTTTTTTCAGCCGCCTGCGCAAGTCCGAAAAAATTTATCTGCAGTTGGCCGAGGATCAGCGTTCGCTCATGGATAAGCTGCACGCCAACGCCGCGCTGGAACGCGACATCGTGCAGAGCTTCGCCGTGCGCCAGGCCGAATTGCGCAAGCTGGACGAGGACCTCGAAAAACGCGCTGCGGAACTTCGCGCGCTGCTGGAACAGACGGAACGCGTCAGCCGTTCCCCGCAGTTTCTGCGCGGACTCATCAAGTCGGGCAGCAGGCAGGGGCGTTCGCCTGCGCAACTGGCAAAGGCCGCCGGGCTGTCTGTGGACGAAGTGCAGCTTATCCTTGCGCAGGACGGGAACTGAAGCCGCTTCGCTTTCAGCGGAAAGCAACGCGGCATGAAAGAGGCCTTGCTGTACCGAATAAACCTTGCTGTACCGAATAAACAGTGTCGAACCGGGAGACCATGTCTTTTATGCGGAGTGCGCTGTTTACGCTGATTGCGGCAAAGTTCAGTCGGGGGATCAATAACGTATGCGGTTGAGCATGCCCGAAGCGCCTGCGCGAGGCGCGGACAAAGGCAGGCGGCTGCGGCTGGTGCTGCTGTTGCTTGCGGCGGTGTGCGTTGCGCTTGCCGCGGGTGCCGCCCTGCGCCGCTTCAGCGCCGATGGGCCGCCCCCCGAGGCCGCGCGTCCTTCCCTCTCCTGCCCTGCGGCGCCCGATGCGGCGCCCGAGCCGGGATCCGCCGGGGACGGCAACGCCGTCGTCCCCCCGCCTGTCGAGGTCCGGGGGAGCGGCACTCCGGCCCCGGCCTCCGCGCCTGCTCACGGCGCGGAGGCCGCGGAGCGGGGTGCGGAAAACGCGGGTGAGCGGGAGCGCATACTAAGGCTTGCCGAGGAAGAGGCGGAACTCCGCCTGCAGGAGGCGACCTCCCGGGAGGCCGCGGCGGCAATCGCATACCGGCGCGCCGTGGCCGGCGCCGCGCGCGGCAGGACGGGAGGAGCGGAACCCGCGCAAGCCGAGGCCGCCCTGGAAAGCGCGAAGGCTGCCGTCAGGGCGGCGCGCCGGGACTTTGAAACCGCCAGCCTGAAACGCGCCGAAGCCGGAACGGAAGCCCGCCGCGCCGCCGCAACGGCCGACCCCGAAGCATCCCGACGGGCTGCGCCCTGAAAATATACAGGAGGAACGACATGCATCTGCGCGGACGGGTTCTGGTTACCGGAGGTTCGGGTTTTTTAGGATCGCACCTGTGCGCCCGCCTGCTCGACGCCGGCGACGAGGTCGTGTGCGCGGATAATTTTTTCACCGGCCCCCGCGCCAATGTTGAACATTTGCTGGACAACCGGCGCTTTGAGCTGCTGCGCCGCGACATCACCTTTCCCCTGTATCTGGAAACCGACCGCATCTTCAATCTGGCCTGCCCCGCCTCCCCGGCGCATTACCGGCGTGACCCGGTGCAGACCATCAAAACCTGCGTACACGGGGCCATCAACATGCTCGGCCTTGCCAAACGCGTGGGAGCGCGCATTTTTCAGTCCTCGACCTCAGAGGTGTACGGCGATCCTGAAGAGCATCCGCAGACGGAATCCTATGTGGGGCACGTCAACCCCATCGGCGAGCGGTCCTGCTACGATGAAGGCAAACGCTGCGCCGAGGCCATTTTTTTTGCCTACCGCCGCATGCACGGCACGACAATCAAGGTGGCCAGGATTTTCAACACCTACGGCCCGCGCATGCACCCCAACGACGGCAGGGTGGTATCCAACTTTTTGGTGCAGGCCCTGCTGGGCAGGGACATCACCATCTACGGCGACGGCTTGCAAACCCGTTCCTTCTGCTATGTGGACGATCTTGTGGAAGGCATGCTGCGCTTCATGGAAACGCCGGATGATTTCACCGGCCCGTTGAATCTGGGCAATCCCGAAGAATACACAGTCCTGGATCTGGCGCGGCTGATTACGGATATCACCGGCTCGTCGTCCAGGATCGTCATGCGGCCGTTGCCCGGCGACGATCCTGTGCGGCGCAGGCCGGACATAAGCCTGGCGGAAAAGCGGTTGGACTGGAAACCGCGCATCGTGCTTAAAGAAGGCTTGAGCAGGACGGCGGCGTATTTTGAAGGGCTGTTGCGGTCAGGTGAATTGCGCCCGGACTGAACGCGGCGGGCGCGGCAATCAACGGAATTGTCAATTGTGACGGCTGCAGGCGGCGCGATTTACGGATTCTCCCCTACGGGTCCGCAGCATGCGCCGGCCTGCATCCCGCGCGAACAAGGAAGAGCGGCTGGAGGCGGCATCCAGACTCGAACTGGAGATAAAGGTTTTGCAGACCTCTGCCTTACCACTTGGCTATGCCGCCGCCCTCGGAGGGAAGGATGGTGGAGCGGGAGACGGGATTTGAACCCGCGACTTCAACCTTGGCAAGGTTGCACTCTACCGCTGAGTTACTCCCGCGCAACAACCGCTTCCCTTTACCCCGGCAAAATGTTTCTGTCAATATCCGAAAAATATCCCTCCAGGGCCATAGCCGGCGCAAGGCCGAACCTTCCTCGCCGACGCCTCCGGCAGCGCAACGGTCCTCAAATTTTCCGCACCCCCGATAAAGCCGTTGACATCGGCAACATTGCGAATCCGTTTAATAAAAATTTGACCTGCGCCGTTTTTGCCGGAAATGCGGGGGTTGACTTCAGCGGCACATGGGCGTACGGATTTGCGACCTGTTGCGGGGCTGTTGCGGGGGTATAACCAAACCTGATTACGTACTATGTTCGGCTGCTTTATTACGTACTATGTTCGGCTGCTTTCGAGCCGTACTATGTTCGGCTGCTTTCGAGCCGGCGCACAGGGATAAGGTCATTCCGAGCGAAGCGAAGAAGCCGGTTTTATGCCTTTCGAAGCCGGGAAGATATTGATCCCCCGATTAAAGCTTGCCGCGGTCAGCGTAAACAGCACACTCCGCATAAAAGATATGTCCCCCTGGTTTGGCAATGTTTATTCGGCGGAGCAATAGCTTCTTCGCTGCGCTCAGAATGACGGAGAGGGGTGTAGGCTCACTCCTCTCTCCCTGAAATTGAACAGGTTTTCGAGGTGTTCAGAACTCTTTGGTTTCAAAAAGAAGATCTGTTTTTCAGATCGTGGAAGAGCGGCTGAACACGGTCCGTAAGCAGGAAAAATAAAAAAGACAGGAAACCCGCATGGCAAACATGAAAACTATGGACGGCAACACGGCGGCAGCTCATGTCGCTTACGCGCTCAGTGATACCGCGGCCATTTTCCCTATAACGCCCTCGTCGACCATGGCCGAACTCATTGATGAATGGGCGGCTGCGGGCAGGAAAAACATTTTCGGGCAATGCGTGCAGGTTCGGGAAATGCAGTCCGAAGCGGGCGCGGCCGGCGCCGTGCACGGCGCCCTCGCGGGCGGGGCGCTGACCAGCACCTTCACCGCCTCCCAGGGACTGCTCCTGATGATCCCCAACATGTACAAGATCGCGGGCGAACTGCTGCCCGGCGTCTTTCACGTTTCGGCCCGTTCGCTGGCCATGCCTTCGCTGTCCATCTTCGGCGACCATCAGGACGTCATGGCCTGCCGCCAGACCGGCTTCGCCATGCTGGTTTCCGCTTCCGTGCAGGAGTGTATGGACCTGGCCCTGATCGCCCATCTGTCGGCCGTTGAAGGCAGCGTGCCTTTTATGCACTTTTTCGACGGCTTCCGCACCTCGCACGAAGTCAACAAGATCAAGGTCATCAGTTACGAAGATATCGCCAAGCTCGTCAATCACGAAAAAATCGCGGAATTCCGCAGAGCGGCCATGGACCCGCGCCACCCGACCATCCGGGGCACGGTGCAGAACCCGGACATCTACTTTCAGGGACGGGAGAGAGTCACGCCCTATTACCGGGCATTGCCGGGCATAGCCGCCGCGCAGATGGACAAAGTCGGCAAACTTACCGGCCGCTTCTACAAACCCTTTGACTACTGCGGACGTCCCGATGCCGAGCGGGTTGTCGTCGCCATGGGTTCCGGCTGCGAAGCCCTCGAAGAATACATCAACTATTGCGCGGACAAGCCCGATGAAGCTATCGGCCTGGTCAAAGTGCGTCTCTTCCGGCCCTTCTCCGCCGAACTGCTGCTCGCGGCCCTGCCGGAGTCGGTCAAATGTATCACCGTGCTCGACCGTTGCAAGGAAGCGGGCGCGCTCGGAGATCCGCTCTTTCTGGATGTCAACGCGGCCCTGACTGAAGGCGGCAGGCGGACGCGCGTGCTTGCCGGGCGCTTTGCCCTCGGCTCCAAGGAATTTTCCCCCTCCGAAGTCAAGGCCGTCTTCGACAACATGCTTCCCGACCGCCGGAAAAACCACTTTACCGTGGGCATCAACGACGATGTAAGCGGCAGTTCCCTGCCCCTCGGCCCCGCCCCGGACACCGTCCCGGCCGGAACCGTACAGTGCAAGTTCTTCGGTCTGGGCGCGGACGGCACGGTGGGCGCGAACAAACAGGCCATCAAGATTATCGGCGACAATACCGACCTCTTCGCCCAGGGCTATTTTGCCTACGATTCCAAAAAATCCGGCGGATTCACCGTTTCTCACCTGCGTTTCGGCAACGCCCCCATACAGTCCACCTACCTTATCACCGAAGCCGACTACACAGCCTGCCACAAGTCGGCCTACGTCACGCAGTACGACATGCTGGACGTGATACGGGAAGGCGGCGTCTTTGTACTCAATTCTTCCTGGACCCTGGAAGACATGGAACGCGAACTGCCGGCCGCGATGAAACGGACCATCGCCCGGAAAAAGCTGCGCTTTTACAATATAGACGCCGTCAGGCTCGCGGCCGGCCTGGGCCTCGGCGGACGCATCAACATGATTATGCAGACGGTTTTTTTCAAGCTGTCCAACGTGCTGCCTCTGGACAAGGCCCTCGATCTGCTCCGTGATTCCGTCAAAAAAACATACGGCAACAAGGGCGACAAGGTGGTGAGCATGAACATCGCCGCCGTGGACGGCGCGCTCGCGGCCCTTGAGGAAGTGAAATACCCGGCCTCCTGGGCCGAGGCCGCAAGCGGGGCTGTTGTCCGTTACGACGACGATACTCCTTACGTCCGTGATGTCGTCCGCCCCATATTGGCCCAAAAAGGCGACGCCCTGCCGGTTTCGGCCTTCCACCCCGCCGCCTTTTTCCCCCTGGGCACCACGGCCTATGAAAAACGCGGCGTGGCCGTCAATGTGCCGGAATGGATTCCCGAAAACTGCATCCAGTGCAACCAGTGTTCTTACGTCTGCCCGCATGCCGCCGTACGTCCCTATCTGGCAAGCGAAGACGAACTGAAGGGCAGGCCCGCGGATTTCATCACCGTGAAAGCCGTCGGCAAGGAACTCGCCGGCCTGCAGTACCGCATGCAGGTCTACGCGCAGGACTGCATGGGCTGCGGGTCCTGCGCCGAGGTCTGCCCGGCGAAGAAAAAAGCTCTGGTCATGCGCCCCCTGGAAACGCAGGTCGCTGTCCAGGCCGTCAATTTGGCCTTTGCCGAAAAACACGTCGGCATCAAGGACAGCCTTGTCAAAGCGGATACCGTCAAAGGTTCCCAATTCCGGCAACCCCTGCTGGAGTTCTCCGGGGCCTGCGCAGGTTGCGGGGAAACCCCCTACATCAAGCTCGTCACCCAACTGTACGGCGACCGGCTGATTGTCGCCAACGCCACGGGCTGCACGGCGGTATGGGCGGCTTCGCCCCCGTCCATGCCCTATTGCGTGAACAAGGAAGGACACGGCCCGGCCTGGGGACAGTCATTGTTTGAGGACGCGGCGGAGTTCGGCATCGGCCTGTTTATGGCCAAGCGGCAACTGCGCGCCAGGCTGGAAGACGTTGTAGGTAACGCCCTGAACGGCAAAGGCGGGGAGCTGCCCGCCGATCTCCGGGAAGCTCTCGCGGCCTGGCAGGCCGTCAAAGACGACGGACCGGCGTCCAAACAGGCCGGAGACAAGGTAATCGCCTGTTTGGCCGCGCTCAACGCGGCAACAGGCGCGAATCCCCTCTTGCGCGCAGCGGCCGAACTGCAAGACCAGTTCACCAGACACTCCGTATGGATTTTCGGCGGCGACGGCTGGGCCTACGACATCGGCTACGGCGGTCTGGACCATGTGCTGGCGTCCGGAGAGGATATCAATGTCCTGGTGCTGGACACCGAGGTGTACTCCAATACCGGCGGTCAGTCCTCCAAGGCCAGCCCCACCGGATCGGTGGCGAAATTCACGGCCGGAGGCAAACCCGTGGCCAAGAAAGACCTCGGCCGCATGGCCATGAGCTACGGCTTTGTCTATGTGGCCTCTATCGCCATAGGCGCGGACAAGAACCAGACATTGAAAGCCCTGCGCGAAGCGGAGGCCTACAAAGGGCCTTCACTGGTCATCGCCTACGCCCCCTGCATCAATCACGGCATACGCAAAGGCATGTCCAAGGTAATGGAAGAAAGCCGTCTGGCCGTCGAATCCGGCTACTGGCCCCTCTACCGCTTCAACCCGCAACTGGCTGCCCAAGGCAAAAATCCGCTGATTCTGGAATACAAACACCCGAACGGCACCCTGCAGGACTTCCTGTCCGGCGAAAATCGCTATGCCCAACTCGCCGTCTCCGACCCGGAGAAATCCAAAGTCCTGCGCAAAGCCATCGAACGGGAATACCTTGAACGCTACACGCTGCTGAAGCAGCTCTCCGAGCTGCCGCCCGTACCCGCACTATAGTGCGCAGGTGTGAAACAGCTTGATATTGACACCCCAAATAAACCTTGCCGAAAATGAGAGAAACGATATGAACTTCTCAACATTGATGCGCACTCTTGAAAAAAGTCGGTTTCGCGCTCTTTCTTGCAGGAGTTTGTTAAGGAAACGCTGATTAGTACAGGAAAGGCAAAAGACATCAAGACGGATTCTCCGCCTTCGCTTCGCGGCGGCTCAGAATGACAGCGTTTTTGTCATTCTGAGCGTAGCGAAGAATCCATCCCCATGCCTTTCAAAAGAATAAATCAGCGTTTTCTTAAAACAGGCTAAAGTTTTTCCCGCAAACGCCGAGAAGCGCAATGGGCGGTCATACGCGCAGACGACCGTCCGGGAGTTGTCGACGTGAGCGGATTGTCCTCTACCCTGCAAACAGTCCTTGCCGTGCAGAACGCGCTGATCGGGCAACTGCTCGAACAGGGCGGCGGCGCGTCCCTCGTCGAACACATGTTCGAGCGCAAACGCAAAAGCGGGCGGCAGATCATGGCCGAGGCCCTGACCGGCTCCATGCGCGCCGATGCCGGCATGTACCGGCGGGCCGCCCTCAACGCCCTGGAAGGCAAAAGCATCACCGACATCCTGCATACCGCGACCGAAGGCATGCGACAGTCGCTGTCCACCATGATTGCGGCTTTAAATGATCCATCGTTCGGCGCAAACCAGACCTTACAGAACACATATACCGACGCGCGGAAAGACATGGAAAATATCGCGAAGCGAACCGCGTACAACGGCACCAGACTGCTGGACGGCTCAGTTTCGAAAATGGATATTTACATCGGCAAAACGAACAAGGAGATTGATCTGTACAATGCTGCCGGCCTGTTTACCACGGGCGCCGTACCCGATACGGCCTCCGCGGTGGGAACCCCGGCTGTTGCGCTGAGTACCCTGAAAACAAGACTGGACGACCTGAAACTCAAGGATTCCTACTGGCAGGCCTCAGGCGCCGGCTTTAAAACCGCTGCCGAAACCCTGGAACGCCAGGCGAAGATTTACGACCTGACGGCCGCGCGCTCCATCCTCGGCGCCCGCGCCGATCCGTCGGACAGACTGCTCAATGCCCTGCTCTCCGACCAGGGCAGGCTTATGAACTTTCTTGCGTGAAGCGTTCCGGACTGCTCCCGCGCGCGCCCTTTCCGGCGTGAACGAGCCCGGCGCCCGCGCGCGGGACCGCTCGGCGGCGCGCACAAGCCGGCGCGATGCCGCCGCCCTGGCCGGAGCCTGTTCCTTTGTCGCCGGTACTGCGGTTTTCGGCGCATTTTCTTCTTGACCTTGCCGTATTCCTCTATATCATGTTCTTATGCCGTTTCTTTCCGCACGGGCGGCAAGGCGGTCCCGAAACTCCGGAGCAGACGGGGCGCGATCAGCTATGGGCGATCTTTCCGAAGAGCGGCAGTCAGGCGCCGCAACAGGCACGATAACGCGCGAGCCGCGGCGTTTTCATGTCATACTGCATAACGACGACTATACTACCATGGAATTCGTCATCGAAGTACTCGTTTCCATATTCCGCAAAAACGCGAAAGAAGCGGCGGCCGTCATGCTTGCCGTACACGAAAAGGGCAGATGTTCCTGCGGCGTGTATACGGAAGAAATGGCCGAAACCAAAGTTGCCCAGGTGCGGCACAAGGCCGGAAAAGCCGGGTTCCCCCTGCGCTGCAGTATGGAGGAAGCCTGAATGCTCGACTTCCACCTGGAAAGAGCCTTCGCCCTTGCGGTCAGGGAAGTCCGCGCGCGCCGGCATGAATACTTCACCCTCGAACACCTGCTCTACGGTATCCTGTCCGAAGAAAACGGCCGGAACCTCCTGAGTTCGGTCGGCGTGGACGTTGACAACCTGCGCCGCCGTCTGGATCTCTTCTTCGTCGAACACGTCACCCCCGTAAACGATGAAAACGTCTCGGAGATCGTCCAGACCATGGCCCTGGAACGCGTCATGCAGCGCACCATGCGCCGCATGCACTCCGCAGGCAGAAATACCGCGGGCATCGGCGACGTCCTGGCAGGCATACTCGAAGAAGAAGACTCCTACGCCGCCTTTTTCATCCTGGACCAGGGCGTGAGCCGGCCGGACATCCTTGAACATATTTCCTCGGATGTGGGCGGAACCGAAGACGAAGGAAAACGGCAGTCAGCCCCGGACAGCAAGGCGTTGCGCAAGTATGCGACAGAACTTACGGAACCGGCCGCCGCCGGAAAACTGGACCCCCTCATCGGACGCGACGCCGAAATCGAACGCGCCATACGCATCCTGGCCCGCAGACGCAAAAATAATCCCCTGTTCACAGGCGAACCCGGCGTGGGCAAAACCGCCCTGGCCGAAGGTCTCGCCCTGCGCATCGTCTCCGGCCGGGTGCCGGAAGAATTCAAGGGCGCGAAATTATTTTCCCTGGATCTCGGCGGCATGATGGCCGGGGCAAAATACCGGGGCGATTTTGAAGGCCGGCTGAAATCCGTGCTGGCAGCCCTGGAACGTATCCCCAACTCCCTGCTGTTCATCGACGAAATACATAATCTTGTAGGAGCCGGCGCGGTCAGCGGCAGTTCCCTCGACGCCTCCAACATCCTCAAGCCGGCGCTGGCCTCCGGCAACCTGCGCTGCATCGGCTCTACCACCTACGAAGACCTGCGCCTGCACTTTGAAAAAGACAAGGCCCTGGCCAGGCGTTTCCAGACCATCGACGTGCAGGAACCCGACCATGACCAGTGCCTGGCAATCCTGCAGGGTCTCAAAAGTCGCTACGAAAAACACCACGGCGTGCGCTACGCGGCGGCGGCCCTCAAGGCGGCCGTCACCCTTTCCGCCCGCTACCTGCCCGATGCCCGTCTGCCCGACAAGGCCATAGACCTCATGGACGAAGCCGGCGCGCGGCGCCGGCTGCTCCGCGCGGCGGAAGACGGCGCCGGCGCGGACTGCCCCGCCGTAAGCGACGCCGACATTGAATACGTGCTGCGCGAAGCGGCCCGCATCCCCCCGGTCAAAGCCGCCGCAAGCGAAAAACTCTCCCTGCGCCGCCTGGAAAAAAATCTCAGGGCCGCCGTCTTCGGCCAGGACCAGGCTGTATCCCGGGTGACCCGCGCCGTGCTGCGCGCCCGCGCCGGCTTCAGGCGCGAAGGCAGGCCCATGGGCGCGTTCCTGTTCTACGGCCCCACCGGCGTCGGCAAGACCGAACTGGCCAAACAACTCGCCGCGACCCTCAATGTGCCCTTCCTGCGCCACGACATGTCGGAATATATGGAAAAACACGCCGTATCCCGTTTCATCGGCGCTCCCCCCGGCTACATCGGCTTCGACCGCGGCGGCATGCTCATAGAAGAGGCACGCAAAAATCCCCACGCCGTCCTCCTTCTGGACGAAATGGAAAAGGCGCACCCGGATGTGTTCAACGTCCTGCTCCAGGTCATGGATTACTCCACCCTGACGGACGCCGGCGGCCGCAAAGCCGACTTCCGCAATATGCTGCTCATCATGACTACCAACGCCGGAGCCTTTGAAATGTCCGCCCGCGACATAGGCTTCGCCGCGCAAAGCGGCCGGGGGCTTGCCGCCGACAAAGGCAAAAAAGCCCTGGAACGCATCTTTACCCCGGAATTCCGCAACCGCCTGGACGCCATGGTGCCCTTCAACGCCCTCTCGCCCCAAGTCATGAACAGAATAGTGGAAAAATTCCGCAAAGGGCTGATCGGGGATCTGGCCGAGCGCAAAATTACCCTGCGCATGACCCGCGCGGCCGAAAAACACCTCGCCGCCGCCGGTTATGACCCGGTCTTCGGCGCCAGACCGCTGGCAGGCGTCATGCGCGAACAGATTGAAGACGTCCTGGCCGCCGAAATCCTTTTCGGCAAACTGAAAAAAGGCGGCAGCGTCCTGATAGACGCCGCAGCAGACCCCCCCGGCCTGCGTTTCGACTACGCGCGCAAAGACACTTCCGGCACATCGGAACATTAGGGAAACGCTGCTTTATTCTTTCCTGATTACGGACCATGTTCAGCCGCTCTTCCGCACTCTGAAAAAACAGATATTCTTTTTGAAACCAAAGAGTTCTGAACACTCCAAAACCCTGTTCAAGTTCAGGGAGAGATGAGTGAGCCTATACCCCTCTCCGTCATTCTGAGCGAAGCGAAGAATCTGTCTTCCCGGCTTCGCAAGGCATAAAGCCGGCTTCTTCGCTTCGCCCGGAATGACCCTTCCCTGTGCGCCGGCCCGAAATCGGCAGAACACAGTACGGAATCAGGTATTCTTTTGAAAGGCTGAAGCCGGCGTACTCTAAAGAGAACTTGATGGATAGTAATCGCAAAGTTGCAATGCTCTAAAGGAGACCACCGTGCAATACCAACTCGCCTACGGGCGCGATACGCTGCACTTTACCCTGCCCGACGACGTCAAACTCCGCGTCGTCCGGCCCGGTCACAAGGCCGGTTTGCCCGATCCCATGGGCGAAACGGCGCACATGCTGCAAAATCCCATAGGAACCCCGCCCCTGCTCGACATGTTGCGGGGAAAAAAAATCGAAAAAATCGTCGTCGTCGTCAACGACATCACCAGACCCACTCCCTACAACGTCCTGTTCCCTCCTCTGCTGGACGTCTTCGCGCAAGCCGGCATACGCGACGAACAGGTGACCCTGATCATCGCCACCGGGATCCACGACCCGCATACGGAAGACATGAACAAGGCCGTGTACGGCGAAGAGATCGTCAAACGCTTCAAAATAGTCAACCACGACGGAACCGACGCCTCCAACCTCACCTCTCTCGGCCGCTTCAGGTCCGGCTATGATTTCGTCTTCAACGCCACAGCCCTGGAGGCCGATTTTCTGATCACCTTCGGCGTGGTCATGCCGCACTATTTCGCGGGGTACTCCGGCGGCCGCAAATCCATACTGCCGGGGCTGGTCTCCAAAGAAACCGTGCAATCCAACCACGCCCGCATGGTGGAACTCATGGACGAGCTGCCGCCCATCGACGACAACCCGGTCAGCAACGAAATGATCGAAGCCGCCCGCATGGTGGGCGTGGACTTCATCCTCAACGTGGTGAGCAACGATGCGGGCGAAGTGGTCTGCGTCGTCGCCGGCGACGTGTTCGAAGCCTGGCGCAAAGCCGTGGACGTGTCCTCCTCCATGTTCGAAGTGCCGTTCTCCGAACAGGCCGACGTCTGCGTCACCTGCGCCTGCGGACACCCGCGCGACATCAACGCCTACCAGGCCCAGAAGGCCCTGGACCACGCCGACCACATCACCCGCCCCGGCGGAACAATTATCCTGGCGGCCGAATGCGCTGGCAAATGGGGCGAAAGCGTGTTCGAAGAATGGATACGCCGGCGCTGGGAACCGGACCGCGTCATGCGCGAAATCAAAAGCAGCTTCGTACTCGGCGCACACAAAGCTTACGCCTACGCCAAGGTCGCCGCGGAAAAAAAAGTGCTGCTGTACTCCTCACTGAACGCCGACGAGAGCGCCCTGATCTGGGCGCGCAAAATCGGCAGTGTGCAGGAAGGCGTGGACGCCGCCCTGGCCGGACACGGCCCCGGCGCGTCCTGGGTCTACATGCCCGACGGCGCCCTGTCCCTGCCCGTACACAGACGGTCCTGAAAAACTGCTGCCGCGTAACGTTTTATTCTTATGCCCGGTCGGCCGGGGCGCTGCTCTGAAGAGCCTGCGTCCCGACCCCGGACAGGCGGCCTGCGCAGGCGCAAGGCCGAACATTCCGCCGTTTCGCAGGGGAAACGACTTCAACCCCGGCGGGACATAAGGCAGGAGCGTTGTGACGGATACCGCTGAATACGACTGCGACGTGTTGATCAGCGCCGATATGCTGATTGCGTCCGCGCCTCCGGAGGCCGGGGGTTCCGGGCATCGTGTTGTTGAGGATGCGGGGTTGGCGGTGCGTGGAGGGAAGATTGCCGCTGTTGGAAGGCGCAGTGATCTTGAGCGGTTGCGGGCGAAGCGGCGCCTGGAGCTTGGGCGGTCGTTGGTTCTGCCGGGCCTGGTCAACGCGCACACGCACATAGCGATGACCTTTCTGCGCGGCTGGGCGGATGATTTGCCGTTGGCGGAGTGGCTGACGGAGTACGTTTTCGTCAAGGAACGGCGGCTCACTGCGGAAATTGTGGAGCTGGGGGCATTGATCGGCTGCGCGGAGCTGATCCGCACGGGCTGCACGGCTTTTGCCGACATGTACCTGTTTGAGGATGCGGTGGCGGCGGCTGTAGACAGGGCGGGCTTGCGCTGTCTTTTGGGCGAGGCGATTTTCGCTTTTGCGACGCCGGCCTCGGGTTCGGCGGAGCAGGCCATGGAGAGGGTGCGCGGACAAGCCGAGCGTTTTCGGGGGCACGACCGCCTGCGGGTTGCGGTCATGCCGCACAGCGTGTACACGACGGACGATGTGATTCTGCGTTCAAGTCTGCGTCTGGCGGAGGAACTCAGCCTGCCGTTGCATCTGCATGTCGCGGAAACCGCCGGCGAGGCGGAAAACTGCCGCCGGGAGCACGGTAAAGGTCCTGTGGCGTACTGTCGCGACCTAGGTTTGTTGCGGCCGTCGACGACGCTTATCCACTGTGTGGTTCCGGATGACGAGGAACTGGACATGATTGCCGCGTCCGGGGCGCGGGTCGCGCACAACCCCCGCAGCAACCTGAAGTTGGCGTCGGGGATCGCGCCGCTTCCGGCCATGCTCCGGCGCGGCATTCTGCCCGGTTTGGGCACGGACGGCGCGGCGAGCAACAATGCGTTGAACATGTTTGCGGAAATGAACGCGTGCGCCCTGATGCACAAGGGATACAACCGGGATCCCACGCTTTGTCCCGCGGCCGCGGTGCTGGACATGGCGACCACGGGCAGCGCGGCCGCGCTGGGCCGGCCGGAATTGGGGCGTATTTTTCCCGGCGGGCCGGCGGATATTGTCGCTCTTGACCTGCGTTCGCCCAACCTGCTGCCGCTTTACAATCCCTTTTCGCATCTTGTGTATGCGGCCGGCGGATTCGAGGTGCGCCTGAGCATGGTGGACGGGCGCATACTTTACGAGGACGGGGCATTCACGACGCTGGATCTCCCTCAACTGTGCAAGGAAGCGGAGAAACTGAAGCAATGGGTACTGAAGACGGCCTGAGCGCGGCGGCAGGGCGCGCGGTATGTTCAACAGCGGCGCCGGGGACTGTGGAACCCGTCAGGCCGCTGATTCTGAGCGGCGGCAGCGGCACGCGCCTCTGGCCTCTTTCGCGGGGCTTGTATCCCAAGCAGTTTATGGACATGGGCGGGGAGTGCCTGTTTGCGCAGACGACGGCGCGCGCGCTGGCTCTGCCGGATTGCGCGCCGCCCATTGTGATATGCAATGAAAAGCATCGTTTTCCGGTTGCCGCCGTATTGCAGGAGCAGGCCAGGAAGCCCGGCCTGGAAGCGGCCGCCCGCGCCTCCATACTGCTGGAACCCGTCGGCCGCAACACCGCCCCGGCCATCGCCCTCGGGGCCCTGGCCGCGCTGGAGGAGGGGGATGATCCGTTGCTGCTGGTTCTGAGTTCCGACCATATCATCACGCCGCACGAAGCTTTCGCGGACGCCGTGTTCCGGGCGCGCGCGGGCGCCGAGGCGGGGGGGGCGGTGGTTTTCGGCGTGGAGCCGGCCGGGCCGGAGACGGGTTTCGGGTATATCCTGCGGGGCGGGGAGCTTGCGCCCGGCGTTTTTGCCGTCGCGCGTTTTGTGGAAAAGCCGGACCGGGCCGGGGCCGCCGCGCTGCTGGCGGAAGGCGGCTGCTTCTGGAACAGCGGCATGTTCATGTTCAGGGCGTCGCTGTATCTTGAGGAACTGGCCGTTCATGCCCCTGCCGTCCGAGAGGTCTGTCTGTCCGCATGGCGGAACAGGCGCAGGGATCCGGACTTTATCCGTTTTCAGGAGAGCGCATTCGCCGCCTGCCCGCGCATTTCCGTGGATTACGCAGTCATGGAACGCACGGACAGGGCCTGCATGGTCGGGCTTGCGGCCCGCTGGAGCGACATGGGGTCGTGGGAATCGTTTTACGAGGCGGCGCCGAGAGATGAAGACGGCAATGCCGCAGTCGGCGACGTGGTGCAGCTTCAGAGCAGGAACTGCTATCTGCACGGCAGCCACAGGCTTGTCGCCGCTTTGGGCCTGGAGGGCATCGGCGTGGTGGAAACGGCGGATGCCGTGCTGGTGTTGCCGCGCAACCGCAGTCAGGACGTCAAACTCCTGCTTGATGAGTTGAAGAAACGCGGGCGTCCGGAAACGGACACGCACCTGCGCGTGTTCCGCCCCTGGGGGCACTTTGAGACGCTGGTACTCGGCGACCGCTTCCAGGTGAAGCGCATCGTCGTCAATCCCGGCGGTGTGCTTTCTTTGCAGATGCACCACCACCGGGCCGAGCACTGGGTGCTGGTGCGCGGCACGGCCGGAGTAACCGTGGACGGCCGGGAACGTATCCTCAAAGAGGACGAATCCACGTATATCCCTTTGGGGACAGCGCACAGGCTGGAGAATCCCGGGCGCATTCCCCTGGAAATCATTGAAATCCAGACGGGTTCCTACCTTGGCGAAGACGATATCGTGCGTTTTGACGATGTGTACGGCAGGGAGGCGTCCGTGTCCTGAATGCTGCAAGGCCGGAGCGTTGTCTCGTAGCCTGTCTTTCTTACTTGTAAAAAAGCCTTGCGAATTTTTTTCCTGTCTGCTACCGCCACATCTTAATAAAAAATTCGGTCTGCCGAAAAGGCAGGCAGCGGCAGTCGAAAGAACGGCGGCCTCGGCGCAAAGAGCTTGATGGATGCGGTACCGCAATTACACCGGGAGGTGTAGTATGTCGGCGCACAGAAGCATTTTCAAGAAAAATTCAGGCGAAGAGACTGAAAGTAACGCTTTCGGCATGATGTTTGCACACACACCTTCCGGTAACGCGCCCTCCGAACAGGAGCGGCGCGTTTTTTGCGTTTTCAAACGGCCCTGTTTCCTGCGGGAAAATGGGCCGTTTTCGGCGTGTCTGCCGGGGAGGCACGGAGCAACGCATAGGGGTGTTGCGCCGAGGGGCACAAAAATATCAACGTGCATATCCGCATTATACAGGGTGAAAACCATGGAACGCGCAATATCGGCAATGCTGTGTTCTTTGCTGTTGACGGCTGCTGCGGCAGTTTATCCCGCACCTGGAAAGGCTGCAACATACAATTGGCCGGACAATGAAAATCAATTCAAAGAATACCAAGAGCCGGACGGAAATACGAAATATGCGCCTTCACTGACAAGCTCAGGCAATAAAGTGAATATAGCCGGCAATGTTGTTGGGAGTATCACAGGCGGCTATGCGACGCAAGGTAATGTGTCTTCAAATACAGTACATGTAATACGAGGTACGATATCCAACGATGTCTTTGGTGGAATGGTCAAAAACAATTCCGGTTCGGCCACCGTTACAAGCAACAAAGTTATGGTCAGCGGCGGTCAATCCACACAAGTCTACGGTGGTGAGGCCGTTGGCACTTCCGCAGCCACCGCAACAGGCAACGAAGTGATCGTCAGCGGCGGTACAGCCGCAGCAGTCTACGGTGGGGAGGCCGTTGGCACTTCCGCGGCCGCAGCCACAGAGAATAGAGTCAGCGCCGGCGGGGGCACGATAGAAGCCATTGCATACGGCGGGCATGCCGAAACTGATTCCGGTTCGGCCACAGCCACAGGCAACGAAGTGGTCGTCAGCGGCGCCAGCGTGAAGGTGGGGACGGTTCCTGGAAGTACTGGAATCTTCGGCGGGTATGCCGAAAGCACTTCCGGTTCGACTGAGGCCGTTGCCAACGTCGTCACTATCAGCAGCGGCCAAGTGAAAGGGTTCGTCAACGGCGGCAAGGCTCAAACCGGTTCCGGTTCGGCCACAGCCACGGGCAACACTGTAACCATCAGCGGCGGCACCGTTGACGGTGCCGGCGACCCCAGATACGGTGTGTACGGCGGGCATGCCGTAACTGATTCCGGTTCCGGTTCGGCCACAGCCACTGACAACACTGTAACTATCAGCGGCGGCACTGTCAGCAATGCTAATGTCTACGGAGGGTACGTCAAAAGCAATTCCGGTTCGGCCACAGCCACGGGCAACAGCGTGACCGTCAGCGGCGGTAAAATAGACGGCAGTGTTTTCGGCGGGCGTGCCGAAAACACAAGCGGTTCGGCCACAGCCACGGGCAACAGCGTGACCGTCTATCGCGGGGAGATTACGGGTGACGTTTACGGCGGCTATGCGGTGAAGGGCAATGCAAGCGGTAATACTGTAACCATCTCAGGTGGAGAATTCGGCGGCAAAATATATGGCGGTTATGCGGAGAACGACAATGCAAGCGGTAATACTGTAACTATCTCAGGTGGGGAATTCGGCGACAAAATATATGGCGGTTACAGTGTAGAGGGCAATGCGGATGGTAATACAGTGACTATCAACGGCGGCATATTTAATGATCCTACAGGCGGTTACAGCGAAAACGGCACCGCAAACGACAACACTCTCATCATCAATGGCGGTACGATCGACGAAGACATTTATGGTGGTTACACTAAGTATGGCAGTGAAGCTATACGTAATACAGTTATACTGGCCGGAACACCAGATCTGACTAAAGCTGCGATTAGTGGTGGTTATAGTGAGAATAATACCTCCGCAGAGGTATTCAGCGGCAATAGACTTATTGTCGCAACAGATAATACTGCAACGCCTCAAAGTGTATCAAATGTGGAAAATTACGAATTCGTCCTACCGGCAAACACGCATGACGGTTATGTTGCGTTGCAATCTAACATTACTTTTGGAAATGGACAAGGAGCACCGAGCAAAGTCACAAATATCAGCTTCAAAGGTGGCGGAACGCCTTTGCAGCCGGGTGAGAAAGTACAACTGTTTGATAGCCCTGCAGCGAATTATGATCAACTGACCGGGCTGACCGGGCTGAAGGCCCGGATCATTCCCGGCCGCAAAGGCATTGCCCTGCTGTATGACTTCGAACTGCAAGATAACGGCACGGCTGAAGTAATGAGTCTGCGTGTCAACCCACAGACCAAGGCGCTGTCCGAAGGACGCGTTGCGGGTGCGGCCTTCCTGAATCAGGGCGGCGACCTGCTCGCCTACCAGGGCATAGGCGCGGCCAAAGCCGCGGCATCCGCCACACTCGGCCTCAGTTCCTTCGCCGTCACTTCAGGCGGCTGGTCCCGCTACAACACCGGCTCCCATGTGGATGTTTCCGGCGTGTCCCTGCTGGCAGGCATGGCAATCGGCGGCGATACCCCCATAGGCCGCATAACCGGAGGCGGATTCTTTGAAGGCGGCTGGGGCAATTACGATACCTACAACAGCTT
>JAISMY010000073.1 GCA_031276485.1 Desulfovibrio sp. | reverse complement strand
CCAGCGATAAACTAAGGACGGCCAACTGTCAAAAATATGGGCAAGCATATTAAAAGATGCTTTTGCCCAAGGAATAGAGGATGACGCACATGGCTTTTTTGGCCGCTGTTTTCTCATTTGTCCGGGCATCGCCCTCTGCAAAATTCAGCCCGCAAGCTTTGCAAAGGAAACGCTGCTTCCCCCGTACAAAGCCATTTTTCACTACCAATTCCGACTTGCAATTTTTGCATACAGGCATACTTCCCTCCGGGGCGTGACATTTGATGAGAGAAGTATAGTATAAATATATCTAAAAGTAAATACTCTCACATTTTGAGACCGCGGCCTTCAAGGAGTTTCCCGAGTATACTCCGGCAGATAGCGGAGGCAGCTTTCAGCGACCATGCGGGCCTTCGGAATGACGTGCATGCATAGAACACGCTTTTTTTCCTCCAGCAGCAATCCCGCATGGTCGGGGCTGTCGCTCAGACCGCCGTGCTCCATGAACGTCACATAGTGCGGCACAGCGGCCAGATTGTCCGCCGTCAGCAGTCGGGCCGTGAATTCCAGGTCGCCGGCTATTCTGAAGGAAGGGTCGAAACGCTGCTTACGGAACAGCTCCGCACGGATAAAGGTCGCGGCGAAGGGCAGCCCGGTGCCGCGCAACAAAAGGCTGTACATGTCCGTCAAGCTGTTTCGTATCCTGGTTTTCGGACGTCCGTTCCTGCCGAGGACAAGACCGCCGGCGGCAAATGCCGTTTCCTGCGGCAGGGCGGCAAGATACCGCCCGCAACACTCAAGAACGGTATCCGACAGCAGAAAGTCGTCAGCGCCGAGGAACAGTGCCCAATCGCCGCGTATGCCGCCGTCCAGCGCCTGATTCCAGGCATCGTACAGGCCGCTGTCGGGCGAACTGCTCCAGGTAATGCGGCATCCGTACTTTTTCAGGATTTCAACGGTACCGTCCTCTGACGCCCCGTCTTTTACGATTATTTCGCAGTCGCACCCCCGTTGCGCCAGAACGGAGTTCAGGGTTCGGGGCAGAAAACGGGCGGCGTTCAATGTTGCCGTGATGATGCTGTAACGCATGGCGGCAGTCCTGTCCGTCGCGCAGATGCGGGCTATTGCCGCTCAGTGCGCGGTTTCTTGAGCGTTCGCCGCCGGTTCCCGGGCGGAGGTCGCTGTTTTCTGCAACGCTTTTCTGAAACGGCGTCCAGCTTTGTCGAAAGTCAGGTAAATGACCGGGGTTGTGAACAGGGTCAGGACTTGGCTGACCAGCAGACCGCCGATCATGGTCACGCCCAGAGGTTTGCGCAGTTCCGAGCCCGTGCCGTCGCCGAGCATCATGGGCAGGGCGCTGAACAGCGCGGCAAAGGTGGTCATGAGAATGGGGCGCAGGCGCAGCAGGCAGGCTTGATGAATGGCCTCGCGCGGGCTTTTGCCTTCATGCCGTTCGGCATCCAGGGCGAAATCAATCATCATGATGGCGTTTTTCTTGACGATGCCGATGAGCAGAATGATGCCGATGATACCTGTTATGCCGAGGTCCATGTCGCAGGCGCGCAAGGCGAGCAAGGCTCCGACGCCCGCCGAAGGCAGCGTGGAAAGTATGGTCACAGGGTGGATGTAGTGTTCGTAAAGTACGCCGAGTACAATGTACATGGTCAGCAGGGCGGCCAGGATCAGCAGCAGCGTACCGGAAAGGGAGGCCCGGAAGGCCCCGGCGGCGCCTTCAAAGGTCAAGGGCAGGCTTGCCGGCAGCCCGACGGCCTTTGCCGTTTCCTCAACGGCGTCGACGGCATCGCCCAGGCTGTAACCGGATCCCAGGTTGAAAGAGACGACGGCCGAAGGGAACTGTCCCTGTCTGTTGATGACCGTGGGACTCTCGCGTTCTTCCACGCGGGCCAGAGTCGTCAGCGGCACCATGCTCCCGTCCGCGCCTTTCAGGTAGATGTGTTGGAAACTTGAGACATCGCGGCGAAACTCCGGCTTGACCTCCAAAATGACCCGATACTGGCTGCTTTGGGTGAAAATTGTGGAAATCATGCGCCGCCCGAAGGCGTTGTACAGGGCGTTGTCGACAACTGACGCCGAGATCCCCAGAGAACTCGCCCGGTCGCGGTCTATAATCAGAAAGGCTTCCGTGCCGGCGGCCTGGAGATCCGAGGCAACGTCGGCAAGCTCCGGGCGTTTGTCAAGAGCGGCGAGCAGGCGGGGAATCCAGATATTGAGGTTGTCCGTGTTCAGGGATTCCACGCTGAACTGGTACAAAGTGCGTGAGACTTTGTCTTCAATGGTGATGTCCTGGGCGGGCTGCATGTACAGCGTGATACCGGACAGGCTTTCCACCCGGGCATTCAGGCGCCGGATGATCTCCGGCGCGCGGCTCGCGCGCTTGTCCGGATCTTTCAGGTTGATGGACATGCGCCCGCTGTTCAGAGACGGATTATTTCCGTCGACGCCGATAAAGGAGGACAGGCTCTCGACATCCGGGTCTTCCAGCACAAGGGCGGCAAGTTCGCGCTGCTTGCCGGCCATGGCCTGGAAGCCTATGTCCTGGGCAGCCTCGGTGATGCCGGAGATCAGCCCTGTGTCCTGCACCGGGAAGAATCCCTTGGGTATGGTGATATACAGGACTATAGTCAGCGCCAAGGTTCCGGCGGCGACCGCCAGGGTTGCCCCCCGGTGATCCAGCACGTTCAGCAGCAGGCGATCATAGAGGTTCAGAACGTCGTGCCACACGCCGTTCCGGCACGCCCTCCTTTCCACAGGCTGCGGCAGGATATACGCGCACATCATGGGCGTAAGACTCAGGGAAAGCGCTGCGGAAAGCAGGATGGACACCGCCAGGGTCACGGCGAATTCCCGGAACAACCGTCCTACGACGTCGCCCATGAAGAGCAGGGGAATGAGCACGGCGACAAGCGACACGGTCAGGGAAATGATGGTGAAGCCGATCTGCGCGGATCCGTCCAGAGCCGCCTGCATGCGGCTTTTGCCGGATTCCATGTGCCTGTTGATGTTTTCCGTCACGACTATGGCATCGTCCACCACAAAGCCGGCGGCTATGGTCAGGGCCGTCAGCGTGAGATTGTTGACGGAAAAGCCGAGAAAATACATCAGGCCGAAGCTGCCCACCAGAGAGAGCGGGACCGCCGTGCCGGGGATGATCGTCGCGGCCGGACTGCCCAGAAAAAGAAACATGACCACGATGACCATGAGTACCGCTGCCGCCAGTTCGAAGCGCACGTCGGCGATGGTGGCCCTGGTGGAGACGGTTCTGTCCGTCAGTATTTCGACGTTTACGCCGCCGGGAAGCGCGGCGCGCAGAGTGGGCAGGATGCGTTTTATCTCGTCGGCGACCTTGATGATATTCGCACCGGGCTGTCTGTGGATGTTTATGATGACGGCCGGCGTCGTGTTGTGCCAGGCGGCCAGATATTCGTTTTCCGCCCCGTCCGAGAGGTCGGCCGCCATGGACAGGTAGACCGGGGCGTTATTTCTGTAGCCTATGATCAAGCGCCGGTATTCGTCGGCGCTACGCAACTGGTCGTTGGCGTCTATGGTCATGGAACGTTCCGGTCCGTCAAAGCCGCCCTTGGCTATACTCACGTTGGCTCCGGCGACGGCGTTTCGGACGTCGTCCATGGAAAAACCCAGAGAGGCCAGCATCCGCGGGTCGACCTGCACCCGGACGGCAGGCTTTTGTCCTCCCGACAGGCCGACCAGCCCGACGCCTGATATTCGGGAGATGTTTTGCGCCAGCCGGGTGTCTATTATGTCCTGCAGGGCCGGCAGGGTCATGCCCGATGCGGAAGCGGCCAGAATCATAATCGGCGGGTCGGCCGGGTTGACCTTGTTGTACACGGGAGGATTGGGCAGATCCGGGGGCAGATAGCCGGCGGCGGCGTTGATTGCCGCCTGTACCTGCTGCTCCGCCGTGTCCAGGCTCATTTCCAGAATAAAGCGGAGAGTGATGACCGAGGCCTCGGCGGAACTTTGCGAAGACATGCGGTCAAGGCCCGACATCTGTCCGAACTGGTTTTCAAGAGGCGCGGTTATGCCTGCGGTTACCACTTCCGGGCCTGCGCCCGGATAAAACGTAACGACCTGTATGGTTGGATAATCTATTTCCGGCAACGCCGAAATCGGCAGATTGCGCAGGGCCAGCAGCCCTGAAAACAGAAGGGCGGCCGTGAGCAGGGAGGTCGCCACCGGACGCGTAATAAACAGACGGGAAGGATTGAACATCTGCCGGACCGTCTCCTCAAAAATCAAGCTTGCAATTCTCTTATACCAAGTTGCAATCAATACAGTGTAAATTTGATGAAATATCCATCATATTATACTGATAAATTAAGCAGATTTTTATAAAATAACTGCCTATTGCCGTCAATTTGGTATTACACGGTGCCGATATGCGCATTACGGCTTAGGCAGGATACAGGTCACGGTTTTTCCCGATGCGGGCCGAAAGCCGCGTCGCTTTCGGCGGTAAGGGCGGCGATGACGGCGGCCGCCCTTCTTTTGCCGATGCCGGGTACTTCGGCCAGTTGCTGTTCGCCTGCCTCCAGCATGGCGGCCAAGGAGCCGAAATGTTTGTACAGGGCGCGCGTCAGATGCGGCCCTATGCCGCGGACGCCCCCCAGTTTACCGGTGAAGGCCGCCGCCGACCGTGCCTTGCGGTGTTGTCTTACGGCAAATTTGTGGGCGGCGTCGCGTACGCGTTGCAGGTAGAGAAGTTCCGGACAGCCGGGGGGAAAGTTGAGCGGCTTGCCGCGTCCGGGCACAAAGATGCGGTCCGCGGTATTTCCCGCGCGCCGGTCGCTCCCGCCGCGCCCGTTTCGGGCTTTGGCGATGGAGGCAAGGATGCAGGCCGCCTCCGGCCCGGTCCCCGTTGTGATGTTTGTCGCGTTGAACACCTGCAATACCGCGGCAAGCTGCCCTTTGCCGCCGTCGATGAGAAGCAGGTCGGGAAAAGGCTGTTCCGCGGCATCGGCAATTCTGCGGTCGGCCCAGGCGGCGAGGGCGGCGTAATCGTCGCCCTTGCCAGCCGCGTCCGGATCCGCATCCAGATTGTATACCCTGTAGGCTTTGAACACCGGTCTCTCGTCCTCAAAAACCGCCATGCCAGCGCGTGTATTGCTTCCTGAAATATGTGAAATATCAACAACTTCAATGCGGCGTACGGGTTTTGCCGCCTGGAAGCGCCGGCGCAACCGGTCGGCCGTCTGTTTGCGGGCAGCGGCCGCCGCGGCAGTGCGGGCATTGGATTCAGCCATCAGGATCAGGCTGTTTTCATCCGGCCCGCAAGGAAGGGCAATATGTACCGGTCCTCCGCGCATATCCGACAGGGCACGTTCCAGGGCGTCAAAGGATTCTTCGTCACTTTCAGGGATGCGCGGCACGACAATGCGCGGCGGTATGCTTTCTCCGAAAGCGTCGCGTTGCGCGTAATATTGGGTCAGGAAATCGTCCAGCAGGTCAGGTGCGTCTTCCGGAGCGAGTCCCGGCCAGAAGAAGTTCCGTCCGTCCTGAAGCAGTCCGCCGCGCACGAGCAGCAAACCCAGCGCCGCGCCCGTGGGCACTGCCGCCTGCCCGACGATATCCAGGTCGGTGTTTTCATCCAGCACAACGGATTGCCGTTCCACTGTTTTTTCCAGAGAGCGCAGTTGATCGCGCAGCGCCGCCGCCTTTTCGAAATGCAACTCCCGCGAGGCAACGTCCATCTCGCGCTTTATCCCGGTCACGAGTTTGCGTGTTTTGCCTGAAAGCAGCAACTGCACCTGATCCAGAATCCCGCGGTATGTTTTGGGCGGAACGGGTATGACGCAGGGGGCGAGGCATTGTCCCATCTCGTGGTACAGGCATGGACGGGTTCGGTTGGCAAAGGCGGTATCGCGGCAGCGGCGCAAAGGAAAATTTTTGTGTATGAGGCGCAGCGTGTCGCGCGCCGCCTGCCCGGAAGAAAAGGGGCCGAAGAGTTTTGCCCCGACGCTTTTGTTGCCGTGCTTGGATCTGCGTACGATTTCCACTTTGGGATAGGGGTGGTCGCGGCCGATACGGATGAGCAGATATTCCTTGTCGTCCCTGAGTATGATATTGAAACGCGGACTATGTTTTTTTATCAGCCCGGCTTCCAACAGCAGGGCTTCCTTTTCCGTGCCGGTACGCAGAATGTCTATATGCCGCGCTTCATCCAGCATAACGCGCGTTTTCACGGGCAGGGACGCTCCGGCGTGAAAATAGGAAGACAGGCGCCGGCGCAGGTTGCCTGCCTTACCTATATACAGAATATGTCCATCGGCGTCCTTGTACAGATAGACGCCGGGACCTGCAGGAAAAAGGGAGAGATCCGGCTTCTGCATGGTTCAGAGGGCAACCGGCGGGCGGCGTCCGGGCAGGAATTGTCCGTTTCCCGGCGGCGCGGCGCGGCGTATGGAGAAGAACATCACCGGGCAAAATGCGTTTTAGCCAGTTCCCGCATAGCGGTTTCCGGGCGTTCCCTTTTGGATGCTATGGCCGTTATCGTGTAGGTGGGCGCATTTACCGTTATCCAGACGGAACCGAAACCGGCCTGTGCGAGGGTGCCGGTGAGCGCACGGGCAGTGAACCCGCATTTGTTGGCGTGCCTGGTGTACCCGGCCGCAAGGGCGGGGCGGAAACCGTAAAGAATATCCAGCGGAGCCACCGGGCCGGCGGCAGATTCATAGGCGGGTTCCAGCAGTTTGTCGCCGGCGATCAACGCACAGGCCGAGCGCAGATCCGCGCAGTGTACCACGAGATAACCGTCATCCTTGAGAACCCGGTGCAGATTGCGCAGGGCGGGAAGCACTTCGTGAGCGTATAACCTCTCCAGGCTGTAGGCGGTGAACGCGGCATCGAAGGATTCGCCTGCAACGGCATCCATGTGCAGCATGTCCGCCTGGATATCCGGGCGGACTTCAGGATTGTCGTCCATACGGACTTCCTCCCATGCCTCCGCCGCAAATTCCCGCGTGGTGCGGGATTTGTCGCTGTCGCCGCTGACGGCATGGAGAAATCTGGCAGGCATGCGTTCCCTTTTGCCCCGTGCGGGGCGGACGATGTGCTGTACTGATGTGCTGTACTGACGTGCTGTACTTATATCAGGGCAGACGCATCTAATTTTTCCTACTACGGCAAGAAAGCGTCCTCGCCGGGCACCGCGGAAAGTCCGCCGTCTTGACGGCCCCAAACAGCTGCTATGTTGCGCCGCAACGAAATTTAGATGCGTCTGCCCT
>JAISMY010000109.1 GCA_031276485.1 Desulfovibrio sp. | reverse complement strand
CAGCGTTTCCCTAAGCATGAAAGCGGCCGCAGGGTGAAATCATTTCCCCTGCCGGGTCCGGGGCAGAGCCCCGGCCGCCGGAGGCATAAGAATAAAGCGTTAGGCGATACCAGTGTCGCGTCATTTCCCCTGCCGGGTCCGGGGCAGAGCCCCGGCCGCCGGAGGCATAAGAATAAAGCGTTAGGCGATACCCGTGTCGCGTCATTCACAGAATGTCGCGACACTGCCGCCGGGCGAAGCCGGGCGCGCCGCCGCGGGCGGCGTGAGCAAAGCGAAAACCACGTTTTTTGCTTTGCGGTCTTCACGCCTGTTGCGACAGCACAGGCGTGACATACCACTAGTAGCGCGGTTGTTGGCGCGGCGCTTTGGGCTGCGCTTCATTCACGCGCAGGGTGCGTCCGCCGAAGCTGGCGCCGTCCAGCGCCTGCACGGCGACTGCCGCATCCGGATCTTCCATTTCCACAAAGCCGAACCCGCGCGCGCGGCCTGTTTCCCTGTCACTGATCAGCTTGACGGAATTCACCGTGCCGTGACTCGCAAACAGGTTGCGGATTTCTTCTTCCGTTGCCGACCAGGGCAGATTGCCCACATACAAAGACTTTGACATGCAATAAATCCTCTCAAAATAAAGAAATGTAAAGCCGCGCCGCGAACACCCGCAAACCACATGCCGGAACCGCGCGTCCAGTTAAGAGGTTCCCCATGCCCGAATTTCCGGCCCGCGTCAACTGAAAAATGACTTTTTCCATATCTTTTGTATTTTTTCCGGCGCGGTCCGCAAAAAAAGCGGGTCAGACCAGACTGACTATGGGCATAATCACGGGGTCCCTGTCCAGAATCTTGCGGAAAAAACGCCGCAAAGCCGTGCGGATGCCGTCCTTGAGTTTTTCCGGGGTCGCGCCGGGATTGCCCGCGACTTCTTCAAGCACAAGCCTTCCCGCTTCCTCAAGCACATGATCGTAGCGGCTTTCAAAAATGAAACCCTTGGAGAACAGTTCCGGGCCGTAGAGTATGTTGCGCGAATCCTCGTCCAGCACCAGCACCACGACGACCATGCCTTCGCCGCCCAGGATATGCCTCTCGCGCAGCAGAATGCGCCCGACGTCCCCGACGCCCTTGCCGTCCACCATGATTGATTCGGCCTCAATGGGTTCTTCCGGAGTGATGCCGCCCGGCGTCAGGGTGAAGGGCCTGCCGTTTTCGACAACGAGGGTGTTCAATTCCGCGACCCCGCATTTGCGGGCCAGGCGCGCGTGCTTGACCAGGTGGCGGTATTCGCCGTGTACGGGCACGAAACAGCGGGGGCGCACGGCCCGGATCATTTCCGTAAGTTCTTTTTGCTGGGCGTGGCCTGAGGCGTGTACGGGGTGTTCCTTGTCGTAATGCACTTCCGCGCCGAGACGGTACAGGTTGTTGACAAGGGTATTCACAGCCTCTGTGTTGCCGGGAATAAGGCGCGAGGACATGATGACCATGTCGCCTTCGTGTATGGCGAGGTGCCTGTGCCCGCCTGCGGCTATGCGCGAAAGGGCGGAAAGCGGCTCGCCCTGCGAACCGGTCACCAGCAGCGTCGTCTCGGCGTCGTCGAGCAGAGGGGCTTCGGCGGCGTCCAGGTACAGATTTTTCGGCGGGCGCAGGCGCTGCAGTTCCCCGGCCATGCCGATATTGTTCACAAGGCTGCGTCCGCCGACGACGACGCTCCGGCCGGTTTCGTCAGCGCAGTCGAAGACTTCCTGAATTCTCTGGATATGGCTTGAGAAGAGCGTGACTATCACCCGGCCCCGCGCCTGCCTGAAAAGGTTGCGCAGGTTGGCGAGCACTTCGCGTTCGGAGAGGGAACGCCCCGGCAATTCGATATTCGTGGAGTCGGAAAGCAGCAGGGAAACGCCGTTTTTACCCGCGAAGTCCCGAAACGCGTCGAGGTTTGTGCCGATTCCGTCCGGAGGATCGGGGTCGATTTTGAAATCCGCCGTATGCACAATCCTGCCCGCGGGCGTTTCCGCTCCCAGGGCCATGCCGTCGATGATACTGTGGCATACGGGAATAAAGTGAAAGGTCATGTCTCCGAGGACGAGCGGCACGGCGGGATCGACGACCACAAGTTCGGCGTTTTCCGTCAGACCGCGTTCGCGCAGCTTGTGTTCAACCAGCCGCAGGGTGAAGGGGGAACCGAAGACGGGCACGCGCAGGTCCGGCAACAGCCAGGGCAGGGCGCCGATGTGGTCTTCGTGGCCGTGGGTCAGGATGACGCCGCGGATGTCCTTTTTGTTTTCCGCGATGTAGTCGAAACGCGGGATAATGACGTCCACGCCCAGGTGGTAGTCGCTCGGGAACATCAGTCCGCAGTCTATGACCACCTTGGTCGTCGCCGTGCCCCAGACCATACAGTTCATGCCGATTTCCCCCAGGCCGCCGAGGGGAACGACGGTCAGCCAGGCGCCGGGGTAGGCCGCTTTGCCGACGCCGCGCCGGGGGGACAGTCCGAATATGCTGTCGTCCATGTCGTGCCGTTTCCGTCCTTATGCTTCGCTTATGGCGCAAAGCCGCCACAGGCCCTGTGATTCCGGACCGCGCTCGAAGGTCCACAGTTCGGCGACCTCGGAGGGTTCGGGGGCCGCGCCCGTGCGCATGAGCACGTTGAACGCCGCCTGCGCCGTCTGCGTTTCGCCCCTGTTCCGCACGTCTTTCAGTTCGGCCTCAATCATGATGATGTCCGTTTTCACCGGCGCGGGATTTTTTTCAGCCTGTTTGCGCAGCGTTTCCAGCAAGGCCGGAGAGACAAAGGGCGTCAGGCCGGAGATGTCGCGGGAAGCCCAGGCTTTTTGCAGGCGGATGTACAGGGTTCGCGCGCCCTGTAGGAAATCGGCCGCGTCGAAATCATCCGGCAGCACGACGCCGGGGGCAACGGCGGCTTCCGCGGGAGCCTCGGCCGGCTGTTGTTGATCGGAACGCAGGTAGCCCCACATGGCCTCGGCCCTGTCGCGCGCCGTAGCGAGCCGGCGGGAATTCTCCTGTCCGGCTCCGGGAAGCTCCGGGTCGCCCGCGTCTCGGGCGGCCGGCCGGGAGCCCATGCGCCGGGACCAGACGGCGGCGCGGGGGCGGCGCCCGGGCGCTCCGCCGGAGTCCTGTCCGTCAGAACTTCCTTTACGGATTGAAACGTCGCTTTCGGCATCCTCAAGGCAGGCGCCGTCCCGTTTCCGCCCGGCCGCTTCGTCGGATGACGGCCCGCGCCCTGCGCCGACGCTGAAGCGGTCCTCGTCCCTGCCGCGGGAACGGCCTGCGTGAACCAGGCGCAGCGCCAAAAGCGCCAGGACGGCGAGCGCCGCCATGTCGGCCGTTCCCGCGCCTGTGTACGGATAGCCGAAAAGCAGCGACCCCGTGAAACTTCCTGAGAAAATCCGTTCCGTCAATGACGCTCCGGCTTCTTCCGCCGCCGCCGGCAGCGGGTCGCCGAGCAGGCAGAACAAGAAAAAAAGCGTGAAAAAAAACCTGTTGTCGATACGCATGCGTTGTCCTCTCATCCGTTGCGAGCTTTTCTGAGCGTTATAGTATTGCGGCGGGCGTCCGCCCACGCGGCCGCCGGAGCAAGTTCAATGCGAAATTGCTCTAAACCGCTCCGTTCAATGCGAAATTACTCTAAACAGCTCTGTTCAATGCGAAATTGCTCTAAACAGCTCTGTGTATGGAATTCGAAATTACCTGGGCACAACGTCTCCCTGCACCGCTTTACCCTGGAATTTGCCGGTCAGGGTGCGCAAAAAAGCGACAATCAGCGTGCGGTCCGCAGGGGGGACGCCGATGCCGGAAAGATACCTTCCCATAATTCCGACCGCTTCGTCGAGGGTTTCCACAGTACCGTCGTGCAGGTACGGGGCGGTCAGTTCTATGTTGCGCAGGTTGGGCACCTTGAACTTGTGCAGATCCTCATCTTTGCCGGTGAAGGCTTTCAACCCTTCGTCGGAGGGCAGCGACCCGCCGCGGTCGGCAAAATAATCCCGTTTCAGGTCCATGTATTCGAAAGATTGTCCGCCCAATGTTTTTCCCACATGACAGGAGGCGCAGCGGTAGTCCTTGAAGCGCCGGTAACCGGCCGTTTCCTGTTCACTGAGGGCGCCGTCGTCCCCTTTCAGCCACAAATCGAAGCGGCAGTCAGGCGTGACGAGGGTCATTTCGTAATGGGCCAGGGCATCGGTTATGTTCTCACCCGTCCAGCCGCCTTTGTCCCCGGCCGCGGGATACACGGACAGGAATTCATCCGCCGGCGGCTTGTCCTTGACCAGTTTTTCGATAATGGAATCCCAGTTTTCGCTGGCCATCTCCACAGGATTGAAAGGCGGGGCGGCGGCCTGTTCCTGCAGGTCGGAGGCCCTGCCGTCCCAGAACTGGCGGATGTTGAAGGCCGCATTGAACACCGTCGGCGCGTTGGCGTTGCCGAGCAGCCCGCCCACGCCCTCGGAGAAGCGACGCCCGTCGGCCCCGCCTTTGTCGAACATGTGGCAGGAGGCGCAGGCAATGCTGTCATCCAGAGACAAGCGCTTATCGAAAAACAGTTTTTCCCCGAGCGCGGCCTTTGCCGCGTCATGGGGCAAGGCGTCGGGCAACGGCTGCACAGGCTCGCTGCTCCTGTCCCTGCTTGCCGTGCCTGCGGCATAAGAGGCGGCGCGCACGTCCCGAATCCGGTTCAGAACGGCCCGGCGCTGTTCGCGGGTGATGCCCGAGCCCCGCTGCGCGGCGACAAATACGGCCGGGGGCATGGTGCCCCTGAGCATCGTCCATTCAATTTTGGCCAGGGCGGCTTCACCGATGGGGAGTCCGCTTTCGCGCAGCTCCTGCCCCAAGTCCAGGGCGCGCAGCCCCCCGCGGTAATCGCGCTCCACGATCTGCCTGAGGCCGGGCTGTGCGGCGTAAAAGTCCAGGTCGTAACCGCCGGTGTGGCAGATCAAGCATTTGTCGCGCACCACTTCGGCCGCCGCGCCGAATTTGCTCATGTCCGGAAGCGGAAGAAGGGATTTCGTGTTCCCGGTTTCCGTGCCCGGCGCTGCCGCGCGGTTTTCCTGCGCGGCGGCCGGGGCCGCCTCTGAAGGCGGGCGAGCGGCGGCGCTCAACGCCGGAATACACATTAGACATACCAACAGCGCGCAGCGCCGCATAAGACATACCAACAGCGCGCAGCGCCGCATATTTCCCCCTCCCGCTTCCTTTTTTTACATACCTACACGGTAAACGCCGCCTTGTATACGCCGATGCGCACAGCCGTCTGCTTTGGAAACGCCGATTAATTCTTCCTGATTACGTACCATGTTCAGCCCCTCTTCCCCGCTCTGAAAAACAGATATTCTTTTTGAAAGCAAAGAGTTCTGAACACCTCGAAAACCTGTTCAAGTTCAGGGTACGGGTGTACCCGTTTGAGCAGCGGCAAATGCGTTCTGAACACCTCGAAAACCTGTTCAAGTTCAGGGCGTTGATGACGATGCGTTGCGTTTACCCTTTGTTCTGAACACCTCGAAAACCTGTTCAAGTTCAGGGAGAGAGGAGTGAGCCTACACCCCTCTCCGTCATTCCGAGCGAAGCGAAGAATCTGTCTTCCCGGCTTCGAAAGGCATAATACCAAGTTGCTTTCAGCAGAAAGCAAATTGGTATGGCGCCGGTAAATCGGCGCTTCCTTTTCAGCGGAAAGCGAAGAGGTATGGCGGCGGCAGTCATTCAAAAGGGTTTGCCCGCAGCTTGGCGTCAAGAAGCGCTTGAAAACCCGCAAGATCCGGCTTCAAGCAGGCGTCCGGTCTCCGGGGCGGGCAGCGGACGATGATACAGAAAGCCTTGAGCGAGGCAGCACCCCGCGTCCAGCAATATGTCGGCCTGTTCCTGCCGTTCTATGCCTTCGACAATCAGGGGCATGCTCAGGTCGCCGCCCATTTTCAGAAGATTGCGAACAATCATGAGCGCCTTTTCGTCATATTCAATCTCCGAGACAAAGCTTTTATCCACCTTGATGCAACTGATCGGCAATGAACGCAGGTAGTTCAGCGACGAATAGCCGGTGCCGAAGTCGTCGAGGCAGAACCTGACGCCGAGCTTGCGGATATTGTTGATGCTTTGCAGGCAGGTAATGTTGTCGTCCATGAGTACGCTTTCCGTGATTTCGAAGAGCAGCAGGGACGGGTCGATTTGCGCGTCGTGCAGAATTTTCCTCACTTCATTGTAGAATCTCGGCATTTTCAACTGCCGTCCGGAAATATTCAGATGCGTGATAAAGGTAATCGGCATTTTTTTCGACCACTCGGCAAGCTGATTGCAGACTTCTTCTATGACGAAGAGACCAAGACTGTTGATAAATCCGCATTCTTCGGCGATGGGTATGAAGACGGCCGGAGGGATGGCTTTGCCGTTGTCGGTCCAGCGCAACAGAGCTTCAAATCCGTGCAGTTCGCCGTTATCCATGCGCACGATGGGCTGGTAGTGCAGGCTGAAGGCGCGCAAGGCCAACCCCTGCCGGAGCGCTTTTTCATAGGTAAGGGTCTGCGCCGACTCGGCGCGCATCTTGGGATTGAAAATCGCGATATTTCGTCTGTCGGAGGACTTGGCGCGATACACGGCCGTATCGGCGTCACGCAGGATGCTGTCGGGCTGTTCGTAGCTTTCGCCGCGCAGCACGATGCCCAGGTCGGCGTCGAGGCTGATTTCTATGCCGTCGCCGACCCTGAACGGGGAACAAAGGGCCTGGTGCATTCTCTTGGCCACCCG
Source organism: Desulfovibrio sp. (assembly GCA_031276485.1). Classification (GTDB taxonomy): domain Bacteria; phylum Desulfobacterota; class Desulfovibrionia; order Desulfovibrionales; family Desulfovibrionaceae; genus Frigididesulfovibrio. The sequence continues at coordinate 6,604 of JAISMY010000109.1, read as the reverse complement.
CAGGGTGTCGCCGTTGCCGGCCACGTTTTCCACAAGCACGGCAAATTCGTCGGCCCCGAAGCGCGCTACGGTATCCAGTTCCCGCAGGCAGGATTTTATGGCGGAGGCGGCATGGCACAAAACGTCGTCGCCGATGCCGCTCCCGAAATTGTCGTTCACGGATTTGAAGCGGTGCAGATTGAGGCAGATGACCGAGAAGCGGTATCCGGGCTGCCGCGACGCGCGCAGCAGCGCCGTATTCAGCCTGTCGCGGAACAGCGCGCGGTTGGCCAGATTGGTCAGGGGATCATGGAGGGACTGATAACTGAGTTTTTCCTCCGTCAGCCTGCGCAGAGTGATGTTTTCAACAAACGCCTCATAATGCGCCGGCCGGCCCAGCGCGTCGTCCACGCGCCTGGCGTGGAGACCGATCCAGATCGGCGTGCCGTCCACCTTTGCGGAGCGCAGCTCAAAATCCGTTATCTTTCCGTACTGCTCCAGGGTTGACAGCAAAACATTCCGGTCGGTGGGCGGACAAAAGCGCAACGGCGCATCTCCGGACGCCGCAAAAAGGTCGCCGATCGACGTGTAGCCGAAGATTTCCGCAAAAGCGCGGTTGGCGAACAACAGTTTGCCGTCGGAGGACCAGCGGCAAATGCCTTCGACAGTATTATCCACCAGGGTTTTATAACTGTTCAGGCTGTTGCGCAATTCTTCAAGCGTGCTGCGCAGTTCGCGATTTTCATTCATAATGCGCGCCGCGATCTGCTGCATATCGACGTCCGCGCTGCGTTGCTGATCCGCTTCAGCAAATAAGAATGAAAAATTATCCGCAGGAAGATTATCGTCCCACATGGCGCACGGACTTCACATTGAGGGTTTCAGCATCATTGCGTATAAACTTCACACCTTGCGTTTCCGCGGCCTGCGTATGCGCGTCAGTTCGCCGGAGGTTCGGACATGAGCCGGCCGGTCCGCAGGGATTCGGCCATGGTCAGGATGGTGTCGGCGTAAATATTGAGATTGTTGTAGCGCTTAAGCACATTGCGCCTGCCCGCGACGCCGGAGCCGGCCTTCCAGCCGTGCCGCGTGAGATAGCGGGCTGCGCTGAATACGGCATCGGCCTCGGAAAAAAGATCGACAACGCCGTTGCCGTCGCCGTCGTCGGCAAAGTTTGCCAGGTTCGTCGGCATGAACTGGCAGATGCCTATGGCGCCGTATACGGAACCCGGAACGGTCAGGGGATTGATCCCGTTGTCCCGGCAGAAGCGCAGCAGGGCGCGCATTTCCTTGTATGCCCATTCGGACTTTTCTTTGAGCCGCGCCCGCAGCCAGGCGTCATGCCGGCTTGTCAGGGGTATGCCGGCAAGCCCGCCCTTCACGCGTTCCGGGGAGTCGGCGGCGGCCATGCAGGCCAGGCTCCAGAAGGCGTTTTCCTTGCCCGTGAACACGCCCAGGCGGGTTTCCACAAAGAGCAGGGAGACAAGTATTTCACGGGGAACAGGGTATTTTTTTTCCACGGCGTCGAAGACGGCGGCATGGGCATTGAGAAAGTTCCGGCACTTGTCGATATTTTCGGCTGTGACCACGTTGCGGTAAATGCGTTGCCGCGGTTGCCGGGGTTTGCCGTCGCCCGGCGGGCGCTTGCGCATGAAGGCCGAGGTGAAAAGTTCCTTGATTTTTGTCGCCATCGGTTGCGGAGAGTACGGGGGAAGCCCTTGAAACCAGACGTCCAGTCCGGCGGCGTCCGGATCGTTGCGCAGTCTGTGCAGCAGGGGGGACCAGCCCGCGGCCGGGGGTGGGGCGGAGCCTTGTTTTTTTGCGGCGGCGCCCGGTCCGGCGGCGGCTTTTCCGGCCTTTCCCGCGACAAGGGGCTGCTGCCCGGCGTATTCCGCCTGCGTCCCGCCGGCGTCCGCCGCGCGGATCTCCGGCAGAGAGATCCCGGTTGCGACGGCCGGTTGTACAGGGTCGGTCCCGGTGTTTCGTTCAACCGCACCGGGCGCGCGCCCGCCGCGCCCCTCCGCTCCCCCCCCGCAGGCGGGCAACAGCAGGATCGCGGCAAAAACCGCAATGGACGCGCGCATAAAAACACTCGGCATACAGCGGCCCTCCGGAAGGCGCGGCAGGCGGCGGTCCGCCGCGCGCTGCGCCCGTTCCCTGAAATTTGCTGCCTGTATATCAGGATGCTTTGTCAAGGTCAAAAGGAAGTGCGCGCCGCGGCGGCAATTCTTCGGCGCCGATAACGCCTTGCGCAACATCGGCACGCCCGCTTTGTCGCAGACGGCCCCCCTGTTGGAGAAAGCGGGCCGCGAGGGCGCCCCGTTCGTGCTGCGGGACGCTCTCCCTGCGTTTCGTGAAGACCCCCCCGCCATGGCGTTGCGTCTCGGCGCGTTTACGGCAGCAGGGGAAATGAGGCGGAAACAGATACCTTGCCGGCGCGCGGCGCAGAAAACGACGCCTGCCCCCCTTGACGCCGGGTCGAAAAGGGTATAGAGTATTTTCACATTGAGCTTGTTGCTTGACGGCGGGCAAAGTCCGCCTTGCGGGCATTTCGCGCTAGGGGTTCAAGGACGAATCCTTGCGGAGCGGTCCGGCTTTTGCAAAGTTGAAGCGCTCCGGCATTGCGGAAAATAAGAGCTGATGAAAAGCGCTGTCCCTCTGCGGGAACATCTTTCGCGGGGGCGCACCGGTTTCGACGGGGATGCAGACATCGCAGACAGCGGGCCGAGGTGCCGCGGGCCTCGTAAAAAGCGGCAAAAAAATAATCGGCAACGATTACGAATACGCTTACGCGGCTTAACCAAGCCGCGCCGTAATGCGTGATAGTGCCTGACAGGCACGCATTGCGGACGATTTATTCAGGCCGGCATTCGGAGGCGCCCGCCCCGAAGGATGCGAGACGCCGAGACGGGCTGGTTGCGGCACGCTGTGAGCGGGTGCAAAGCCGCAGCAAGAGAGTAAACACGCTCTACGCCCGTAGATGTTGCGGCTGAAGCTTCTCGGACGCGAGTTCAACTCTCGCCGCCTCCACCATCAATTTGTCCGGCAACAGCCGGAAGAGTCCCGAAAGCCGAGCTGTTAGCGGCTTTCGGGATTTTTCTTTGCCGTCCACTGAACTGCTTTTGGAAATCCGGCCTTTTTCCGGCGCGAACAAATATGTGTTCCCCTCTCCGCGAAAGCACAATGCCCCAATATCCACGGCCTCCCTGCTCCAGGCTATACGGCGTATCGGCTACGCTTCCACCATGGAAGAAGGCAACAGTTTTTGCACGCACGGCTTTCGGGGCATGGCCTCAACCACGCTCAACCGGCATCCGCTTTTTCAGCACCTGAAGCATGACTGGATAGAATTTCAGCTCGCACACGCCCAAAAGGATAAGGTCAGAGCCGCATACAATATTCTCACTCCGCGTTCCTATATCGACGAAAGGCGTGTCATGGTGCAGAGCTGCGCGGATTATCCGGACAGCCTGAAAACCGGCGAATGAAGCAGGATCTCTTGCCTCTTGACGTAACTACAAAACGGAGTTACATTTTGTCGTGGCGTTCACCGTACGGGATGGGGCGTTCCGCATCATCTCCGCCCGCCGCGCCAATACCAGAGAAAGGAGATATTATGAAACGCGCATCGCACAAGACGCCGGTGACCCGTATGACCCTTCGTGAAGCACAGGCCACAGCCTCACAAACTGACCGGCAACGCCTGAAAGATATGCCGGATGACGTAATCACCGGCGCCGCTGAAACCGACCCGGACAACTTGCCGCTGGACGACCCGTTTTTTGAAACTGCCCGCCGCCTACCCCCTTCCGCGTTGCTCAAGGAGGCCAAGCAGCAAATTACCCTGCGTATTGACGCCGGGGTGCTTGAATGGTTCCGCTCGTCCGGCTCAGGCTATCAGAGCCGTATGAATGCGGTCTTGAAAGCCTATGTCCAGACCCACGGCGGGCATAGTTCGCAGCTATAAAGACGCGGTATTGAGCCGTTCCCATGATTCCCAGAACTTGGGGAAGGATTTCACAACACATCCGGGATTGTCCAGGCGGACGGCAAAGCCCCCGCCGCCCCGCCCCGGCAGGCCGAGCAGAGCCAGGCTCATGGCCATGCGGTGATCGTTGTATGCGGAAAATACGATGTCCCCGGACGGTCGGCGGGGACCGCCTTCAGGCGGGATAATGACCATCCCGTCGTCGGTGACCTTTACGGCGCAGCCGACTTTGGACAATTCCGCAGCCGGTGCCGCGATACGGTCGCTTTCCTTGAGCTTCAGGTTGGCGGCGTTGGTCAGCACGGTCGCGCCGCAAGCGTGGGCGGCGAGGGCGGACAAGGTCGGCGCCAAATCCGGGCAGTCGCCCAAGTCGGCCTGTATTCCCTTGAGCCGCGAGGGGAAAACGGTTACGCCGTCCGCGTCCTGCGCCGTCCGCGCACCCATGGCTTCAAGCAGATGCAGGAACGCCGCATCGCCCTGCAGGCTGTCAGGATTCAGGCCGGCGACGCGTACGGCGTGCGGGCCTACGGCGCCGGCGGCCAGAAAATAGGAGGCTCCGCTCCAGTCGCCTTCCACTCTGTACTCCGCCGCCTTATACCGGCCCGCCGGCACGACGAAAAGCAGGTCCGGCGCGCCGTTCGGACAGGCGGCTACAGCCTCGGCCAGTCCCGCCGGCTCCACGCGGCCCGGCGGGCCGCCGGCCTGTGTTTTTTCTATGCGGAATTCCGCCCCGAAGGCGGCCATCACCTCCAGCGTCAGCCCAATATACGGCAACGAGGCGATATGCCGGGAGGCGGAGCGCAGGCGCAGACCCGTACGGCTTAACGGAGCCGCGAGTAAAAGGCCGGAAAGGTACTGCCCGGTCTCGGTACAGTCCACCGTCGTAACCGTTGCGCCGTATCCGGTATCTGCGCCGCCGGGCCGCTCCGGTCCGGCTCCGGACGCGCGCCGCGCGCCTTCCGTCCCGTCCCGCGCTTCCAGACCGGAGGCGAGGAGCAGGAACGGCGTGTGCCCGCGTTCGCCGTAAAATACGCAGCGCGCGCCAAGATTTTCCAGAACGTCAAGCAGCGCGCCCATGGGGCGCTTGTCCATGCGTCCTTCGCCGCGCACGAGGAAGCGCCCCCGTCCGGCCGCGGCCACGGCGCTCAACAGCCGGCAGGACGTGCCGGATTCGCCCGCGTTCAGCGTCACTGTCCGGTCTCCGGCGCAGTGCGGGGGGCCGGCCGTCCCCCGGACCTCCCACACGTTGTCCGCGCCGCGTACGAATATCGTCCCGGCCGCGGCTAGGGCCTCGCGCGTACGCGTCACGTCCGCGCTCTCTGAAAGACCGCGGATGAACGAAACGCCGTCGGCCAGGGCCGCCGCCGCCAGCGCGCGATGACTCAGGGATTTTGAAGGCGGAGCCTGTATCTCCACCGGAGAGCCGGAGCATTCCATACCGCTGTCCTGCGTGGTTAAATGACGGCAAAACCTCTATCGAACTGCGGTGGTAAACCGGCTTATACTACGAATTTTACAAAGTTCGGCGTGTAGAATACCGGCACAAATACCAACTTTCTCCTATGGAGCAGCATTTTTTGCTCTTGCTTGCTCTTGTATGCTATGCAATCGCCGTGCCAAGGTCAAGCCTTTTTTCGTGCCTGCCCTGGAAGGTTCGCCGCGGCGATGACGGCGTGTTGCGGAGTGTGCAAAGGTGACCCACCTGAGGGTCTAATACCAATTTGCTTTCTGCAGAAAGCAAATTGGTATGGCGGAGGCGAAGCCACCGCCCGCAAGTTTTTGAAAAAGCAGGCTTTGCCTGTTTTTCAAAAACTTTGGCGTCCTGCATTCAAACTCGTTTGAATGCAACTTGGTATAAGGCGCAATACCGCCCCGGAGATTCTCCTTTTCAGTCCCGATGCGCTCCGGAATCACGTTTTTCGTATTGCGTCGGTCCTCCTGAATAGTCGGTCGCGTCCAGCCAGTCCTTTGGGTATCCCACGCTGCCGGCCATTTTTTCGGGCGTATTGACGCCTCCCTGCGCGTATTTGGCGGCCAGCTCGTGGAAGAAGCGCTGCCAGTCCGTCCGGATGCGCGTCGCGTTGTCGCCGAGCGCCTTGCCGTATTCCGCCAGGGCCTGTTCGGGGTTGCTTTTCGCCAGCGGGGCAAGAAGGAGGCGCACATCGTCAAGCAGTTTTCTGGAGGAGGACTCGTGCGCGGCGGCTCGCGCCCGGATGTCCTTGATCATGTAGCTGTATTTCAGATTGGCCCACTCGCCGACCAGATTGTAGGTCCACCAGTAGGAATCAGGATCGTAGGCGCGGGCGTCGGCCCGCTCATATCCTTCCGGCAAGGGGGCGACAGCCAGCGGAACGAATACGGATTCGCCGGGTGTGTTCAGGGCGACCCATGAGGTCAGGTTGATCGGGTAGGGCTGATCCGGCCGAAGCTGACTGATGTAGGAATAACCGGTATAATAGGCGCAGATGGGCCTTTCCCATGCGCCTTTGAGGTTCTTTTGCTCGCCCACGTCGCCATGGGGATCGTCGGGCCCCAGATAGCGGTTGGGGTTGCCGAAAGGCCCGGCCGCCACGCCCTTGGTCAGGTCGAATTCGGTACCTTCGTAATGGTCGCTGTACATGTGCCGGATGTCGTTCA
>JAISMY010000090.1 GCA_031276485.1 Desulfovibrio sp. | reverse complement strand
TGAACGCCCTGGGGGCGGGCGTGCTTGTCGCTCTTTTTTTGCTTTGCCGGTGGATATGCCCTATGCTCACCAAACTGGCCGCTAATGCCCGGTAGTGCATTTTTCAGGACCGACTAATTATAGGGGATAAAAACGAAAACAGGTTTGAGAATAAAGGCATCCAAAAGTGACAGGGAGTATATATGCGGCATAAAGGTTTCGGAAGACGAAATCAAGAAACTCAGAATACTTACAGCAGACTTCCGCCCAGAGTGGAATTATTGGCTCCGGTCGCTGAAATGTCAGGATAATTAATGAACAATTCCTTACTGATTTCCACATAAATCAGCAAGGAGGCACAGCAGTCGGCAAGCCGGCCTGCAGAAAATGCAAAATATCCTTGATTTCCGCTTCCATGCGGTCCTGGAAAGCGATGCCGAGCGCCGATCTCAGGGCGGTGTTGTCGATTTCGAGAGATATTGGGCGCATCCCCTCCGGGGCATCGTACAGCACCGCAATATCTCTGCCCGTGACGGCCGATGCGGTCTTTGCCGTGAGCGCGGCGACTTCGCCTATACTCCGGCTCTTCCGCGACGACACGTTGAAGGTGCTGCCCGCTAGGTCCTTTCTGCGCATAAGGGCTTCAATGACCCGGCAGTAGTCGCCGAGCCATATGAAATCACGCCGCACGGCAGGGTCCGAGCGCAGACGCAGCTCGCCGTCCCGCAAGGCGCCTGCGCAGAGATCGTTCAGCAGGAGGCGACTGTCGACGCCGCCCGGTGATTTGGGCGCTCCGTACCCGTTGCTCAGGCGCAGTATGACGCAGGGCAGAGCATATGCTCGAGTGAACATGCGGCAGTATTCCTCGGCAAACAAGTGCGTCGCCGCGTAATCGTTCACGGGCATGACCGGGCTTTCCTCGGTGATGCGTCCCTCGGTCCGCCCGTAAACATGGATGGTACTGCAATAGACGACAAGCGGAGACCGCCCGCCCGCGGTTTGTGTTGTGCGCCGGAGCGTGGCCGCGAGGAGATTGCGGGTGCCTAGGGCGTTGACCAGCAGGGCGCGGCGTGGGTAGTCGGGTAGGTCGGAGTCGTTCAAACCAGCCGCGTGGACGATAAGATCCAGCTCTTCCGGCAGTAAATGCGCCGTTTCTTCACAATCCATGCGCTCCACATCGGCGCTTATCGGGGTAAAGGGAAAATCCGCCGCGGCGTCCACACAGTTTCTGGACAGAATAAAGACCTGGTGTCCGCGGGAGGCCAGGTGTCGGCTTATCCACGACCCTGTGTAGCCGAGGCCGCCGGTCACCAGGCAGCGCGCTGGTCCAGGGCGCGCGCGTCCAGTCATGCTGGCGGGGGCCAGGAGTACGGCACGAGCGGGCTGTCCGGGGGCAGCGCATCCGCTTCATCCGGATTGTGGACCATGTCCGCGCAGTTTGCCAGTACGGCCGGCTTCGCGCTCAGGGCGGTGAAGCCGTAGAATACGCCCGGGGGGATGCGCAGCAGACGGTAGTGGTCCGGAAGTCCGAGGGTAAAGGAGGCAAGGGTTCCAAAGGTCGGCGAAGCCTCACGGCCGTCATACGCCACGAGCCGGACCAGGCCGCAGGGACAGGCAAAGTTCTGCTCCTGCAGGCGATGTCTTTTCCAGGCTTTTACCGCGCCGGGGTTGATCACCGAAAAATATATCTCGCCGAAGGCCGAGAAATGCCGGCTGTCCGCCCGCAGCATGTGCAGCACCGGGCCGCCTGCGGCGGCCATGACGGACAGGGGTATCGACAGGACGCCGTCCACTGCTGCGTCTTCCATGTCGGATCGTCCATCGCGCGCGGCGGCCGGCGTCATGTCATTCGCAGAATGTCGCGACACGGACGCCCGGCGAATCCGGGCATGCCGCCGCAGGCGGCGTGAGCAAAGCAAAAACAGCGTTTCCCGCTTTGCGGTCTTCACTCCTGTTGAGACAGTACAGGCGTGACATCTCACTAGAGGGTCCACGACAATCCTCGTTCTGCGGCCAGACTGCGGTAACGGGCAATCTGTTCTACGGTGAACGCATAGATTGCGGGCGGTAAGGACGCGTCAGCGCTTTGTGCGAAGTCCACGGTGGAGTTCGACAGGGCGCGCGGTTCTCTGGTTGCGTCCGTACGCCGCAAAGCGCCGCTGTCGAGAGCCCCGGAGAAACGCCCCCGGTCTGCGTCCGTACTCGGATGTGCGCCGCCGTTCCGGGCATGCCGGTAAAACTCGCGGTACCATTCCGCGGTAAAGCGCACGGTTTCGGCGAACGAAAGCGTCGTTTTCCAGTCGAGCAGGGCCAGGGCCTTGTCGCAGCAGAGCTTGAGCAGGGTGCTTTCTTTTTTTTCCTCGTGCTGGCGCGGTTCCGCTATGCAGGTGAACGTGGGCCAATACCGCCGCAACGCGCCGGCCAGTTTGCCGACGGAGGCGTCGACATTGGCCGGCGGTCCGAAATTGAAGGATTCGCCGTGCAGGCTCCCGATCCGGGCATTGAGTCCTTCTTCCTTTTCCCGCAGAAGGCGGGCGCCGAGGTGCAGGTAGCCGGACAGCGGCTCCAGCACATGCTGCCAGGGCCGCGTGGCATCGGGGTTGCGGAGAACCGCATCCGCTCCGCCGGCGAACGCGCGTACGCAGTCCGGCACGATGCGGTCCGTTGCCCAGTCGCCGCCCCCGATCACGTTGCCTGCTCTGGCCGTTGCCGCGCACGGGCCGTTTGCCGGGGGACGGAAGAAGGACCTGAACCAGGCGTGGGCAATGATTTCCGCGCAGGCTTTCGAAGCGCTGTAGGGATCGTTGCCGCCTAGATGGTCCGTCTCGCGGTAGCCGTAGACCCATTCGTCGTTGCGGTAGCACTTGTCGCTGGTGATGAGCACAAGGGACTTGACGGACGGCGTGTTGCGCACCGCTTCCAGAATATTCATCGTGCCTGCGGCGTTGCTTTCAACAGTGGCGACCGGGTCTTCATACGACCTGCGCACCAGAGCTTGGGCCGCCAGATGAAAGATCACCTCCGGCCTGCAGGAAACCAGGGCGCGGGTCAACGCTTTCCGGTCGCGTATATCGCCCTGCATATGCGTTATCCGTTTGTCCAAGCCGAGGGAAAGGAAGCCCGACGGCGTTGTGGGAACATCAAGGGACCAGCCTGTTACCTCGGCCCCGAGTTCAAGCAGCCAGACAGTCAGCCAGAAGCCCTTGAAGCCCGTATGTCCGGTGACGAACACGCGCCGGCCTTTATATAGGTTCTCAAAAACGGGTTTCAATCCACGCCTCCGCGCGGGAGGCGACAAGCTCGGAAAAACCGGTCGCCTAGGTCGGGAACATTTCAATCCACGCCTCCGCGCGGGAGGCGACCCGGACACTTGTCGGCTTTGCGCGGTCTATTCGCAGGCGGGACCGTCGGCAAAGCGCATCCAGGGGACATTGCCTTTGTCCCAGAGTTCATTCAGCAGCATGTAGTCGCGCAGGGTATCCATACACTGCCAGAAGCCGTTGTGCCTGTGCATGGAGAGTTGACCCTCACGCGCCAGACGTTCAAGGGGTGCCTTCTCCAGGTCGCAGCTTTCGTCCGTGTCAAGGTAGTCCAGAAATTCGTGTTCAAATACGAAAAAACCGCAGTTCGTAAACTGGTTGAGCAACGGTTTTTCTTCCCAGCTTGCTATGTTGCCCTTGTCGTCCGTGCTGACGGTGCCGAAGCGCGACGGCATGCGCACACCGGTAAAGGTGCCCAGTGTCCCGCGGCTTTTATGAAAGCGCAGGAGAGCATTGATATCAATGTCGGCAACGCCGTCGCCGTAGGCGGCCATAAAGGGGCCGTCGCCGAGGTGGGCGGCCGTGCGTTTGATGCGCGCGCCTTTTTCCGTTGCCTCGCCGGTGTCGCAAAGCGTCACCTTCCAGTTCAGGCAATCCTCGGGGTTGTGGACCTCAGCGACCCCTGTGGCGAGGTCTATGGTGAAGTCAGCGTTACGCATGGCGTAATCGTGGAAATACTGCTTGATGACATCGCCCCGGTAGCCGAGCGGCAGGACAAACTCCTTGAAACCATAGTGGGCGTAGCGGTACATAATGTGCCACAGGATAGGTTTGCCGCCTATCTCCACCATGGGTTTGGGTTTAAATTCCGTTTCTTCGCGCAGGCGTGTGCCTTTGCCGCCGCAGAACAGAATCACCTTCATCTGGATTCCTCAGCGCGGCCGGAAATGTCGTCCGCCGGCCGATTGCGTCCGGCATGTAAACGGGCCGGACGGTATACCCTCTTGCACACACTGGAGGTGCAGATAAATATTACCGCATTCTCATGGAGTCAAGCGGAAATCTGGGGCCTCAGCAATTCTCATTTTAGACTTTCTTGAGAAACTTTTTTCACCCGAGCCGATTGAATCGAAGGAATATCGCCCCTTATTCCCAATGAATTGGCATTTTATCCTACCAGCCGAGGCTGAAAAACCACATCCAAGGCGACAAGGAGCCATAATTAGCCCGAGTTTAACAAAATTGAAGAAAAAATTAATAATTTTAGTATGTTGTATTTTTGTATGGCACAACAGTTTTTATAACTTATTTAATTTACATATTTTTTTATTCATCCGGGCCTGTCGACTATGCCCAGTGCACGATATATCTTTTGTGCTTCTGCCGG
>JAISMY010000078.1 GCA_031276485.1 Desulfovibrio sp. | reverse complement strand
TATCGACGGGGACGTGACCGGACAGCGCGGGTGGGCCGGGGGAAAACTAATGACTCTGAGGGTGTGCGTGTGTGTGTGTGTGTGTGTGTGTGTGTGTGTGTGTGTGTGTGTGTGTGTGTGTGTGTGTGTGCAAGAACTGTGCCGAATTCATGATGCCGTCCCGGGGGGATTCGATAAAATTATTACGTGCACAAACTTCTACCCCGATTATGGTCCTATGTCAATAGGTAAATGTCTTCTTACAGATTTTTTTATAAAATATTGAAAAATTCCTGGGGACAGAGCCTGCCGGGCAGTCGTCTCCAGATCCGGCAATTCTCTTTGCGGCTTCCTTTACGGTTTGAGACCCCGGCCTGAAGGGAGGGGTAAAAAGCTGCAAATCCGCTCCCTTCCCGGTTTTCGGCCTACCTTGTCTTGAGCATGCGCAAAAGGATGCGCAAAGTCCTCAACGCGCGGCCCTGAAGAGAAGAATCCGCGGCATTGCTCCAATTACCGCGCGCAAGCCAAGCGCCGGCCTGCAAGGTCGATCTGTTCTCTCGGTTTTATTAGGGAAACGCGGATTAATACAGGAAAGGCAAAATGTATGAAGATGGATTCTTTATCTTCGCTTCCAGGATTGAAGAAAGCGACAGCGGCAGCATTTCACGGCGCGGCATGGCAGCGATGCCGCACACATTATTGCTCCGCCGAATAAACATTGCCAAACTATAGGGGGATATATCTTTTATGCGGAGTGCGCTGTTTAAGCCGACTGCGGCAAGCTTTAATCGGGGGATCAATAATCAAGCCTTAACGGCTTTAATCCTCAATTACCGGATGAGCGCCGGCGGATTGAAACAAGATTTCCGGATGATCCGCGGCATAAGCTAAAACATCCGCCATAACACCAGTATATCCTTTGCCCAACGTTTTGTATTTTTCAATATAGCTTGGTGAAAGACGGACAGATATTATTTGTCGTTTTCTCAAACGATTCTTTTCTGCCCGCAACACAGCAAACTCTTTAAGGGCATCAGGGGACAACTCCGGACAATCGTCTAAATTGATATGCCTCTCTTGTGCTTCACGCAATTCATCACGTATCAGCTTCCGCTCTTGTTCACTCGGCTTTTGTCCAACCTTTACCGTCGATGTGATAATAGCCATTGTATGACCTTCTTTTCGTCTTTTGGGCAAGTAGCCGGAGCGCACCGGCGGCCGGCGCTTGCAACGGACGTTTGGTTGTGGCCGTAGTCGCTGCATCTCCGGTGTGCGCCGCTCAATTTCCTGCGGCGTGAAACCTTGCGTGATGCCGTCTTTTTTGTCGAGGATAATTGAAAAACAGATTCTAAGGCCGTCCCGGCAAATCTTCATCCGGGCTTTGTCCGGAACGGGTTCGCGAATTTCGCGCGGGATGCTGCACCGGTATGTCCTCCGAGGTCCGGGCGTACGCCGTCGGCTTCAGCGCGCGGCGCATGCCGAACGCGAGGTAGGCCAATCCGCCGACAACCGGAATGAACACGCAGCAGCCCATCCAGAGCAGTCGCTCCTGCGGGCTTGGGAAAACACGGCGAAAGGCATGCGCTATGCCGAAAAGGTTTACCAGGGCAGGCATGGTCAAAAGACCGTAAAACAGCAGCGGGTGTATCTCCATCAGCCGTCGTCCTTTCGCGGCCCGCGCAACATGCCCGGCGCGCCGAGCCGGGCGTCGCTGCCGAGTCCCGCGTCGGCAGCGCGGAAAGTGAGCCGGCGCAGCGCGCCGGCGCGCTCAGTCACCGTCCCTGCGCGGCCCGCGCAACATGCTCAGGGCGGCGAGTCCCGCGCCGATGCAGAGGCCCGCGTCGGCAGCGTTGAACGCGGGCCAGTGCAGGGCGCCGTAGTGAAAATCCAGAAAATCCGTTACCGCCCCCAGACGCAGCCGGTCCGCAAGATTGCCCAGCGCGCCGCCCGTTATCAAGCCCATGGCGAAGAACAGCAAAGTCTCGTTTTCCCCGGCCGAGCGGACCAGAAAAAACACCGCGGCCAGCGCAACGGCCGTCAACACGCCGAACAGGGCGACCTGTACGCCCAGCTCGGGGTCGTTGAGTATGCCGAACACCGCCCCGAAGTTACGCACATGCACAAGGTTGAAAAAGACGGTTACGACAACCGCTTTCCCGTACCCGACGGCGCCCGCGACGATATGCTTGCTCGTCTGGTCCAGAACGAACAGCGCCAGGGCGGGCGCGGCGACAATCATCCAACGCCGCGCGGCTGCCCGGTTGTCGGTCTTGGAGCATTTCAACTTTGCTGTTACCCGTCAGGTTTTCTTTACAGCATTTAACGCTTGAAACAGTTCGCTTACGGCAGGCTTCGCCCGCCTGCTCCTGTTTCGCGGCAAGGCTTTGCGCCGCAAATCCTTTCTGCTTTCAGCAGAAAGCGGCTTGGTATCAATGCTGAATTGCTCCGTCGGCATTCGGCGCGGCTTTTTTCTTTGCGGGAGCGCCCGCCGGTCCGGCGCCCAGCACCAGCGCCGTGCCCTGCCAGGGGCCAAGGGTAACGGTGACGCGTTTGCCGGAAAGCGACCACGCGCCGCCCGCAACTATGGGCGTAACCCGCGACGGAACCTGGTCCGCCCCGGATATGCCGGAAAGGTCTATGACCTCGGTTACCGTGGAACGCGAAAAATTACTCAGGGCCAGGAGCAGGGCATTGCCCTCCGGCAGACGCGTGAGCAGGGCTATGCTGCCTTTCTCCTTGGTGGCGGGGCGGGCGAGCAGGCGTCCCCGGCCTATGCCGTAGTCCCTGCGCGGACGCAGAAAGGCGCCGATCTTGCGCAGGAAGGAATCCTTGCTGTGAACCTGGACGTCCGGCGGCGGGTAAAGCTGCGGCGCCCTGCTCGTGCCCATGGTGGACACGGCGCGCATGCTGCTGACGGACCCCAGGCCGTAGCCGCCGCGGACCGCATCTTCCGGATTGTTCCGGTTGCCGTCGCGCGCTTCGGGAGGCAGGGGCAGCACCCCGCAAAGATCCTGTCCGGCCAGCATCAGCAGTCCGGGCTGCATGGCCTTGAAAAAGATGAGCAGGGCGTGCCCGTTTTGAATGTCCTTGACGGCGGACGCGGGTTCGACGTCGAGGGCCATGGCCGCCAGCGCCGGGCCGGCGGCATAGAGGCGGTTGTCCTGTACCGGAGCCGGGGCGCGTTTTCCGGCCGCGGCGCGCATGGCCGCGCGCACGGCGTCGCGCAGGGCGACGGGCTTTTCGCCGTCCGCGCCGCCTCCGGCAAAGGAAGGCAGGGCGTAATTGATGCCGTCCTGGGCGGGCATGACGTGAACAAGCCTGCCGAAATCCACTCCCAGGCGCAACGCCTCGTCGGCCGAAAAACGCGCCGCTTCGGCGTCGCCGGTCAGCAGGGCGTGTTCGGCGGCAGGGGTAAACACGCCGTCAAAAATATAATCCACGCCGGAAGAGAGAAATTCGTTGAGAACGTTGAGCGGCAGACCGTCGTCGCGCACCCAGCTCCAGGCGCCGTAGCGCTTTATCTCCCGGCCCATGGACTGCGCCGCCGTGCGGGCCGGCTCTATGCTGAAAGCCCTGCCGGACCCGCCGCCCTCGACAACCGGCTCAAGCCCCTGAAACGCTTCAAAACGCAGTCCTATGAGGGCCTGTCCCTGCAGTCCGACCTGCTTGACGGCGCTGCCGGACAGGATACGGTGCGCCGTCTGCGATGGATCTTCCCAATTCAGCACGGCGTACGCCGGATTGCGGTACCAGCGGTATACCCAGCGCCGGCTGATGCCGTCCACGCCGCGCACCGGACCCGTTGCCGCCCATCCGCCCGCGCGGGACAGGGGCGAAACTTCGTCGCGCATGCTTTTGGGCAGCAGACCCTGCCTGTCCAGAGCGTCCACCTGCGCCGGACCCAGCACGGCACCTTCGGCCTCGGCATTGACCTCCGGCAGCAGTTTCCAGTCTTCGTCCGGAATCTCCACCATGCAGTATATGCCGGGGTATTCACGCACGCCGCGGAGCGCCAGGAAAAAATCCGGACCAAGCCCCGTGGCCGCGGGCACAAGGTCCGAACCGATCAGCACGTTGTTGCCGACGGCGTTCTGCATCAGGCGCTTGTATTGGCTTTCCGTGCCGGCCGTGCGGGAAAAGTCGTACTGCACGACGTCGTCGCCGGTGTCGGTTCCCTTGCGGCCCCTGGCCCACAAAAACCCGCTGCCCTGAATCGGGGCCACATAAAGACCCGACGCCCCGATCTCGCGCAGCACCGCCCATGCGGCGCTTTCGGAAAGCTGGCTGAAGACCGTGCTTTGCGAGGAGGTCAACATGGTCATGGGGTGGATAAGCACCCAGGTATCCGCGTGCTTCAGCAACCCCGCCGCCCCGCCCGCGGCCGAGTTGCGCCAGGCGATCCCGCTGCCCGACACCACCCTGGCCATATCCGAGGACTTGAAAAGCATGGACTGGCGCTCAAGGTACTGCACATAGCCCGGATCCGCCCTGGGCATCAGCGTCGCGCCGGCGTCGGCATCGGCGCGTTCTTTCACGGGACGTTCCGGTTCGCCGGCATCCGTCGTTTTCACGGCGCCGGAGAAAGAGCAGGAACACACGCCGCACAGCGCCAGTACGACGGCGAAACACAAGCGGTATTTCTTCAGCATGACGGCTCCGTGATTCACCAAAACTTCCTTTATGGTTTGAAGCCTCTCCCTTCAGGGAGATTCCGGTTTGACGCCCGGCAAAGCGCGCGCGGCATGCAGGACATGGCTGCCTCTCCCTTCAGGGAGATTCCGGTTTGACGCCCGACCCCGCCGGGCCTGCCGTCCCGGCAGCCCCTTCCTTCGGGGCGGGGGCAATCCGGCCGGCTGTGGGTTGAAACACATTAGTCCATTTGCCGAACGGCGACGTTCAGAGCTTTACAGACCTTTTCGGAGAAGATCCCGAGTTGCCTGTCGGCCTCCTCGTCCTTGAGGGTGCGGTCCGCGCTCCGGAAGGTCAGCCTGAAAGTCAGGCTCCGCGCGTCCGTACCTTCCGGCTCATAGCAGTCTACAAGCCTGATTTCCGTACTGATCCGGCCTTTCATCGTTTCCGCGAGCGCCGCGATGTCGCCTGCCCGCGTCCCGGGGGGGGCGACAAAGGTGACGTCGCGGCGCACAGGCGGGAATACCGGCAGGGGAACGGCGCGCACGGTTGCCGCCGTGTGCAGGCCGTACAGGATATCCAGGTTGAGTTCGACGCACCAGACTTCTTTTTTGGCGTGGCTGCGCGCGGCGACGGCCTCTTTCACGCGCCCGCCGCGCCCTATGCGCGTCCCTTGCAGAACGACGTCCACGCACGGCAGGAAACGCTCCGGCGCATCCGCGCCGGCCGGGACGAAGTCGGCCGCGGGCAGAGCAAGGTCCAGAAGCAGATGCTCGACCAGACCTTTCAGGTCCAGGTAACCCAGGTCGCCGGGCAGCGGCGGCCACGACGCGGACGAGCGCGCGCCGTGCAGGATGATGCCGAGCCGGGTCTCCTCGCGCACAAAGCCCGCGCGGAACGCGTCCTGCGCGGCGGCGGGGGAAACTGTCTCTTCCGGCAGGGAGCCGGATGCGGCCGCGCCGGCGCAAGGCCCGCCGTCTCCCGCGTTTCCGCCTGCCGTAGCCCGCGCGGTGTTTGTCTGAGCAATTGCAGAGGCGCAAGGCCCGCCGTCTCCCGCGTTCCCTGTTGCCCCGCCGTTCCGGACGCGGTCGGGGGCGGAGGAGGTCCGGGGAAAATCATTTCCTCCGGCCGGCGGCGGCGTATAAGCGCCGTTGCCGAATACGGCCGCCGTTTCAAAAAGACGCACGGACGGCGCGCCCTGCGCCAGATTGTTGCGCAGGGCGCCCAGCAGTCCGGGGATAAGCGCCGGGCGCAGGACATCCATGTCTTCGCTCAGGGGGTTGAGTACGGGAACGCGCTCCGCGCCGGGCACCCCGAGAAGGTCCAGTTCCCTGCCGCCGGCAAAGCTGTAGGCGATGATTTCGTTCAACCCCGCCTGTCTGCCCCAGTGTTTGATCCGGCTCAGAAACGCGCTTTTGCTTTCGGGCCGACCGGAGCGCGCGAGATCGCGGACCATGCCGGGCAGGCGGGCGGGGATGCGGTCCACGCCGTAGACGCGGACGAGTTCTTCGGCGAGGTCCGCGGCGCGGGTCAGGTCGGGCCTGCGCGCCGGCGGCGTTACGTCCCATTCTATGGCGATGTTTTCCTCACCGGCGCGCAGGCCGCCGGAAGCGTCGCGCACGGTGCAGCCGAGGGCGCACAGGGTTTTTTCGCAGAAGCGGGAGTCCAGTGTCGCGCCCAGCAGGCGTTCGGCGTATTCCCGGTGTAAATGTACGGCGCGCGCAGGCGGCGTTTGCGCCGCTTTTTTGATAAGGCCGGGGCGCACCCGGCCGCCCGCGAGGGAGGCCGCCATGTGTGCGGCGCGTTCCAGGGCGGGCGTGGCGCCTTCCGGGTCCACGCCGCGCTCGAAGCGGTAGGACGCTTCGGAGTGCAGACCCAGACGGCGCGCTGTTCCGCGTATGGCGCCGGGGTGGAAGACGGCGCTTTCCAGAAAGACGCGGCGGGTATGCTCCGAAATTTCCGAATTCAGCCCGCCCATCACGCCGCCGAGGCAGATGACGCCCCCGGCGTCGCGGATGGTAATGTCCCCGGCCGTAAGCGCGCGTTCCTTGCCGTCCAGGGTGGTGAAACGCTCGCCTTCGTCCGCGGCGCGCACAATGACGCGCCCGCCCCGGATGCGGTCGAGGTCGAAGGCATGCAAAGGCTGGCCGAATTCCATTAAAATGTAGTTTGTCGCGTCGACCAGGTTGGAGACGGGACGCACGCCCACGGCATTCAGGCGGCAGCGCAGCTTCAGCGGACTGGGCGCGACCGTAAGCCCTTCTATGATCAGCCCGTGGTACAGAGGGCAGAGCTTTTCGTCCTCCACGACCAGGGCGAGTTCGGACGCGGCGTCCGCGCCGCCGGAGAAACGCCGGTAATCGGGCACGTTCAGGGGCAGGCCGGTCAGGGCCGCCGTTTCGCAGGCCAGACCCAGAACGGAGAGGCAGTCGCCCCGGTTCGGGGTCACGGAAAGGTCCAGCACCTCGTCGTCCAGTTCCAGGGCGTCCGGAAGAGCTTTGCCCACCGGCACGGAGGGGTCCAGAACAAGAATGCCGTCGTGCTCGTCGGAAAACCCGAGTTCGCGTTCGGAGCAGATCATGCCGTTGGAGGGCGCGCCGCGCAGCACGGCTTTCGACACTTTTTGCCCGCCGGGCAAGACGCGGCCGGCCCGGATCACGGCCACTTTCTGTCCGGCGGCGACATTGGGCGCGCCGCAGACGATGTCCAGCACCTCGTCCCCGACGTCCACCCGGCAGACCGACAGCTTGTCGGCGGCGGGGTGCCGGGCGCATGCGGCGACCAGCCCGGTCACGACAGCGTTGAGCGCCGCATGGGGCCTGAGGATGTTCTCCGTTTCCAGACCGGCCATAGTCAGACGGTCGCCGAGGCTTTCGGCTGAATCCGCGTAGGGCAGAAATTCCCGCAACCAGTTCATGCTGAGCAGCATACGGACTCCGCTCGGGACGAAGGTCTCATTCCGATTCCAAAGCAGGCGTCCGGCACGGTTGCTTTGGAATCGGAAGCCGCGACCGGATGTCGCGGTGTTTGTTTCAATCCGCAGCCGGCTCCATCCACAGCCGGCTCCATCCGCCGACCGACTCCGTCCCGGCGGACGGGAGCCGGGTGGATTGCCCCCTCCCTGAAGGAAGGGGCTGCCGGAAAGACATGCCCGGCCGGGTCGGGCGTCAGGCGGGAATCTCCCTGAAAGGAGAGGCTTCAGACCATAAAGGAAGTTCAGGTGAAATACGAAATGTCGCGCGCGCCGGGGCGGGGCCGCGTTCCCGCCGCCGGCAAGGCAAAAGGGCATGGAGGCGGTTTTGCTCCGGCAGCCGAATCATTTGACGAACCGGGTGAGGAAGCGCAGGTCGTTTTCGAAAAACAGGCGCAGGTCGTCTATGCCGTACTTGAGCATGGCCACGCGCTCGACGCCCAGGCCGAAGGCGAAGCCGGTACAGGCCGGGTCGAAGTCCACCGCGGCGAAGACGGCCGGGTCGACCATGCCCGCGCCTAAAATTTCCAGCCAGCCCGTACTCCTGCATACCCGGCAGGGGCTTTCGCCGCTCTTGCCGTCCGCTTTGCGCCCGCTGCCCCGGCAGATGACGCAGGACATGTCCACTTCCACCGACGGCTCGGTGAAGGGGAAAAAACTGGGGCGGAAACGCAACGTTACGTCCGGGCCGAACAGGTCGCGCAGCAGATGGGTCAGCACGCCGCGCAGGTGGGCGAGACTGACGCCCTTGTCCACGAGCAGTCCTTCAACCTGGTGGAACATGGGGCTGTGCGTCTGGTCGTAGTCGCGCCTGTAGACTTTGCCGGGAGCGATGACGGCGACCGGGGGCTTTTTGCGTTCGAGCATGGCCCGCACCTGCATGGGCGAAGTATGGGTGCGCATGAGCAGCTCGCCGCTGAGGAACAGCGTGTCCTGCATGTCCCTGGCCGGGTGATCCTTTGGGAAATTCAGGGCCTCGAAGTTGTGGAAATCCGTTTCCGCTTCCGGCCCGTCAACGGTTTCAAAGCCCAGGTTGTTGAGGATTCTGCATATTTCCTCCATCACCAGAGTGACGGGGTGCAGGGAACCGCGTTCCGGCATACGGCCGGGCATGCTGGGGTCGAAGCGGGCGAGGCTTGCGCGGTCGGCTTCGGCTTTGAAGGCCGCGAGGCGTTCTTCGAGAAGCGTGTTCAGGCGTTCTTTGGCGGCGTTGGCGGCTTTGCCGAAAGCGGGGCGTTCGCCGGCCGCAAGTTCCGGCAGGCGGCTCATCAGAGCGGCCAGCGCGCCTTTGCGGCCCAGGTAGGCGTTGCGCAGGCTTTCCGCCTCGGCGGCTCCTGCCGCGTCCGCCAGGGCAGCCGTAAAGTCTGCGGTCGTGCGTTCAAGTTCGGCAAGCAGCGTCATGCGGACCTCGCGCAGGGGTAGCCGGAAAGCGGGGATCAGGCCGTTGCGGCTCTGGCGCGCTCGACCAGGGCGGCAAAGTCTTCCTTGGCCTTGACGGCCATATCGGCCAGGATTTTGCGGTCAAGGGCGATACCGGCTTTTTTCAGGCCGTCCATGAAGCGGCTGTAGGACAGCCCGCTTTCCCGCGCACCGGCGTTGATGCGCAGGATCCAGAGCTTGCGGAATTCGCGCTTGCGTACTTTGCGGTCACGAAACGCATAGGCCAGACCGCGTTCGACCGCTTCGCGCGCCGTGCGGTACAGTTTGCTGCGCGCGCCGCGGTAGCCTTTGGCCATATTCAGATATTTCTTGTGGCGCCTGTGCGCCGTCACTCCCCGTTTGACCCGCATGAAAACCTCCGTTCCCGGTAGCTGATTGCAAAAAACGACACAACGCGGGCGCCTGCCTGCGGGGCGCCTTCCCGGCGGCCGCCGGCGGGCTGTTTGCGCCCGGATTCAGGCGTAAGGCAACATCCTGCGTACATTTTTAACGTCGGCGGCATCGACCGCGGCGGATTGGCCGAGACGCATTTTGCGCTTGGCGTTCTTCTTGGTCAGAATATGGCGCAGGTTTTGCCTGCGCCGGCGCAGCTTGCCGGAGCCGGTAACGTCGAAACGTTTGGCTGCGGAGCGCCTGCTTTTTATCTTGGGCATGGAGTTCTCCCGACAATGCTCTTGCACGTTGCTTTCCTAAAGAAAACCAAATACGTCGAATGACCCGCGCATGCAAGCAAAAAGTCAGGCGCCGGGAGCCGGCGCGCGCGCTGTTTTTCGGCAGCGGGGCAGGCGTCAGGACCGGGGCGCGGCCTTCCTGGTCCGCGCCGGCTATATCCTGTGCATTTCCGACCAGTTCAGGGCGCGCGTTGTTTTTTCGGCAGCGGGGCCGGCATCAGGTCCGGGGCGCGGGCTTCCTGGTCCGCGCCGGCTATATCCTGTGCATTTTCGACCACTTCCGGGCGCGCGCTATTTTTTCGGCAGCGGGGCCAACATCAGGTACAGGGTGCGGCCTTCGGCGCGGGCTTCCTGGTCTACCTTGGCTATATCCCTGGTATCTTCGACCACTTTATCAAGCATGGTCTGCCCGCGGTCTTTGTGTACTATTTCCCGGCCGCGGAAGAAAATCGTCACCTTGCAGCGGTCGCCGTTTTCGATGAAGCGCCTGATGTGTCCGATTTTGGTCAGGTAGTCGTGCTCGTCGGTTTTGGGGCGCAGCTTGATTTCCTTGATCTGGATGACGGTCTGCCGTTTGCGCGCTTCCTGTTTTTTCTTTTGGGCTTCGTACTTGAAGCGTCCGTAATCCATGATGCGGCAGACGGGGGGGTCGGCCGCGGCGGCCACTTCGACGAGGTCGCAGCCGGCGTCCTGAGCCATCTGCAGCGCCCGGCTGCGTTCGATGATGCCGAGTTGTTCGCCGTCTTCGCCTATGAGGCGGACCTCGCGCACGCGGATTTGTTCGTTCCGCCGCACGGAGTCCTGGGGTTCGACGCGGCGCGGACGTAGATTAGGAGAAGCGATAGTTCATGCCTCCTTGTTTGAAGGGTGCGTCGGATTCGGCCAGAATCAGGGCCGCGGCGTCCTCAAGGGATTTTGAGCCGACAGTTTCGCCGCCGCGCAGGCGCAGGTTGACCTCGCCCGCTTCAAGCTCTTTGTCGCCTGTGACCAGGATGAAAGGAACCTTTTCGACTTGTGCGGCGCGCACTTTATAGCCGAGTTTCTCGTTCCTGAGATCGACTTCGGCGCGGATGCCCGCGGCGCGCAGGCGTTGTTGCACGGAGCGGGCGAAGGCGTCGTGCCTGTCCGTAACCGTGAGGATGCGGGCCTGTTCCGGGGCAAGCCAGACGGGGAAGGCGCCTGCGCCGTGTTCGGTCAGGATGCCTATGAAGCGTTCCAGGGAACCCAGGACGGCCCTGTGGACCATGACCGGGCGGTGTTTTTCGCCGTCGGCGCCGGTGTAGGCGAGGTCGAAGCGTTCGGGCAGGGTGAAGTCGCATTGTATGGTTGAGCACTGCCATTCGCGGTCCAGGCTGTCCGTGACCCGGCAGTCTATTTTGGGGCCGTAGAAGGCGCCGTCGCCTTCATACAGCGTATAGGCGAGGTCCAGGTGTTCCAGCGCCCCGATCAGGGCGGCGGTGGCGCGTTCCCAGGCTTCGGGGGTACCTATGTATTTTTCCGGGCGGGTGGCTACGCCGAGTTTGTAGCTGAAGCCGAAGAGGGTGAAGATGTCGCGTACCCAGGTGATGACGCCGATGATTTCGTCTTTGAGCTGGTCGGGGCGGCAGATGATGTGGGCGTCGTCCTGGGTGAACTGGCGCACGCGCAGCAGTCCGTGCAGCACGCCGCTCATTTCGTGGCGGTGGACCACGCCGAGTTCCATGAAACGCGCGGGCAGTTCGCGGTAACTGCGCGCCTTTTTGCCGTAAATGAGCATGTGGCCCAGGCAGTTCATGGGTTTTACGGCGTAGGCGTCGCCTTCGATTTCGGTGAAGTACATGTTTTCGCGGTAATTGTCGTAGTGTCCGGATTTTTCCCAGAGTTCGCGGCGCAGGAGTTGGGGGGCCTGGACCAGTTCGTAGCCGCGTTTGAGGTGTTCCTTGCGCAGGAAGTCTTCGAGGATGACGCGCAGGAGCATGCCTTTGGGGTGCCAGAAGACCATGCCGGGGGCGGCGTCTTCGTGAAAGTCGAAGAGGTCGAGTTCGCGGCCCAGTTTGCGGTGGTCGCGGCGTTTGGCTTCTTCGAGGCGGAAGAGGTGTTGTTTGAGGTCTTCTTCGCGGGCGAAGGCGGTGCCGTAAATGCGCGAGAGCATTTTGTTGTGTTCGTCGCCGCGCCAGTAGGCCCCGGCGACGGAGAGCAGGGTAAAGGCCCTGATGAAGCCCGCGTGGGGCAGGTGCGGGCCGCGGCAGAGGTCGACGAAGCCGCCGAGGTCGTAGAGGGAGACGGTATCCGCGTCGAGGCTTTCGATGATTTCTGTTTTGTAGGTATCGCCTCTGTCGGCGAAGAAGCGCAGGGCGTCTTCTTTGGGGATTTCGCGGCGGACGAAGGGGACGGCCTGCTCGACGGTTCTGCGCATTTCGGCTTCGAGGGCCGGGAAGTCTTCGGGGGTGAAGGGGCGGGGCACGTCGAAATCGTAGTAGAAGCCTTTGTCTATGGCCGGGCCGATGCTCACTCCGGCCTGGGGGAAGAGGCGGCGCACGGCGCGGGCCAGAACGTGGGAGGCGCTGTGGCGCAGGATTTCGAGTCCTTCGGGGGAATCTGCGGTAACGGGTTCGAGGTGTTCGGCCCCGGCGGGGGCGGGGACGGCGAGGTCGAGGAGGACGCCGTCGGCGCGGGCGGCCATGCAGCTTTTGAAGGTTTTGCCGGAGAGCGCCTGCCGCAGCAGTTCGCCGCAGCTTGCGCCGGGGGCGGGGGTGCAGGGTTTGCCCGCGATAATCATGGTCACCGCCGTTTTTCTTCGTCCGCAGGGGGGGGACTATAAAAAATAAAAGGGAGGCGAACCTCCCTTTTGATTACGACTGGTAGGCACGAGCAGTCTCGAACTGCTGACCCCTTCCGTGTCAAGGAAGTGCTCTACCCCTGAGCTACGCGCCTACGCTTGCGAGGCAGTGAATTCTTTACCGCCTGCGGGCGCAGAAAGTCAAGGTTTCATGTGTGAATTTCGGCATTTTTTTGCGGGCGCGGAGATGCAGGCGGGGAAATATCCCAGGAGGACGCGGGGAGGTCCGCTTCGGCCGGCGCAACGCTTACGGTTCCGCAATCCATTTTTCCAGGTGATTCTTGAGGTTTCTCAGCTCATCGCGCTGGATAACTTTAATTTTGTAATCCTTAGCCCGCTTTGCATTGTCGCTTGCTCTTTTCTTACCATACTCCTTATCTATATAGCGGGAACTTACAAGCATGCATTTCGCTCTTAAGCCTAGTTTATTTTTCAGTGTATTAAGTTTATACAATACATCACTGGCTTTTAAATTGCCGATATTGGCTGTTTTGCATTCAATAATATGTAAGTAATTATTTGCCAAAACGGCGACATCAATTTCATTTTCTACTGCCTGAGGCAAACTTTTTATAGTTATGTTTAGTACTTTATCCTGAATTTTTTGTTTGCCGATTTGGTTTATACATCCGTATACATGCTCTTCAAGCCATCCGCCGCAAACGTAACTGCGCGCCTGTTCATCACGAAAAGTAAACTGATTTCGTTCAGCAGTTAATAAATCAAATTTTTGGCATAGATTGAGAAAATGTGTTGTTCCATCATCATGATGCGTTCTGTCGAATGTCAAGGAAAATCTATCTTGGGCACTTGATACATACGCATTTGTTCTGCTCACGGCGCCTTCGTATTTTGATATATTGTTTATTAATTCAAATGTGAAATCAGAAGAATTGTATAGTTTCTTTTCAGATAATTCAGAGTTATATCCATACGCCAGGAGGTAGTCCTGGATTTTCAATCTTTTATCCAGGGGCGCGTGGGATTTTTCTTTACCGCCCTGTAGAATTATTACGCTGTTATCCTGTTCTTTTACATAAAACATTGGTTTTCCGGCCCTTTCAAAAATGCTTTGTGCGGCGAAGGCCATGATTTTCGTGCCGCCGGTAAGATTCAAAACAATGTTTTTATTTTCATACCTTGCGAGACAGTTGTACAGTTGTTCCTGGATTTGCGAAAAGTTATAGGGATCTTGGATAACTACGTCATCTGTACTCAGGCTGTATTTTTTGAAGACATTTTTCAAGCCGTCCGCTTTTTTTTGCATTTGTGGGGAAACGAGCAGGATAATTTTTTTGTCTTTGGGGCCGAGGGCGTTGTCGAGGGCGGGGAGCAGGTTGGGAGCGGGTTGATCGGAGACCATGCAGACGTGGATATCGTATTCAGAGGACATCGCCGTTCTCCTTGGTGACGGTATAGCGTTGCAGGACGGCCGCGGCGGTCAGGAGGTCATCGGCGGTCAGTTCTCTGCCTCTTTGTCTTTCTTCGGTTTGAAAGTCAAGTGAATAGAATGCGGCTCCGCGGCTGCATATGTCGGCGGCAGCGCCGAGGGGAAGAGTGCCCATAACGACGTCGCCGTTGCGGATACAGTCCGCATCCAGATGTGAAACCCAGCGGTCGACGGGAATTTTTCTGCGTTTTGCCCATTCGATTGCGCCGTTGTGGCGGGAGACGAACCAGCGTGTCATCGTTAAGTATTCCGGATTTCAATGTTTCTTTTTTTCATCAAAATTTCTTTTATGGTCTGAAACCTCTCCCTTAGCCGTGGATTGAAACTTCACAAAAAAAGACGCACTTGCTCCACAAAAAAAAGACGCATCTTGCTCCACAAAAAAAGACGCACTTGCTCCACAAAATATACATCGCCCGCGAGGGGCTATGTTTTTTTGTTTTGTGGAGTCGCCGCGCCGCTTACACCGCGCGTACGGCAAGGTTGAATCATATCAATATCATCTGTGGGGCAAATATCAAATATGGGGCAAAGCTGAATCTGCGGGAGCAATACAGCAAAAAATTACTCCCGTCAAGGGAAACGGGAGTAAAAATTTTCAACTATTTCCGTATATTATTCAAGTCAAGCAAGTCAATAAGCCGTAATCCGCTAAAATGCGTTCAGCCGTGCGCAGGCCGTCGTTTACAGCCCGCACGACCAGAGAAGGCCCGAGGGCGGCATCGCCGCAGGCGTACGCTTTCGGACCGCCGGGCAACGCGCAGACGCGCGGAAGACGTCCGGAGCCGTCCGGAGCGCAACCCGGCGCCTGCGTCAGCGGCCCGTCTTCCGCCCCGGTAAAGCCCATGGCCAGCAGCACAAGGTCGGCAGCCAGGGAAAACTCCGTGCCGGTCACAGGAACCGGGGAGCCGCTTTCCCAGGACACTTCCGCGCAGTTCGCGGCGCAAACGCGCTCCGGGCCGCCCGCTTCGTCGGGCGCGGTCGAAAACGAAACGGTGCCGATGTTCCAGCGCCGTTCACCGCCCTCTTCGTGGCTGCTTGAGGTACGCAAAACGCGCGGCCATTGCGGCCAGGGATTTTCCGGTGTGCGGCCTTCAGGCGGCCTGGGCATGATTTCCGTCTGGCATACCGAGAGCGCGCCCTGCCGCCAGGCCGTGCCCACGCAGTCAGAGCCGGTGTCGCCTCCGCCGATGACCAGCACCCGCTTGCCCCCGGCATCGCAGTCCGGCGGCAGGCTTGCGATTTCCCCTCCGTTCAGTTTGTTCTGCGCGGTCAGGTAATCCACGGCAAACTGTATGCCTGCCGCCTCGCGGCCGGGGACGGGCAGGTCGCGTTTTTTGCCGGTGCCCGCGGCCAGGATCAGCACATCGTGCCGTTCGCCCAGCAGCCGGGTGGAAATATCCGCTCCGGCTTCTACCCCGCATTCAAAGACAATGCCTTCTTCCTGCAGCAGGCGGACGCGGCGGTCCAGAACGCTCTTTTCCAGCTTGAAATCCGGAATGCCGTAACGCAGAAAGCCGCCGGGCCGGGCGTTTTTTTCGTAGACCGTAACCGCAATCCCGGCGCGGTTCAGACGCCAGGCCGCAGCCAGACCGGCGGGGCCGGAGCCGATCACGGCCGCCCGCAGCCCGCTCCGCCGCGCAGGAATGTGGGCATGGACAAGACCGGCGGCAAAACCGCCCTCAATCACCGCGTATTCTATCTGCCGGCAGGGGACCGGCGTGCCGTGCAGTCCCTGCACACAGGAGCCCTCGCACAGGGCTGGACAGACGCGGGCTGTAAATTCAGGAAAAGGCGAAGTGGCCAGAAGGACGCCGAGCGCCGTGCGTAAACGCCCGCTCAATGCCGCGGCGTTGATTTCCGGCACCGCGTTGAGCAGCGGGCAACCCGAGGCGTGGCAAAAGGGCACGCCGCAGTCCTGGCAACGCCGCAGATCCCCTTCCAGTTCCTCCCGCAGCGGCGGCAGTTCCACGGGCTTGAAATCGTATATGCGTTCCAGAATCGGACGATAACTTCTCATCAGAACTTCCTTGGGCGAGGCGTTACACCTCATTGGAGCGGTTCAACTTTGGGATTTTGACTACAACTTTCAGCAAGGCTCTTATTGTCTTATTTACATGTAATTTCAGTAAATCAACCTGAATCCGGCTCCGCTTCGAGTCTCGCTGAATCCGTCAAAATCCGTCAAAATCCGCCATGTCTGCCGGTAGACTTGCTGATAGGCTTTTGGTATGCCCTTGGCATGGATTTACCTCATTTTACGGGATAAAAGGGATCTATGCCCGCCCCGGCAAAAGGAAGAGGACAAGCCGGGGAAACGCATAGTACCCTTGCAATGCCGTGTAAGCAAAGGCTCATTTCAGGATTGTCGGCAGCACCCCGGCGTAACGTACTAAAAACACCGCTATGGAGCAAGCCGGATGAAGCTGACAGGCACCTTTATACGGCGCGTGAGCGGTAACGGCAAGATGCAAAAACACCCGGACGGCGGCGGGCTGTTCCTGTACGTCACGCCGACCGGCAAAAATCAGGCTCATTCGGCTTGAGCGTACTTTGATGGTGTTTACTTAAATATAGATAAGCCGTTTCTCGAAGTGAAAAAAAACAGGTCAGTGGGGTGACGGCATGCCGTAAGCGTCAAACAACGGCATCTTGTCGAGACGTGATTTGTTTGATTGATAGAGGAGATGCAGGCAGTAGTAAGGTCATGATGAATCGCGTGTTACGGCAAACGGGAGCAGGCGTTGCAGGTCATCGGCATTCCCGGCGCAGCGAAGTTCTGTCCTGCCTGGGCGCGCCGCAATTTTTCCTTGACGCCTTCCGCCCGCGTCCTATACACATACACCGCAATGGGCCGTCGTTCAATTGGCAGGACAACGGATTCTGACTCCGTCAATCATGGTTCGAGTCCATGCGGCCCAGCCACAGTTACATGCAAATAACAGGCTGTGGCTACTCATCTTTCCTTCCAGGTAAACAAACCGCCGCTGCCTCTTTTCAGCGTTGACGGACTTTCAGCCTCGCAAAAAGTGTCGTAATTTTCCCTGCCGTTCCCTGCTGTGCTTAATTTCCGGAGACAGTTCCCACCGACACCAAGCTGCGGGTAAAGGTGATAACGCGTTGCCTGAAAAATTATGCTCGTAACTTTAACAATTAGGCACCAGCTATATTTTTTTGGGTCAACCTGTTACCGAATGCCAGTTCCGGTTTGATAATCTTCACGACAAAGAATCATCATGGACATACAAATATATAACCAAATCGTAAGTTTCATTTGGGGCATTGCCGATGACTGCCTCATGGATGTGTATGTGCGCGGCAAAATTCAGCTTATTGACGCCGCAAGCCTGAAATCTCCGTTACGCAAGAACCTTGGGGCCAAAAACTGCGAACTCTCGCCGGAAATCCGCGAGCATATCCTCAAGCTGTATCTTGACTTCGCGGAGACGGAACACAGCAAAATTTTCGACAACTGTTCCTTCGGCTACTGGAAAGTCACGGTGCTGCGCCCGCTTCGGCTGAACTTCCAGGCAAGTCCTGAACGCATCGCCCGCGTGTCCACTGGCCCGGAGTTTATGGCCTTGCTCAAAGGTCCCCAAAAAAAAGGCGAAGGCGACGCCTGAAGGCAATGCGGAAGGACAAAAATTGCAGCGGGCGATTCTGGATGTTTTACACGCCCTTGATGCCGCCACGCTTTACAAGAATGCAGACGATTTTGCAAAACTTCTGGCCGAGGCTCTGGGCAAGGCCAAGGTCAGGGTAAAAGTAAAATTGTGGCGTGAAATTGTGTTCGCGCTGTCCGAAAAGGACGCTACCGCCGATGTTTGCGTTGACGAGGAGGGCAATCAGATTCCTGACAGCGAGTTGACGGGTACCGAGCAGATTCCTCTGGAGTATCCCGGCGGCATCGCGGCCTTCATGGAGAAGGAAGTTCTGCCCTACGCCCCGGACGCCTGGGTGGACGAGAGCAACACGCAAATAGGTTATGAAATCAGCTTTACAAAGCATTTTTACAAACCCGTGCAGCTTCGTGAGCTTGCGGATATCGTGGCCGACATCCGCGCCCTTGAAGCCGAAACGGAAGGATTGTTGGATGAAGTGATGAGAGATGCGCGGTAATGTGGTTCGATTCTGTGCCATTACGAGCATTGATCACACCAGCCAGCCAGAAAAATCGCCCGGATTTGCCGCTTCTTTCTGTTGTGCGCGAAAAAGGCGTTATTCTGCGTAGCCGGGATAAAAGTGAAAACCATAATACTATCCCTGATGATTTAAGCGGTTATAAGGTTGTCCACTCAGGGCAATTTGTCATCAACAAAATGAAAGCATGGCAGGGGTCATGCGGCGTATATCAATATGACGGCATAGTCAGCCCTGCATATTTTGTATTTGATCTGCACGAAGCCGATCCATGCTATTTTAACTATACCATTCGCAGTCACCACTTTGTAGGTGAGTTTGGACGTATTTCCAACGGTATTCGTGTTGGCCAATGGGATTTGTCGATGGACGCGCTGAAATACGTCCGCTTCCCTCTGCCCTCCCACGCCGAACAAGACCAAATCGTGCGTTTCCTTGATTGGAAGGTGTCGCAAGTTAATCGTTTGTCGCGTACTTTATGTGGTAAATCCAGTATCGACCCAAAAGATTTAGAAAGGTACAAAAAATCTCAAATTTCATTATTGATTGAATACCGCACCCGCCTGATTTCCGATGTCGTTACCGGCAAACTGGATGTGCGGGACGTGGCTGTGCCGGAATATGAGGCGGTGGAGGAAACGGCGGGTTACATGCCCTGTGATGGGGAGACCGACTTGCCGGAATGCGGGGACGCCGGGTTGGAGGCAACAGCGTGAGCGTGCCCGAATGTATCCGCATCTATCACATTGTCCATGTGGACAGGTTGCCGTCCATTTTGTCGGCGGGCGGCTTGCTGTGTGACGCTGAAGTCGTCAGGCGCAATATGTCGGGAACAACCATCGGCATGGACGGCATCAAACATCGCCGCCTTTATGAACTGACGCTGAGAAGCCATCCGGATATTCATGTCGGCGATTGCGTGCCCTTCTACTTCTGCCCGCGTTCCGTCATGCTCTATCTTATCTCCAGGGGCAATCATCATGATTTGCATTACCGGGGAGGTCAGGAGCCTATCGTGCATCTGGTCGCCGATTTGCATAAGACATTACAATGGGCCGATGAAAACCATCAGCGATGGGCCTTTACAAGCTCCAATGCGGGAAGTTGTTATTTTGAGGATTATTCGGATTTGACGCAGCTTGACGCCGTTCAATGGGATGCGGTGAAAACGGAATCATGGCATTCCTGCAAAGAGGCCAAGCAGGCCGAGTTTCTCCTGGAAAACCATTTCCCCTGGCATTTGCTGATCGGCATCGGAGTGCAGACAGAGCGGACTGAACAAAGGGTCAACCGCGCGCTGATCAAGGCTGAACACAAACCCCTTGTAAAAATTCTGCCGCAATGGTACTATTGAGAAGGTGATACCATGATTGAATTTATCGCCGGCGACATCCTCAAGGCCGATGTGGAAGCCCTGGTCAATACCGTCAACTGCGTCGGCGTGATGGGGCGCGGCATCGCCCTGCAATTCAAAAACAGATTTCCCGACAATTTCCAAGCATATGCCGCCGCCTGCAAAAAGGAACTGGTAAGGCCGGGACGCATGTTTGTTTTTGCAACAGGCACGCTTCCCTTCCCGCACTATATCGTCAATTTTCCCACCAAACGACATTGGCGCGGCAAAAGCCGCATGGAAGACCTTGAATCAGGCTTGCGGGATTTGGCGCAAGTCATCAGAGAACGCAAAATTGCCTCTATAGCGATTCCGCCTTTGGGCAGCGGTCTTGGCGGATTAGATTGGAATGAAGTGCGCAGGAAAATTGAAACCGCACTGGAACAACTGCCCGACGTGCGCGTTGTCGTTTTTGAACCGGCAGGCGCCCCCCATAACGATGTTATGACCCACGCAAGAACAATTCCGGCCATGACCGCCGGAAGAGCCGCTCTTATAGGCCTGATGCGGCGATACCTGGCAGGGCTGCTGGACCCCTTTGTGACCTTGCTGGAAATTCATAAGCTCATGTATTTTCTGCAACAAAGCGGCGAAAGCTTGCGCCTTTCCTACAGCCAAGGGCGCTACGGACCGTATGCGGAAAATTTGCGGCATGTTTTGAGCGCGATTGAAGGCTATTATATCTCGGGGTACGCGGATGGAGGCGACAGGCCCGACAAGCAACTGGAACTGGTGCCAGGGGCGGAGAGCGAAGCGGAAGAATTTTTGCGATCCCATCCTGAAACACAGGAACGTTTTAATCGGGTAGCCGATTTGGTGAACGGCTTTGAATCGTCATTCGGTCTGGAATTGCTTGCCACCGTGCATTGGGTTGTCAAACGGAAAAAGGCGCGTACTTTGGATGAGGTCATCCGCTATACATATGCTTGGAATCCTCATAAAAGCCAATTTTCACGACGCCAAATAGAAATAGCCGCGCAGGTGTTGATGGGTAAGGGCTGGATAGAACCGCTGGAGCAAGGGAATGCAACCACTTGATGCCAGTGAAAAAAGGCTTGAAACCCTGATTGTCAACTGCCTTGTTGCCCATAACGGCTACGAACAAGGCCCTAACGAGGATTATAACAGAGAATACGTTCTTGATGAAACCCGCCTGTTCCGTTTTTTGGAGTCCACCCAACCCAAGCAAATGGAACAACTTGGGGTACGGCAAAGCGATTTGAAGCGCGTCCAATTTCTTAACCGTTTGCAGAGCGAAATCGCCAAGCGCGGCATTGTGGATGTTTTGCGCAACGGCGTCAAAATATATCCGGCCAGCCTTGTGCTTTTCTAAAGGATTTGTCCGCGCCTATGGCTTTTTGGGCGCTATTTTGCCTTACGGCAATGCTGAATGGGAAAAACTTTCCATCTTCCTCAACTTTCTTTTGCCCAAACTGCCTTCCCCCCAAGAGGAAGATTTGACCCAAGGCATTCTGGACGCCATTGATCTGGACAGCTACCGGCTTGAAGCCCAAGCTATGCTCTCCATCCAACTGCAAGATGAAAACGCTGCGGTTGATCCTGTGCCGACCGGCGGCGGTGGCGGAAAGCCTGAACCGGAGATGGATCAACTGACGAATATCCTCATGACCTTCAATGACCTGTTCGGGAATATAGAGTGGACTGATGCGGATAATGTGCGCCGCCAGATAAGGGAAATTCCGGCAATGGTGTCCAGGGATGAAAAGTACCGGAACGCCATGAAAAATTCCGACAAGCAAAACGCCCGTATGGAAAGCGATAGAGTCCCTAACTCCATCAAGTCCGGCAAATTGAAACTTCTATTGAAACGGTAAGCAAAGGAAGATAGATAACGAGGAACATGTTTTCTCGATATGGCCCTGTAGGCGCCGACAAGTGCACATTTGACGTTGCCGATGATTCAGTTCTGGAAACAAACATCTGCCCCGGCGCTTTTTGCGCTCCGGACGGGTAGACGGGATCCTGCTTAACCGTCTTTCTGCTCATGTTTCCGGCTGATTGTGTCAACAGCGTTTTGGGCAGGGATTAAGCGCATAATTTTTATTCGCGAACTCGTGGATGCAGGGAATAAGGACGGTTTATGCGGCGCGACAGTTTTCTTCTCCCTGCCCTGAGCATGGGCCTGATTTACTGCTCCATCGCCTTCGGGCTGATCGTGGCCAACCTGCGCGGCAGCGGGAAGTCCGGCGGCGACCCCCTCGTTCTCCTTCATTTCGTTACGGCGCTGCTGGTGGGCCTGATTCTGCATCGCGTTGCGAAAAAAAATGGGACGGCCAATCCCGGCGCGCCCCTTGCCGCCCTGACGGGCCTGACGGGCCTTTCCTGCGCCGTCATCCCGGTTCTGCCCGGCGATTGGCCGCTCTTGCTGTTCAACGGCAGACCGCCCATGATCAGCGTCAGCGCGGCCCTGTTTATTCCCTTGGGGCTGACACTGTTTTTCCGCACGGCGCCGGCGGGACGAGAAGGCTTTTTCTACGGACTGATCATGGCCCTTGGGGAGCTTCTGTGGGTGGCTCTGTTCCCCTTGTTGGGCGGCGCGTCCGACGATCTGACGGCAAGCGGTCGGGCCTTCCATCTGTTTACCCTGAACTGTCTGAACATGGGCGGCACGGGCTTGTGCTTGGGAGCGGCTTTTTACCTGTACGGCGCTCCGAAAACGAACAGGAACAGCCCGGCCGGTGCGGACAAGCCTCCGGCTGTTTCCGCGGACGCGCGCATGGCTCTGCTGTGGATATTCGGCGCGGGAACGGGCGTTTTTATCCTTCTGGGCCTGGAAACGGGCATGAGCCTGCCCAAGACGGCCCTTGCGCCGGGCCTTATCACTCTTCCGCATTTCATCCCGCTGTTCTTCCTGCCCCTGGCCGGGTGGATGCTGGACGGAGAAAACCC
>JAISMY010000072.1 GCA_031276485.1 Desulfovibrio sp. | reverse complement strand
CAAATTGGTATGGCGGAGGCGAAGCCGCCGCCCGCAAGTTTTTGAAAAATCAGGCTTTGCCTGTTTTTCAAAAACTTTGGCGTCTTGCATTCAAACTCGTTTGAATGCAACTTGGTATTATTGGAGCTCCGCCCCAAAAACCGCGGCAGGCTTTAATCGGGGGATCAATACCTTAACGCATATATAAGTAAGGGGAACCTGTGCCCGCATTCGGCGAACTGTTCATCCTTGTCCCGCCCGGCGGGCGGCGCAGCCTGCGCCGCCTTGTGCCGGGCCAGGACATCCACGGCAACGACGGGGTCATCCCGGCCGCCCTGCTGGCCGAAACGCCCTTCGGCACGGAGGTCGCAACCCTCAAGGGAGTTCCCTGCCGCGTTCTCAAACCCTCGCTGTATGATTTGACGCGCGGCGTCAAACGCCGCACCCAAATTCTGTATCCCAAAGACATCGGCTACCTCTGCATGCGCCTGGGCGTCGGCAACGGCCGCCGGATCATTGAGGCCGGATCGGGATCGGGAAGCATGACGACGGCCCTTTCCTGGTTCAGCGGAGAATCGGGAAGAGTCTACAGTTACGAGGCGCGGCGGGAATTTTTCGAACTCTGCCGGCGTAACCTGGAATGGGCGGGTGTCGGCGGCAACGTCACCCAGTACGAGCGCGACATCGCCGAAGGCTTTGAGCAAACGGATGCCGATGCCCTGTTTCTGGACCTGCGCGAACCGTGGCTGTACCTGGATCAAGCCCTGGCCGCCGTCAAAGGGGGAGGGCTTTTCGCCTTTCTGCTCCCCACGGCCGAGCAGGTGTCCATGCTGCTCAAAGGCATGGAGAGCCGGAATTTCGACGATACGGAAGTCGAGGAAGTCCTCGTGCGCCCCTGGAAGGCCGTGGCCGACCGCCTGCGCCCGGCAGACCGCATGACGGCGCATACGGGTTTTCTCATTTTCGCTCGTAAGCAGGAACGCTCGCGCGTCTTTGAAGACCTTAAACCGGCCGGCACACGAGAACGCAAACAGCGCCGGGCACTGGAAGAACGCCTGCACGGAGCCGAGCTGTCCTGTGGTGCCGACGAGCATG
The DNA here is from genome assembly GCA_031276485.1 of Desulfovibrio sp. GTDB lineage: Bacteria > Desulfobacterota > Desulfovibrionia > Desulfovibrionales > Desulfovibrionaceae > Frigididesulfovibrio. The sequence goes on along the minus strand of JAISMY010000072.1, from coordinate 9,697 downwards.
CCGGGGACCATGAGCGGGACTGACGAATATCCCACCATAGCGGCCGTGGCTACGCCGCCCGGACGCGGCGGCATAGCCGTGCTGCGCATCAGCGGGCCGGACGCGCTGGCCGTGCTGGGTCGGCTTTTCGCCCCCGCGCGGCGCCGGACGGGCGATGCTTCGACACGCGGCAAGGCAGTCGTTCTTTCGGCGTTCGACGCGGCAGGTGATCTTTCGAAGCGAAGCAGGACAGGCGATCTTTCAGCGGCGGGCAGGACAAACGACCCTTTGAAGCAGGGCGGCGCGGATGTTCCTTCGACTGTGCGGAGAGACGCGGGCTTTGTCTTTCAGCCGCGACGCATGCACTACGGGCGCGCCCTGGGAAGCCGGGGTGAAACGCTGGACGAGGCGCTTGCCGTGTACATGCCCGGGCCGGCCTCGGCAACGGGCGAAGATGTCGGTGAACTGCACTGCCATGCCGGACAGGGGATCTGCGCCGCACTGCTGGAAGCGGCCGGCGCGGCCGGAGCCGCTCCCGCAGGGCCGGGGGACTTCACCCGGCGCGCTTTTCTCAACGGTCGTCTGGACCTGACCCAGGCCGAAGCAGTGGCCGAGTTGTGCGATGCCCGCACCGGCGCGGGGGCGCGCCTGGCCGCCGCCAAACTGGACGGGACGCTGGGACGGGAAACAGGGCTCCTGCGCGACGCGTTGGATGACCTGCGCCTGCAATGCGTGCTCGACGCCGATTTTCCCGAAGAAGAAGCGGAGCACCTCGGGGAAGCGGCATTCAGGCAACGGCTTGACAACTGCGCTTCCTCCCTGCGCCGTCTGCTTTCGGCATACGAACGGGCGCGTTTCTGGCGTGAAGGCGCATCAGCCGTGCTGGCCGGACGCGTCAACGTCGGGAAATCCAGTCTTCTTAACGCCCTGCTTGGTCGAGAGCGGGCCATAGTGTCCGATGTGCCGGGAACTACCCGCGATTACCTGGAAGAATCTTTAAACCTGGGCGGGCTGGAAGTGCGGCTGACCGACACGGCAGGTCTCCGCGCCGGCGGCGGAAGCGTGGAGGCGGAAGGCATGCGCAGAGCCGGTGCCCTTGCGGAGCAGGCCGATCTTGTCATCTTCGTCAAAGACGTGCGCAACCCGGTAAATCCAAAGGCGGCTGAAGGTTCTGCTTCTTGGGCGTCCCTGCGGCTGTATCCGGAGGAAATGGACTTCCTGCGCCTGCACCGGGACCGCTGCCGGAACGGCGGGCTGATCGCCGTCTTGAATAAGATCGACACCCTGCCCGACCCGGAAGCCGCGCGCAAAGCATTGGAAGCGTTTTCCGTCGCCCTTAGCGACGTTGCGCGGGAATGCCAGTCGGATGACGAAGAAGGCCGGGGAAAAAACCTGTTCGGCAAGGCGGCCGGTACGCAGCCGGCGCCGGCCGGCGAACGGCCGGTCCCGGTCTGCGCGGCCGTCTCCGCCTTGCGCGGGGACGGGCTGGAGGACTTGGCCGCAGCCGTGCGCGCCGCCCTGACGGCGCAGGGAGGAATCAATCCCGGAGATACGGTTCCCAATCTGCGCCAGTCGACGCTTATGCGTGCGGCCCTGGACGAATTGACCAGTCTGGAAAGGGAACGCGCCGACGGTTATCCCCGCGACATGCTTGCCCTGCGCCTTGAACGCGCCGCGCGGATGCTGGACGAAGTGAGCGGAGCAAGCGGAAACAGTGAATTGCTGGACCGCATCTTTTCCGCATTCTGCATCGGCAAATGAGCTTCGGCGCACCAAACGCGGAGTCCCGGCGTTTTATCGCCGGGACTCTTTACGCGGGGCCATGCAGCTTGCCGGTTACTTGCGCACGTTGGGCCTGTCCGGGCCGGCAACGTCGATGTCTATGTTCAGTTCCTTCCTGTTGATGCCCATATCGGCGAGCAGCCTGCCGCCGAGGGTGAGTATGCGGTACTGCGCGGCAATGACGTTCAACTGCGCCGTAACAAGCTGAATGGAGTAACTGAACAGTTCGTTTTCGGAATCCAGCACGTCCAACAGGGAACGCTGGCCGACGTTAAACTGCTCCAGGTACATGTTCCTCGTCTTGGTGCTGTAGTCCACGGCATTGGCAAAGTGCCGGCTCTGTTCCTGGGCGGAGAGATAGTCGGTCCAGGTGTTCTGCGTTTCCGTCGACAACTGGTCCTTGAGTCCTTCCAGTTCCTGCTTGGCCTGACGGGCGCGTCCGAGGTCACCGCGCACATTGTAGTAGTCATAGCCGCCGTTGAACAGGTTCCAGCTCGCGCGCAGCATGACGGCCATGCCGCCGGAGTCGGTCGGGGCGTCCTGTACGCGGTAGCTGTAGCTGGGACCGGCTTCTAGGGTGATCGTGGGGTGAAAGGCGCTTTTGTCCAGGTCGGCCTGGGCATAAGCCGTTTTGATATCCGATTCTGATGCGCGGACCTTGAGGTTGCCGGTCCGGGTGGCCAGCAGCGCGGCTTCCAGACTCGGATAAGCGTCCACGGGCGCGGCGGGCGGAGCCACAAGCCCCGGATCCCGCCCTGTAAGGCGCGCATAATTGGCTACGGCCACATCCAGAGCTGCACGGCTTTCGGCCAGAGATGCTTCGGTACGCGCCAGTCGGCTCTGCGTCTGGGTCACGTCGGCCATGGTCGCCGCACCCGATTTATGGCGCTCGAACTGCGAGGCCAGGATGGATCTGTGATTTTTGACGTTGAGTTCAGCCAGCGCGACAATGCGGCGCTGCCGGTAGACTTCGATGTGCGCCAGCACGGCATCCAGACCTATGCCCTCAGCGTTGTCGTACAGACGGTTTTCCGCGGAATCAAGGCGCGTCTTGCCGATTTTCACCCGGTTAAGCGTAGCGAGACCGTCCCAAATGGTCTGAGAAACCGTAAGGGAGGCTTCGCTGCGGCTGTAATAGTCGCGCGTAGTGTTGGCGCTCCTGCCCGCATTTTCGTTAGCCCGCGAAGTACTGCCGCTCCACTGGTCGACGCCCCAGCCGGCGCGCGCATCCACGCGCGGGAACCAGCCGCTGCGGGCGCGCTGTAAGTCGTGCTCTGCCGCCTGGCGGTATTCCTGGAAAGATTTCACGTTCGGGCTGTAGGCCAAGCTGAAGGACACCGTTTCCTTGAGCGTTGTCGCGGGGCCCGCCGGAATAGGGGCAGGCGCAGCCGCCCGTCGCCCGGCCGTCCACCCGTCACCGGGCCAAATCAACATCGCGGCCAGCACCACGACCGGAAACCACGGCGCCTGCCTGCTGTATATGCTTACTCTCATAAAAATCCCTCGGGATCGTTTCTGCCGTTGAAGCCGCCCGGGGTCGTACCGTCCGGAAGGGCAACGCGGCACGGCGATACGCTTCCTTGCGTATCGCCTGCTGTCAAGCCGATGTAAAAATTCCGTCACTCTTTCGTCATACCGGAATTGAGCATTTCGTAATTTTCTGCGCAGACACCTCGCTTGTGTATTCTGTGCGCGTTCTAGTCATTCCAACCATAAAACGCCCTTGCTGTCAATGGGTTCGGACCACGAAAAAGCAAACTAACCTATCTTATTTGCTGATTTTTTTATCTATATAAAATATCACAACTTTTTTTATAAATTTTCCTGATTACGCACCATGCTCAGCCACTATTCAAGCAATCAAAAAATTTTTACCCGAGGGTTTTACGGATTGTGTCGGCGATGCCTTCGGCCAGACGCCGGACCAATGCGGCATCTTCTCCTTCAACCATCACTCTGGCTGCGTCCTCGGTGCCGGAGTACCGCAGCAATACCCGCCCCCGGTCCCCCAGTTCTGCTTCGGCGGCCTGTTGCGCCGCCGCGGTTTCGGGTATATCCTCAAAAGGCGGCTTGCTCTTCACGCGCACGTTCACCAGCGCCTGCGGAAAAAGATGCAGCAGCCCAGCCAGTTCGGACAGCCGTTTCTTTTTTTCGCGCATGATGCGAAGAATCTGCAGGCCGGCCAGCAGACCGTCGCCCGTGGTGCCGTATTCCATGAACACCAGGTGTCCGCTCTGCTCCCCGCCCAGCGCCGCGCCGTGTTCACGCATGGCCTCAACGACATAACGATCCCCGACACGGGTGCGCAACAGCCTGCCGCCGTGTTCGCGCATGAACACTTCCAGCGCCATGTTGCTCATGACCGTGCTTACCAGCAACTTGCCGGGCAGCTTGCCTTTTTCCAGAAGCTCCAACGCGCAGACGGCCATGATTCGGTCGCCGTCGAGGATTTCGCCGTTTTCGTCGATAACGGTGAGGCGGTCGGCGTCACCGTCCAGGGCCAGGCCGATGTCGGCGCGCGTTTCGCGCACTTTGGCGGCGGCCCGTTCGGGATGCAGGGAACCGCACTGCCGGTTGATGTTCAGGCCGTCCGGCTCCACGCCGATGCTGACGACCTCGGCCCCCAGTTCCTTGAGGGCCATGGGCGCAACCTTGTAGTTGGCGCCGTTGGCGCAGTCCAGCACCACGCGCAGACCGTCCAAGGTCAGCCCGGCCGGAAAGCTGTTCTTTATGTGTACGATATAACGGCCCGGAGCATCGTCGACTTTGAACGCCCTGCCCACCTTGTCCGGTTCCGGATAATCGCATTCCCATTCCGGGTCCAGCACCAGCGCGGCAACGGCTTCTTCCACGCCGTCCTGGAGCTTGAAGCCGCCTGAGTCGAAAAATTTGATGCCGTTGTCGTCAAAGGGGTTGTGCGAAGCGGAAATGACGATGCCGAAATCGGCGCGCATGTTCCGGGTCAGAAAGGCTATGGCCGGGGTAGGCAGCGGACCGACCAGAAAGACATCCATGCCCGCAGCGCAAAGGCCGGAGGTCAGGGCGTTTTCGTAAATGTAGCCGGAAAGCCTGGTATCTTTACCCACCACCACGCGATGCCGGCGGTTGCCGGTGCGGAAACGGCTTCCGGCGGCAAGACCCAGACGCAGGGCCGTATCCGGAAGCATGGGGTAGACGTTGACGCGACCGCGTATGCCGTCGGTACCGAACAGTTTTTTCATGGTTTACTCCACGCCTCCGCACGGAAGACGACGAACGCGCATGCACACGACGTTGTTGATGTTCCCGTTTCAATCCACGCCTTCGCACGGAGGCGACCGTAGTCGGTTGCCTTTACATTCAATTCATTCATGTTTCAATCCGCTCCTCAGCGCGGAGGCTGAAGCGCGGCTGTTTCCGTCGCGGCGGATGAGCCGCTGCCGGTCCGGCATCGGCGTTCAGTCGGCCACGACAAAGTTTCCTGGATAGGCGGCATCCAGTGTATCCGATACCTGTTCTGCACGGTTCAGGCCGGAATACGGCCCGACCTGAACGCGAAACAGCCCGACATTTTCGGCATAGGCCGTGCGCGCCCCGCGTCCGCCCTGCCTCAGCCTGCCGGCCAGACGCTCCGCATTGGACTTGTCGGCGAAGGCCCCGACCTGCACATAAAAGTTGCCGCCCAGGTCGCCGTCCTTCAATCCGGGCACCTGTCCCTGAGTTTGCAGAATAACCGGTGCCGTGCCCTTGGCAATCATGCCTATGCGTACCGCCGCCGTGCGCGTGAGGTCTATGACGCGGTTGCCCACAAAGGGGCCGCGGTCGTTGATGCGCACCACTGCGGATTTTCCGTTCTCTTTGTTGGTGACCAGCACCCTGGTGCCGAAAGGCAACAGTTTGTGCGCCGCCGTCATGCCGTGCATGTCGTATTTTTCACCGTTGGCCGTCATTTTCCCGTGGAAATCCGGCCCGTACCAGGAAGCTATGCCCTCCTCGCGGAAACCGTGCGAGGAAAGCAGCGGATAATAGGTCTTGCCTGCGACCGTGTACGGTTTGGTACCGCGCGCGCCTTTGGGCACACTCATCCCGCCGGGAGTCATGGTGGGTTCCTGCCCGCCGCCGCGCAGAGAGCAGGCGGCCGGTACGCAGACAAGAAACGCAAGGAGGAGCAGGGCGGGAACCCGCGCAGGCGCCGTGAACCTCGTCCGCTTCCTGTTTAGCATCAAAACGTTTACAACGCGTTTCAGAACAGGCTTCGCAGCAGCAACAGCCGCAGCAGCAGTATTTTGTACGCAAGGAAACCGCGCAACAGGATACTTCACCGAAATACAAGGTATTGCAGGCTGCAGGGCGAAACCGGGTTTTCGCCGCGGCCGCCGGAGGCGCATTGCAGGACACAGCGCGTCTGCGGAATCCGAACAAGTCGAATAAGGAGCATCCATGGTTGCGTATCCTCGTAAGGTGTTGGGCGTACTGGGCGGCATGGGGCCGGCGGCGTCGGCTGAATTCATGCGTCTGCTGGCCGCGCGCGCCCCTGCGCGCAGGGATCAGGAACATCCCGTCGTCTACCTGCTGTCCGATGCCCGCGTACCCGACCGCTCGGCTGCGCTGGCCGGGACGGGGCCGGACCCGGAAGCGCGCCTGAAGACCGGCATGCAGACGCTGGCGGCCTGGGGAGCGGATATCCTGGCCTGCCCCTGCAACACGGCGCATGTTTTTATCGACCGTTTCGCCGACACGCTCTGCACGCCCCTCGTACACATCGTGCAGGCAACCCTGGCCGCCGCGCGTGAAAAAAATCACGGCGGGGCTTGGCTGCTGGCCACCACCGGTGTGGAGAGCAGCGGCCTGTACGCAGACTACGCGCGCCGCGCGGGTTATGCCCTGCATACTGTCGGGGAGGAACGGCAGAAACAGGTGCAACACTGCGTGGAACTGGTCAAGGCCGGCGATACGACCGGGGCCGCAGCCCTGCTGCGGAGTGTTGCAGGCTCCCTGCTGCGGGAAAAGGAACTCCCGCTGCTTACGGCCTGCACCGAACTGCCCCTGGCCTATGACGCCTCAGGGCTGCCGCAGGAAAACGCCGTTTCCAGCCTTACGGCCCTGGCCGATGCCTGCTTGAAGATACTGTACGAGGACCGGGACTCATCAGTCTTGCATAGGCTCAAGCCACTTTGAGTAGAGGCGTTTGCAGGGACGGCCCGTTGCGAAAAATACCGCAGCGTGTCCTCAGGCAAAGGCCGGGTCGGCCAGGACCTTGGCGACCGCAGCATTAGCCGGGTTGAGGCGCAGGGCTGTCTCAAGGCATTCTCTGGCCTTGTTTTTACGCCCGTTTTTCAGGAGTACATAGCCCATATTAAAAGCCACGCTATCCGAGGTGCCGACGAAGCCCGCGTTGAGCTCCAGCGCCTTTTCCACGCATCGGCCGGCATCGGCCATCTGTTCGCCCTGAGCATAGGCCATGCCCAGATTGTATTGCAGCCCGGCGTCATCCGGGGCTATCTGCATAGCGCGCTTGTATTCCGTGACCGCCTCCCGCCATTTACCCTGCTTGCGCAGGTTGATGCCGAGCTGGTTGAAAATGCGCAGGTCGTCCACCGTGTAGACCTCCTGTTTCACGGCAAGAGCCTTGCGCAGAAACAGTTCCGATCGCTGCGGGTCTTTGGTTGCATAAATGGAGGCAATGCGCTCGGCCATGGACACCATGATGTCCATGGCTTCCCTCGCGGCCTGATCGACGACGTATTCAAAGAGGACCTGCGCCTGCTCGTCGCGGCCGAGTTGCAGGTTGAGTTCGCCCATGCCGACCTTGCGTTCCAGATTCAGCGGAGACAAAGAGTCAAGCTGCTCAAGGTAGCTGAGGCATTCCTCAAGATCGCCTGTAGCTTCGGACAGAGCGGCCAGTTTGCGCAGGGGTTCGATATACAGTCCCGCGCCTTCCGCTGCCTGCCTGAACGCCAGTTTTGCAGCCGCCGTGTTGCCCAGCGCGGCTTCAGCATCGCCCAACACCATCAGCCCGGCCGCGCTGCCCGGTTTGATTTCCAAAATGCGGCCCGCCGCAAGCCGCGCTTTTTCCGGATCGCCCGCCTGCAGAAAACCTTTGGCTATGTCTATGGCCTGCCCCAACTCGCTCTGCGGTTTCAGGGTAAAAGCCGCTTTTTCCACTATGGTGTCGGAAGACACGGGCCGGACGATGAAGTTGTCGGCGCCGACTTCGTGCAGGTAGACGATGCGGTCGCGTTCCATGCCCGTCGACAGCACCATCACCGGCGACTTGGGGAAACTTTCCTTGATCTCCCGGACCGTGGACGTCATGTCCCGGCCGCGGAACAGCCTTTCGATAACGACAAAAGTCCGGTATCCTCCGGCATCGCGTTCTTTGATGATTCTTAAGAGATTCTCGGTGTTCGGCAGGGTAAGGAAGGCGTTGTCCGCCGCAAAACCCAGCCTGCCGACCAGCACGGAGCGAAAGAGCTTGATAAAGGACTGGTCGTCAGTCATCAGCGTAAAGAAACCCTGCTGCTTGCGCAGGAACTCCGCCACGGTCTTCTCGTAGACAGCGGCTTTGAGTTGCTCGGGCGAGGCGCCCCGTGTTGTGGTACCCAGCGGGGCGGGCGGGGGGGGCAGAAGAAGCGCGGGCTGCCGGGTGGACAGGACCATTCTTACTGATATCCGCGTTAAAAAGTAAACTTTTTACCGCACGATCGGCGGCCTAAAAATGCGGTTTTCGGCCGACTCACACCGCCTCCTGCATCGCATCGTCCCAGCGGCCGGTGTTTACCGATTTCCGCAAAAAAACGGTCCCGGTCCTGCGGCGGGTCGGAGGCGTACCCGCTCAAGGCCGCGCCTGCGCATGTACATACCGTCCCGCCCTGGAGTCAAGCCTTTTTTCACCGTGATAGTGTTTACTTAAATATAGATAAATCAGTATTTGCCGTGCGGCTCCATCGGCTTGGCGGAAACTGCATGTCGCTCGCGTATGTTGTGAAAGTGAGAGTGTACATCAACGGATAGATTTCCGGCGCAAAAATATTATAAAACCAGCATGTTGCCAGGATGTTTCTCAACACCTCGGCGCAGCTCGGAAAAACTTGTAATTTTGAGATGTTACTATGATTGTACCTATCCATAGATAAAAACTCTCGAAAAAAGTTTCTCAAGAAAGTCTAAAATGAGAATTGCTGTTTGGCATTGACCTCTGCGGACTTTTGCGTTAGGTAATTGCAGCGGTATGGGTCGTTAACTCAGTCGGTAGAGTATCTGCCTTTTAAGCAGAGAGTCGCAGGTTCGATCCCCGCACGACCCACCAGCTTTTACAACGGTTTACTCAGTTATCCTGAGTAAGCCGTTCTTTTTTTGCGACCAGATTGCAACCATCTTGGGTTCTTGCGTATCTTGGATTGCATCTGATCGTGCGTCTGCGGCGCAGCCCCTATGGCATAACGGACGCCAGGGTATCTCGCCGCAGATGCCGCCTATGGGGTTTCGGTTTTTTGCCGCCCCGTCTTCTCCCCTCTTAGTGAATACTCCACCTGCTGAAGCAGGTGGCTTCGGTTAACAGCTAAAGCCGGCGACATCGGCTTCGCCGATTAAGAACTTCAATGCGCATGGTATCCTCTGAATTGCTCAAATGCATTAACGCTCTCGTGAGGCCGAAGGACAAAAAAAGAAACCTGATTACGTACTATTCTCCGCCAATTTCAGGAGTCTGTAAGGCATGGGCGGAGTTCTGAGGGCGACATAGGCCAAGCGAGTAAAAAGATCCGGCAAATGGAACATTCGATTGAAACGGTAGGCAAATGAAGACAGGTAGCGCGGTATGTGTTTGGCACTGATGGCCCGGTACGTGCCTACGAGGGCGGTTTTGACGTTGCCGAGAATAGTATTGACCCACTTGAATGTGCTGTCTTGCAACGCTTTGTTCCCGCTTGTCCGGAGCGGCGCATGAAGAAAACCT
>JAISMY010000020.1 GCA_031276485.1 Desulfovibrio sp. | reverse complement strand
AGATAGCGATTTTCAAGTTGAGGGCGGGGAATAACTTTTTGTCCTGTCGATGCCCTTCGGCGGCTTCCAGCCGCAATCGCCGGCTTTAGCTGTTATCCGATGCCACCAGCTTTAGCTGGTGGAGCATTCACTTCGGTAAGGGCGTACCCTTATCCTGAACCCGCGCAGAACTCCAACTCCGGAACATAAGGCAGTTCGCCCGCGTCCGCAAGTTTGCTCCAGAACAGTTTCAACCCTGCCTGCTCGCGTTCTCCCAGACCATGCTTCAAGCAGGCAAAGTAGTCGGCATGCTCCGCCGAAGTCATAAAAGGATGGCTGCGGGCGGCCGCCCGCAGGATTTCCTCCTTGTGCGCCCTGCCGTAGTCGCGCGAGGCCCGCAACAAAACGCCCGGATCTTCCGCCGCCGCGCCTTCACAAGCGCTGCGCAGGGCAATCCACAGCCCGAACACAAACGGCAGCCCGGTATGCTCCCGCCAAATCTGCCCCAAATCCAGACAGTACGGGTAATGCGGATGCCCGCCCAGGCGCAGGGCTTCATCGCCTATGGCGAGAAAGGCATCAGGAAAACGCCCGGCCCCGAGTTCTTCAGCCGCCTGTCCGCTTGCGCCGGTAAAGCGCGTGACTCCGTACGCTTCCGCCAGTAGCAGGCGCAGAAGCAAAACCGAGGTATGGCTCTGAGCGCTGAGAAGAATATTCCGGCCCTGCAACGCCCGGGCGGGAACCCGCGAGAGCAGCAAAACACTGCGCACCGGCCCGTCGCTGCTTATGGACAGGTCGCGCAGGAGCAGATAACGCTCCGGCCGCCGCGCATACTCCACGCACGAAACGGAAGCGGCGTCCAACTCGCCCGCCGCCGTGCGCCGGTTAAGTTCCGCGGGCGTCCCCCGCACCAGTTCATAGTCGTGCGCGATTATGCCCGCCTCCAGCGCGTAGTACACCGGCAGCACATTGAGAAAGGCGATGCGCCCCACGCGCGTCTTCCTTCGGGACGTACGCGGAACGCCGCCTCCGGACTGCGCCCCCCCGGCGTTGCAAAGGCCCGCGGGAAACCCCGCACCCGCGCCGGCTTGCGTATTATCCTTCACAGCCCGTTTCACCTGAACACCCTTTATGGTCGGAAACCTCTCCCGTTAGATAAGACTGTAGTCCATGGCGCGCTGCCTCGGCGTAAAACCGGCCCTGCCGATGATCGCGTGAATTTCCTCCCGCGACAGACGGAACGATACGCCTGCCGCGGCTACGACATTTTCCTCAATCATCAGCGAACCGAAGTCGTCGGCTCCGAAAAACAGCGCGAGTTGAGCGACTTGCGGCCCCATGGTGACCCAGGAAACCTGCAGCGAAGGAAAATTGTCCAGCACCAGACGGGAAAGAGCCAGAATACGCAGATAGCTTTGCGCCGCAGCGCTCCTCATCCCGCCCCGGCCGAGAAGCGTGCCCGAAGGCTGAAACGCCCAGGGAATGAAGGCCGTAAATCCTCCGGTTTCATCCTGCAGCGCCCGCAGGGCAAAGAGATGCTCCAAGCGCTCGGACACGCTTTCCTCGTGCCCGAACATCATGGTCGCCGTCGTCTTCAGCCCCTGCCGGTGCGCTTCCCGCATGACCGCAAGCCAGCGCGCGGCGGAACACTTGGCGGGCGACACCGCGGCGCGGACGCGCTCCACAAGTATTTCCGCCCCTCCTCCCGGTATGGAATGCAGCCCCGCCTTGACCAGCCGGGCAATGACTTCCGCATCGCCCAGCCCCGCCTGTTCCGCTAAAAAGGCGATTTCCGGAGGCGAAAAAGCGTGGATGTGTATGGAAGGGAAGTTTGCCCGTATCCAGGAAAGCAGGTCTTCAAACCACGCCGGCGTCAGCGCCGGGTTGAGGCCGCCTTGCAGGAGTATCTGCGTCCCGCCGAGTTCGAGCGTTTCGCGGATTTTCCGCGCCAGCTCCTCCTTGGTCAGCACATAGCCGTCGTGATGTCCGGGCGGTCGGAAAAAGGCGCAGAAACGGCAGGCGCAGGCACAGATATTGGAGTAATTGATATTGCGGTCGGCGACGTAGGTGACCGTCTTCCCCGGATGCAGGCGCATGCGCGCCGCGTGCGCCGCTGCGCCCAAGGTATGCAGGTCGGTTTCGGTAAAGAGCGCGAAGGCTTCGTCTTCGGAGAGGCGAACTCCCGTCCCGGCCGCATGACCGTTGCCGGTTTTGTGCCGCTGCGGCGCGGCGTATGCCTTCTCCAGCCGCCGCAAAATGCCGGCCGCGCCCGCGTTGCGGGCCGGCGGCTGAGAAATATTGGGGCGTTGCGTGGGGGTGCGGGGGCAGGCGCGCTCAGGGGGTTGTTCCCGGCATGTGTCCGGCGGGCGCAGCGCGATGCCGGCAACAGCCGGCAAGCCTGCGCAAAGCGTATCCGCGCCGGGGCCGGCATCCGGCAAGCTCTTGTACCCTGCCGTGCGGTTGACGGGTTCGAATCCGCAGTCCCGGATCATGCCTTCCAGCTCGGCGCGGGACAAGGACTGTTCCGCGTCCGCCCCGGCCATGTGCCCGATGCGTTCTTCAATAATGGTCCCGTCCAGGTCGTCGGCGCCGAAACTCAGGGCCGCCTGGGCGCATTTGATGCCGAGCATCACCCAGTAGGCCTTGATGTGCGGGATATTGTCAAGAAGCAGGCGGGCAACGGCAATGGTCCGCAGGCGGTCCAGCCCGGAATCCACAGTCGTGTGCGGGGAACGGATCTCGGCGGCCAGGGCGTTGTGCCCGGCCTGATACGCCAGGGGTACAAAGCAGACGAAGCCGCCGCTTTTGTCCTGTTGGGCGCGCAGGGCGCAGAGATGCCGCACACGGTCGGCGTGCGACTCTATGTGCCCGAAAAGCATGGTGCAGTTAGTGGGAATCCCGAGGGAATGCGCTTCCCCGGCAATGCGCAGGTATTCCCCGCCGCCGAGTTTGCCCGGACAGATGGCCTCACGCACGGCGGGACTGAAGATCTCCGCCCCGCCGCCGGTGAGCATGGAAACGCCGGCCTTTTTGAGCCGCTTCAGTACCGTACGCGCGGCGCAGTGCTCAATGCGCGCGAAATTGTGGATTTCCGCCACGGTGAAGGCTTTGATTTCCGTTTCCGGGCGCAAGCGCCGCAGTTCGGCGAAAAATTCTTCAAAGCGGGCAAGAGGCAGGCGGGGATGGCAGCCGCCGACGACGTGTATTTCCGCAAAAGGATTGCCGTCGTCGTCCAGGGCGCGACGCATCATCGCTTCCAGGTCCAGGGTGAACGCTCCGTCGGCGTGCTCATCCCGGCGAAAGGCGCAGAAACGGCAGCGGTTGACGCAGATATTGCTGTAGTTGATATGCCTGTTGCGGACATAGCAGGTTTTGTCGCCGTGCATCCGCGTGCGCACATGGTGGGCCAGCGCCGCTACGGCGATGATGTCGGGACAGGCGAAAAGAGCGTCGCCGTCCTCTTCGGACAGCCGTTCCGCATTCATGACTTTGCGGAATTGCTCGTGCAGCCCGACACTCCGGTAACGGCGTTCCTCAAGCACAGAAGATCTCAAACATGGCGATGTCTATGATCGGTTGTCGTGATGACGTGTACCGGTTTTTGCGGAAAGCCGCAAACGTCGGCCGCGCGGCCGATGCGCCGCGAAACGGCGTGAGTCGAAGGAATGCCGGGCAAAGGCGGCATGACGTACCGGACGAGGTACCCGCATTTTCTGAAAAAGTCCACACGCCGTTATAAAGCCCGTTATAAAGCGTTACGCGATAATAGGCGCCGCTGCCTGTACGGGCAGTTTTGCGGCTTGCGGGGCCAGCAATTCTAATTTCAGACTTTTTTGAAAAAATTTTCCCACCTGAGCCGATTGTACCGAAGAAAAAAGTCCATTA
>JAISMY010000006.1 GCA_031276485.1 Desulfovibrio sp. | reverse complement strand
CCCCGTACAAAGCCATTTTTCACTACCAATTCCGACTTGCAATTTTTGCATACAGGCATACTTCCCTCCGGGGCGTGACATTTGATGAGAGAAGTATAGTATAAATCTATCTAAAAGTAAATATTCTCCTAGAGACTTTCTAGACCCCCGTGAGCACTTACGTACAGGGCGGAGTGCGGAGCAATTCCGCGCGAACTCCCGTCCCGCCATGTCCGCCTCCATGCAGCAGCAGCGCGTATGACCCGGAAGACAAGGGGCCGGGGTTCACTATCTGTGTGGGACCCAAGCGGTCTTCACCCCGGGCTTCGTGGATGTGCCCGCACAGGCAGACCTCCGGACGGTATTTTTCGATAAAGTCGCGAACGGCGCGGCTGCCCGCATGTCCGCCGGTCTTCAGGCGGTCGCAGGCCGTGCCGTAAGGGGGCGTATGCGAAACAAGCACACGCGCCGGCTGCCCGCGCAACGCCGCATCCCCTGTGCCGGAGGCGCGTTCGGCGGCAAAAGCGGTTTCCGCCGCGGCTGCGGTCTCTTCAAGCCACTCGGCCAAGCGCTCTTCGGTATACTCGCTCGGGGTATGAAAGGGCGTAACGGGACAGGTCCCCAGCCCCAGCGCATAAACGCCGGGAAAAATCCGCACGGCTTCGGCATGCAGATTCCACCCCCTGTCTTTGAGCAGCGTCGTAATTTCCGCCTTGTCCATATTTCCGATCTGGGCGAAGAGTTTCGCGGCGTTGCGGGCAGCCGGCTCAAGGACGCGCAACGCTTCCTGCACACCTCCCCCCAGAGTGAGGTCCCCGCTGATGATGATGCCCTCGGCCCGGTCAAGGTCGGGAATGCCCGCGAGCAGAGAAATGTCGTTATGAACATCCCCGAAAACCACATAAAAAGGCGTTTCCGTCATATCCTACTCCTTGTGCCTACGGCAAAGCTCATCCGGCAGCCCGCTTCGCGCGTTATTCCGGGATCCCGCATTGGCGGCAGGCTTTTTTCACTGCGTCCAGCACTTTTTCCACTGTAAAGCCGAAATAGTCGTACACAGCTGAACCCGGCGCGGACTCGCCGAAGCTCACCATGCCCGTGACGCTGCCGTCCAGCCCTACGAAACGTCGCCAGAAATCCGCCGATGCGGCTTCCAGGGCCACGCGACAGCGCACCGCGTGCGGCAGCACCTTTTCGCGGTAATTCCGGTCCTGCCTGTCGAAGACTTCCACGGACGGCATGGAAACGACCCGTACGCGTCGGTCCTTTTTTTCCAGTGCCTCGGCTGCGGCCAGGGCCAAGGCGATTTCCGAGCCTGTGGCGATGAGGATGATTTCCGCCGCCCCTCCTTTGCTTTCTTTGAGAATGTAAGCGCCGCGTTCGATGTCGCAGGCTCTGGCGCGCGGCGCCACGGGCAGGTTTTGCCGGGAGAAGACGAGGCAGGTGGGGCCGTCCGCGTGTTTCAAGGCCGCTTTCCAGGCAACGGCGCATTCCACGGAATCGCAGGGGCGCCAGACGTCCATGCCGGGTATGGAACGCAGCATGGCAAGTTGTTCGACGGGCTGATGGCTCGGTCCGTCTTCGCCGACCATGATGGAATCGTGGGAAAGCGTCCAGATCAGGCGCAGCTTCATCTGTGCGGCAAGGCGCATGGCGCTTTTGGCGTAATCCGCGAAAACCAGAAAGGTTCCGGCGTAGGGAAGAAAACCTCCGTGCAGGGCCAAGCCGTTCATGATGCAGCCCATGCCGAATTCGCGCACGCCATAGAAGATATAGCGGCCTTTGCCGTCTGCGGCGCCGACTGCTTCAGCTCCTTTCCAGCGTGTACCGACGGACGCGCTCAGGTCGGCAGCGCCGCCGAGCAGTTCCGGCAGCAGGGACGCGATGCGGTCCAGCACTTCGTTGGAAGCGACGCGCGTGGCCTTGGATGTGCCGTTTTCCTGTTCATCCAGTGCGTAGTCGTCCAGAACGCCCGCCCAGCCGTCCGGCAGTCTGCCGTCCATGCGCCGTTTGAATTCCTCCGCTTTTTCGGGGTAGGCCAGCGCGTAGCCGGCAAACAGCGTCTCCCAGCGTTTTTCCGAGGCTTTGCCGCGTTTGCGGGCATCCCATCCGTTGCGGATCGCGGCCGGTATTTCAAAGGGCGGGGAACTCCAGCCAAGGAATTTTCTGGCGGCGCACACCGCTTCTTCACCCAGAGGGGCACCGTGGCTTTGGGACGAGCCTTCCTTGCCCGGCACGCCGTAAGCGATCCTTGTGCGGCAGCAGATGAGGGAGGGTTTGTTTTTCTCGCGTTTAGCCCTGCCTACGGCCCGTTTGACGGCCTCGCCGTCGTGTCCGTAGACGCCTTCAAGTACCTGCCAGCCGTAGGCGCGGAAGCGCGCTGCCGTGTCGTCGGTCCACCAGTTTTTGACTTCACCGTCGATGGAAACCCCGTTGTCGTCCCACAAGGCGATGAGTTTGCCGAGGCCGAGGGTTCCGGCCAGGGAGCCGGCCTCATGGGACAGTCCTTCCATCATGCAGCCGTCGCCCAAGAAGACGTAAGTGTAATGATTCACGATCTCCAGGTCCGGCCGGTTGAATTCCGCTGCCAGGAGCCGTTCGGCCAGGGCCATGCCCACAGCTGAGGCAAAGCCCTGCCCCAGCGGCCCGGTACTCATTTCCACACCGGGGGTCAGTCCGTATTCGGGGTGTCCCGGTGTTTTGGAGTGCAGCTTCCGAAAATTCCTGATGTCGTCGATGCCCAAATCGTAACCGGAAAGATGAAGCACTGAGTACAGGAGCATGGATGCGTGACCGTTGGACAGCACAACGCGGTCCCTGTCGGGCCAGGACGGGTCGGCGGGATTATGCCTGAGATGGTCGTTCCACAAGGCTTCGGCCATGTCGGCCATGCCCATGGGTGCTCCCGGATGCCCGGAGCGCGCTTTCTCAACCGCGTCCATGGCCAGGACGCGGACGGCGTCGGCCAGCTCTTTACGTGAAGGCATGCGAACTCCTTGGCTTGGTGTTACGCGTCCGGGCGCGCGCCTGCGGCGGCCCGCAGAAAATCCTGCAAACGCGCTGCATAGGGCGGCCGGCTGAAAAAGGCCGATCCGGAGACCAGTACATCGGCGCCCGCTGCGACCAGATGCGGCGTGTTATCCGGGTCCACGCCGCCGTCAACCTCTATCACGGCCTGCCCGCCCCGCTCCCGAAGCATGGTCCGCAGCTCCCGAACTTTGCCGGGGCTTTCCGGTATGAAGGACTGTCCCCCGAATCCGGGGTGTACACTCATTACCAATGCCGAATCAAGCAGCGGGACGACTGTTTCTAGGGTCCGCACCGGAGTGTCCGGGCTTACGGCCGCGCCGGCCATGGTGCCCGAGCGGCGGATTTCCCGCAGCGTGTCGTCGAGTCGGGCGCAGGACTCGGCATGAACAACCAGCATATCCGCGCCCGCATCGATAAATGCCGCAATATGGCGCTCCGGCGCGATAATCATCAGGTGCACGTCAAAAAAAAGCCTGCTGTTTTTGCGCAGGCGTTTGATGACTGGGGGGCCCAAAGTGATGTTTGGTACGAAGCAGCCGTCCATGACGTCGATATGTACCCAAGTCAGCCCCGCGTCTTCCAGAGAGCGCAGTTCGCGTTCGAGGTTGCCGAAATCGGCGGACAGCAAAGAGGGAGCAAGGATCACGACCGGGCGTCCTTATGATCGCCTGCCGGCGCGCAACGTCGCGGCGAGTGTTTCCAACTCTGCGGCAATGTTGTTCCAAAATGCCTGCGCATCCGGCGGTGTGCTGCCGGCGGTTGCGGGCCGATGCGCGCCGGCCGGGTTTGCAGCGCGCCCGTCCAGCGCCGCCGAGCGTTGCGCGGCCATGCCGACGGAGTGTTTCTCGGCGGACGCTGCGGCGCGTCCGTCCCGCTCAGCGGCGCTTCGCTCCCGAAGTGCGGCGTCGGGCAGTGCTCCTTTACCGAAAAAGGCGCCTGTGCCGGGCTCCCGTTCACCTTTGCGCACGGCGGCAAAGAGCGGCAACATGCGTTCGCTGTCGCGCTCCGGGTCCGGCAGCCGTCGTTCGGGCCGGGGCGCCGCGCCGGCGTTGCCCGCAATGCCTGCCAACAAGGGGAGGATCTGCTCCAGTCCGGGCAGGCTGAGTTGCCCGGAGCGCCTGCCTTCCGGCCGGAGAGGCGGAGGCGGAAAGGGTAAACGCAACGCATCGTCATCCGGGTCAAAGTCGTTTTCATCGTCGTTTTCCGGGCCGGGGCCGGCATCGGGAGGGGCGGCGGGGCGGTCGCCTGCAAGACCGCCAGCCGTATCGCCGTCGGCGAGAGCGCCTCGCACGTCCGCTACATAGCGTACGCCTCGCGCCTGTTCCTCAGCAAGTATTTTCCGCGCTCCGCCTATGGTGAGGCCGACATCGTGCAACAGATAACGGATGCGTTCCAGCAGGGCGAGGTCTTCTTCGGTATACAGCCGTCTGCCGCTCTCAGTGCGCAGAGGGGCGATGCACGGGAATTCCGACTCCCAGAAGCGCAGCACATAGGCTTTGAGATTCAGCCGTGCGGCTGCCTCGCCGATTTTGTAAGTCCTCGCCATGCGTATTCCTTCGCGGCTCTTGTAGCACAGAGGACGTGTAAGATATTGTTCATAAATAACATTTACAAATTGTCACTTTGCCTACTCATTTTATCATTAAAAATCGAGAGTTTTACCTATAGATAGATATAATCATGGTAACATCCTAAAATTACAAGTTTTTCCGAGCTGTGTCGAGGTGTTGAGAAACATCTAATATTTTCCTGATTACGTACTATTCTCCGCCAATTTCAGGAGTCTGTAAGGCATGGGCGGAGTTCTGAGGGCGACATAGGCCAAGCGAGTAAAAAGATCCGGCAAATGGAACCTTCGATTGAAA
>JAISMY010000054.1 GCA_031276485.1 Desulfovibrio sp. | reverse complement strand
GATAGCTTCCATTACGTAGCTCTCCTTGCTGGGTAGGTGGTGGATATGAGAACCGAAACCTAACCGACTTGGTGAGCTACTTCAATTTCTGAATGTGCGAAAAATACCGTACGTTATCCGAACTCCCATGTCCTGTGAGTGTCAGATGATGTATCTGTTCGCGCCGTTGTGCGAATCCAGATTGCGGTTCTCAAGCAGCGTCACGCTGTCGCCGACAAAGGCGTACAGGCGGTAAACGAGCGCTTTGACCCTGTCGCCGGGCGCTATGGGCGTTTTTTCCAGTGAGTAGCGCGCGGGCACGGTCATGTTGTTTATTTTCAGCGTCACTTCCCAGTGTGTGCCCCGGAATGCCGTGTCCTCCACCACGGCGTCTTCCACGCTGTTTTCATAGGTTATGCCGTCCACGGCCGTAAAAATTTTTACGAATTCCGGCCGGACGGCGCCCGTTGCCGAGCCGGATCCGTTTTCAAAGCCCTTGAGCCGGCGGTAATTTTCCAGAGGCGCGGAGCTTCCGATAAAGGACGTCACGAAAGGCGTGGCCGGCGCCTTGTACAACATTTGCGGCGAACCCTTCTGTTCTATGCGGCCGTTGTTGGTCACGATGATTTCATCGGCCGTTTCCACGGCGTCATCCTGGTCATGGGTCACGAAAATGCCGGTTACGCCCAAGCGGTGAATCATATCCCGGAGCCATGCGCGCAGTTCCTTGCGCACTTTGGCGTCTATGGCGGCGAACGGCTCATCAAGCAGCAGCAGTTTCGGGTTGGGAGCCAGCGCCCTGGCGAAGGCCACCCGCTGTTTCTGTCCGCCGGAAAGTCGGGCCGGATAACGTTTCTCCATGCCTTCCATGCCAACTAGGGCCAGAAGCTCGAACACCCTGCGCCGCACGGCGGCTGCCGGCTCCTTTTGCACGGTCAGGCCGAAGGCGATGTTGTCGAACACGGTCATATAGCGGAACAGGGCGTAATTCTGAAACACAAAACCTATGCCTCGCCGGCCGGGGGGCACGTCGTTCACGCGCGCTCCGTCGATGAGGATGTCGCCGGAATCGGGGGTTTCCAACCCGGCGATCATGCGCAGTATCGTGGTCTTGCCGCTGCCGCTCGGGCCGAGCAGCGCGGCAAGCACGCCGCGGCCGATGCCGAAGCCGACGTTGCGTGACGCCTGGACGTCGCCGAACGTTTTGTTGATGTTCTTCAACTCAACGTACATTGAAGTCGTCCTCCTTATGAGCAAGATATTCGACGATGTTGCGCGCCGTCAGGATCAGCACGGCCGCCGCGGCCAGGATGGCGGATACGGCAAAGGCGGCCGTGAACTGGTATTCGCTGTACAAAATTTCAACATGCAGAGGCAGCGTATTGGTTTTGCCGCGCAGATGGCCCGACACAACGGAAACCGCGCCGAATTCCCCCATGGCCCGCGCCGCGCACAGGATGACGCTGTACAACAGCGCCCAGCGGATGTGCGGAAAAGTAACCCTGCGGAAGATTGTCGCAAAGCCTGCGCCCATGAGCGCGGCGGCCTGCTCCTCATCCGTGCCGCGCGCCTCAAGCGTCGGTATCAGTTCCCGCGCTACAAAGGGAAAGGTGACGAACACCGTGGCCAGAATTATGCCCGGCTCGGCAAAAACGACCTTGATGTCGTGCGCCTCCAGAAAGGGGTACAGGGGGCTGATGCGTCCGAAAATGAGTATGAAAACCAGGCCGGCTATGACCGGGGAAACAGCAAAAGGGATGTCGATCAGGGTACTCAGTATGCCTTTGCCGCGGAAGGAAAAGCGGGTCACGGCCCAGGCCGCGGTCAGACCGAACAGGGTGTTTATCAGCACCGCGGAGACCGTTGCCGTCAGCGTCAGACGCAGGGCTTTGAGCGTGTACGGGTCCGTCACGGCCCGCAGGAAGACGTCCAGGCCGGAACTGAAGGCTTCCGTCAGCACGACGATCAAGGGCAGCGCCAGCATGACCCCGACGAAAAGCACACTGACGACTATGAGCAGGCGCTGTATCCATACATCTTTACGCACGGCTGCCGCGACTCCATGTTAAAAAGGATTGAGACGCAAAGGCGCTGTATCCGGACATTCTCACGCACGGCCTATCCCCCGCTGAAGGATGCGGCCCGGGACTGTACGCAGTTGATGCCGAACATGACGGCAAAGGATACGACCAGCATGACCAAGGCTATGGCGGCGGACTCGTCGTAATTGAACTGTTCAAGTTTGCTCATGATCAGCAGGGGGGCTATTTCCGTTTTGAAGGGCATGTTCCCCGCGATGAAGACCACGCTGCCGTATTCGCCGAGCGCCCTTGCGAACGCCAGACCGAAACCGGTGAGTAAGGCCGGGGTCAGTTCCGGCAGGATGATTCTCCGGAATATGAGTTCGCGCGGGGCGCCGAACATGCGGCCGGCTTCCTCGTATGCTTCGTCGAGCTGTTCAAGGACGGGCTGGATGGTGCGGACTATGAACGGCAGAGTGATGAAGGTCATGGCAATAATGATGCCCGCTCCGGTATAAGCGATTTTGATGCCTGCGGCGGCAAAGAAGCTGCCGATCCAACCCTTGTCGGAATACAGGGCCGTCAGCGCTATGCCGGCCACGGCCGTGGGGAGCGCGAACGGTAATTCGATCAGACCGTCGATAAGCCTGTGTCCGGGGAATCTGCAGCGCGTCAGCACCCAGGCCAGTATAAGGCCGAAAACGCTGTTTATGCCCGCAGCGGCAAAGGAGCAGAGGAAGCTGACTTTGTAGCCCGCCAGGATGCGCGGGTCGGAAAGCGCCTTCCGGAAGCCGGACCAGCCCGCATCCGAGCTTTGCACGGCGAGAAAGAGCATCGGGATCAGCACCATCATGCTCACAAAGCTTGTGGTCAGCCCAAGGGATATGCCGAATCCCGGAATTATGCGTTTTGCCGAGCGCCGTTTCATCAAAACTTCCTTATATGGTCTGAAACCTCTCCCTTCAGGGAGCTTCCCGCTTGACGCCCGGCTTTCGCCGGGCCTGCCTTACGGCCTCAGGCCTGTTCTTCGCTGTAGCCGGTCTCGTCGACTATTTTCATAGGCATGATAATCACCAGATAGTCTTTGTCTTCTTCGCCTCTTATGCCGCACGGACCTTCGCTGCCGGTCATGGACAGCTTGAGTTCCCTGGAAGAATAGTGATCGATGATATTCAGCATGTTTCCGGTCGGAAAGGCTATTTTCCCTATACTGCCTTCGTATGAGGCATCCAGGGTTTCCGATGCCGATCCGTAATCCTGCCCCTGCGCGGTCATGACGACCTCGTGCGCGGACAGGTCTAAATAAGCGCACATATTGCTTTCCGTATTGAATAGGGCAATGCGCTGCAGGGCGTTCTGCGTTTCCTCGCGGGGAAGGGTCAGTTGCGAGATGCCGCTCTCGGAAAGCCGCGATATAATCACAGTATAATCAGGGTACTGATACGACGACAGGGGCATGCTGAAAAATTCCCGTCCAGATTCGTCGCGCAGAAACAGCCTTTTTTCGCCGGTATTCAGGTAAATTTCCCCGCCGCCGAGCCATTTTTTCAATTCATTCAGATACTTCTTTTGAATAAGTATGCCGTCTTCGGGCAACAGGGCGCGCAGTTCGTCATTGGCGAACGAATACATGGCGAATTGGTGCCCGTTCATGCCGGAGGCTTCGATCCGCTCTTCCGGGGCCGGCTTCAGCAAAAAGCAGGACAGAGCGTCGGCGCCGTCTTCGCTTATACAATAGCCGATGCGGTCAATGAGCTCCTGAAGAAATTCCGCGGACCAGAGAACCGCTCCGGCATCCGGAAACTCGGCGAACTGCTGGAACCAGGTGGCATC
Source organism: Desulfovibrio sp. (assembly GCA_031276485.1). GTDB lineage: Bacteria > Desulfobacterota > Desulfovibrionia > Desulfovibrionales > Desulfovibrionaceae > Frigididesulfovibrio. The sequence goes on along the minus strand of JAISMY010000054.1, from coordinate 9,369 downwards.
GTTTGCGGCGAGCTTGTATTTGCGTCTTCCCTGCTCAATGTGCATGATGGAGGCTGTTTCGTCCACGCGCAGGGTAAGTTGTCCCGGCGGCAGGCGTTTCAGCAGCTCGACGAAATGCCTGCCCGGAACGCCGGCCAGCCCGTCCTGGCGCACGTCGGCCGTATAGGAACCGCGAAATTCGATGTTGGAATCAGTGGACAGGATTTCCAGGCGCGAAGACGCTGCCCTGAGCCAGATCGAACGCAGGTAGGCCGCTCCTGTGCGCTGCGGGATGATGTTGGCGGCTTTTTGCAGACCTTCGATGATTTCTTCCTTATAGACTGTTACAAACATATATTCTCCTTTTTGTTGCAATAGTGTCTGTCGCTATGTTGCTTATTGATTTAACAGCCTTGTATTCTTCTTTTTTTTTTCGACAACCCGGCAATTTTTTTCTGTGCGCCCTTTGTGCGGCGCACAATTGGCGAGGCGCGGAGGGCTGTCAGCACCGGCTTAGACATGTATGTTTCAGTTCTTCGACAAGTTTGTTCGTATCGTTGTCGATTAAGCAACGTTTAGCGATGCTTCTGACAGCGTACAGAACGGAGGTATGATTTCGTTTTCCAAATATATTTCCAAGAGTTACCAGTTTAAGGCGGAGGAGTTCCCGGCAAAGGAACACGGCGATGTATCTGGCCTGGGATAATTTGCCGTCGCGGCGTTTTCCGATGAGTTCACCGGCATCGACGGAAAAATGTTCGGCGACCACGGCTATGATAAGTTCCGGAGTAAGGCGGGCGTTCGACGTTTCCTTCAGGGTCAGCGTAGCATAGGCTTCGCGGGCGGGAGCGGGCGAGCCGTTTTTCGACGACACGGCCGTGTAGGCCGCCAGTCGCGAGAAGTAGCCGTCCAGACTGCGTATGTCGGCATTTTTGTTTGCCAGGTCAAGGAGTTGTTCCTTGTTGAGGTCGAGTTTGAGGGCGGATGAGCGTTTTTCGGCATAACTGAGGCGAATGTCGAGGTCCGGGCGTTTGAGTTCCACGACCAGACCGGAGGTGATGCGTGAGAGCAGCGGCCTGCCGAGTTCGCGGCAGCCGGCGGGATGGCGGTCGAAGGAGAAAGCCAGCAGTTTGTGTGAAGAAAGATGGATATCCATCAGGGCGACAAGGGCATCCCGAATATTGGAGCTGGAGGCTATGCGCTGGGCGTCGTCGAGGAAAATGCAGGCGTTGCGCGAAGCAGGGCAGCTTCCCGGCGCCGTTTCCAGCAAGGCCGGAAAGGTCATGATGTTGCCGTAAAAAACATTGCAGCCGTTTTGCTGCAAAGCGCGGGCCATGGCGCCGAGCAGGTGGGATTTGCCGGATCCGCTGGGTCCGTAAACTACGAAGGGATTATAGCGGGGATGGTTCCCGGCGGAAACGAGTTCGGACGTTTCACGGGCAGTGGTTACGGGCAGTTCGTTTTTGCTGTTGAACAGAAAATTGTCAAAGGTATAGTGTTCAGGCAGGAAATACTCTTCAGCGGGCGCGCTTTCGGCCGCGGCGTTTTTGCCTGAGCGCGCGGCGTTTGTTCCGGGCCTGCGGAGGCGCGCGTCGGTATTATCGATGTCTCGGTCCGGTTCAGCGCCGTCCGGCTCGAAGCGGGGCGCGAAAGCGCTGTCCGGCGTGTTTTCCCCGTAGTGCGCGCGCAACGTTCCCTCGAAGGAAAGCAGAGCCTGTTCAAAGATGCGGCCTACGTGGTCCATGAAGCGGCGGCGAAAGAACATGTGGGGAAAGGCGATGTGCAGAAGTCCTTTCTCCGGTTCGGGACGAATATCCAGAGGGTCGAACCACTGTTCCAGTTCGGAAGAGGAAAAAATACCTTCAAGATGCTTACGGAGTTTTTTTTTGTACACGTCGTCGAAAGGGGTATGACCCTGTAAGAAAAACGGGCCGGCGGCGGGAATGCCGGGGTCCGGCGGGGGCTTGTCAGCACATCGCCCTCCCCTTTAGCATATAAAGCTTCTTATTTCAAGGAGCGCGGAGGATAGAAAAGCGGCCGGCAAACGTGAACGGCAACTGATTTAAGGAAACGCTGATTAAACTGAACTTCCGGATAATTTTCGACGTAACCGTCTTATTTTAGGTTCTTAAGGCTTTCGATAGTGTTTACTTAAAGATATATATAATCAGCGATTGCCATAGCCTGAAGATTTCAGGTTTAGTTAAGCGCGCCAAACTCAATTTCTTTACGTCCTTTGCCTCAGCCGCAAGGTAGGGGACGGATCAGCCCGTGCCGGGCGGAAGCAGAACCGCGACCAGAATCTGCGCGGCAAGGATGCGCAGAAGCACAGCAAGCGGGTACACGCCGGCATAGACGGATAAAGGTGCATCAACGCCGAGCGCGCGCACGGAATACGACAGGGCAGGGGTGCTGGTCATACTGCCGGCCATCAGCCCGCACAGGGAAGCGTAATCGTATTTCAGCAGAATGCGTACAAGCACGGCCGTCGTCAGCAACGGGAAAAAGGTTATGCAGGCGCCGAGACCCATCCAGTAGACGCCCTCTCCATCGGCAAGAACGCTGAAAAATTGCGCGCCTGAATTGAGTCCCACACAGGCGAGGAAAAGGGCTGCGCCGGTTTCGCGCAGGATGAGATTGGCTCCGACCGGCAGGTACCAGACCATGCCCGCGAAATGGTTGACGCGGCTGAGAAACAAGGCGGCCAGCAGGGGACCGCCCGCAAGGCCGAGCTTGATCCCTCCGGGGATTCCGGGCACGGGCAGGGAGATGTTTCCCAAAACTGTACCGAGCAGAAGTCCTGCAAACAGGGAAACGATATGCGGATGTTCAAGTGCCTTGTCCGAGTCGCCTATGCGGGTTGCCGCCTGATCCAGATCCCTGGCTGCGCCGACGCAGGTCAGCACGTCGCCGTAGTGCAGGCGCACGCCGGGTCCGGGTGGAAATTCCACACCGGCCCTGACCATGCGCGAGACGGTTACGCCGTACTCCGGGGTCAGGCCGAGGGCCTGTACCGATTTGCCCGCCGCGCTTTCAGCGGAAACACTCATGCGCCGCGCTTCGAGTTGCGCGGCACGGGCGTTGTGCAGGTTTTGCAAGCTGCGGGGGCCGAGCAGCAGGCAAAGATTCTCCAGTTGACGCTCCGTGCCGACGGCATGCACGAGCATGTTTTCCGCCAGCCGGGTCTCTGGTCCGGGTGCCCGGCAGGCCGTCGCGCCCGCTTCCATGACGCGTGAGAGGGCGGCACCGTTGGGGTGTAACCTGCAAAAGTCCGAGACGAGCATGGAAAACACATTGGGATTGCGGACTTCAAAGGTCTGCCCGCGCAGTGGCGGGTGCAGCATTTCGTCAATTTTCCGCAAAGTTTCCAGTTCTTGCTCGGGTCTGATACGGAACAGAACGCGCACCAGCAGCATGATCAGAATGATGCCGAGGGTGCCGAAAGGATAGGCGACGGCATATGCCGCGCCGGCGCTTCCGACAGCCTCCGCGGCGCGGGCCGGAGCAAGTTCGGCAAAGGTTTGGGCGGCGGCTGCCAGCGACGGGGTATTGGTGGTCGCTCCGCTCAACAGGCCGACGGCAACGGGCAGGGGCAGGTCGAAAGCCAGATAAAACGTGACGGCCGATGCTGTGCCCAGCAAAATGGTCGAAGCCGCGGCCAGATTCAGGAAAAGACCCCGCCGACGCAAAGAGTCGGCGAAACCCGGGCCGACCTGCATGCCGACGGCAAACACGAACAGCACAAGACCGAAGTCCCGCGCAAACATAAGTACATCGGCGTTGACGCTGAGGCCGAGGTGGGCCAGAATCATGCCGCTGAACAGCACTCCTCCCACGCCGAGGCTCAGACCGCACAGAGAAAGGTGCCCCAGGCCCAGACCGAGGACCACGGTCAGGCTCAAAACGGCAATAGACGCGGCCGGTCCGGCGAAAAAGCGTGAAATTTCCAGCATGTCGACACCGGGGGAAGGCGAGGCGCGGCGGGACGGTTCCGTCCGCAGCGCCCTGATAGCAACTCTGCCGCCGGCCTGCAAGAGTTTTCCAGGGCGGTGAAGTTCACTCCAGGCAAGACACTGAAAGAAAGGCGAGAGTACATCAACGGATAGATTTTTTACGCAAAAATTATTATAAAATCAGTATGTTGTCAGGATGCTTTTCAACACCTCGATATAGATCGGAAAAACTTGTAATTTATAGATGTTACTATTGCTCCACCGAATATACATTGCCAAACAGGGGGACATGTCTTTTATGCGGAGTGCGCTGTTTACGCCGACAGCGGCAAGCTTTAATCGGGAGATCAATATGATTGTATATATTCATAGGTAAAAACTCTCCTTTTTTCATACCCGTCTGTTCATTCCGGCATAAGCAGCACCCTGAACCCCAGGTCGCCGAGTCGGCAGCCCGGCGGTCCGCAAAGGCTCTCGGTCGGCGCATCAAAAGCGCGCGCCGCAACGCGGCAGTTCGCGGCCTCGTCGCTCCAACTGCCCCCCCTGCGCACGCGGAGCGCGCCGCTTTCCGGCCCCGGCGGATCCTGCGCCGGACCGTGCGCGTAATAGTCGGCGGCAAACCGGTCCTGTACCCATTCGTTGACGTTCCCGAGCATGTCGTAGAGCCCCCATGCGTTGGGTTCCTTTTGTCCCACGGGATGCGTACTGTTGCCGGAATTTCTGTCGTACCAGGCAACCCGCCCCAGAGCGTCCGCGTCCGCCGCAACAGGGTCCGCATCGTCGCGGCCGGCCCGTGCCGCGTATTCCCACTCCGCTTCCGTCGGCAGACGATAACGCGTGTGTCCTTCCCTGCGGTTCAGGCGGTTGATGAACTCCTGCGCCTGATCCCAGAATACCTGCTCCACAGGCAGATCGGCGCCTCGAAACCAACTCGGATTTTCCTCCATGAGCGCCGTCCACTGCGCCTGCGTCACCGCATACTTGCCCAGATAAAAGGCTTTGCCGATGCTCACGCGCCGGCGCGGCTTTTCATTGTCACGCGCCTCCGAGCCCATCATGAAGGAACCAGCCGGGATTAAAACGAACTCCATGCCGAGGGAATCGGCGTATGTCGCTTCGGCGGCGGCAAGGGGGAACGGCAGCAAGGCCGCAGGGAACAGACCGGCGAGAAACAAGCAGAGGAAAAGCAGACGGCCGGCAAAGCTGCCGCCGGGAAACCGTCCGCCGACGAACCGGGTGCGGGGCGGCAGGCCGGTGCGTCCCCTTTTGTGACAGCTTTGCAGCATGGCGTTATTCCTCCAGATTCGAGAGTTGGGTGGAAAGGTAGCGTTCGCCGGAATCAGGCAGAATGACCACGATGTTTTTGCCTTCGTTCTCCGGACGCGCGGCCGCGGCCGCTCCTGCCCACAACGCCGCGCCGGCGGAAATGCCGATCAGAAGGCCCTCAAGGCGCGCGACTGCGCGCGCCGTACTGAGAGCGTCTTCGTTGGTAACCCGCACGATCTCGTCGATAACCGCGCGGTTGAGGATTTTCGGCACAAAGCCCGCGCCTATGCCCTGGATGCGGTGCGGGCCGGGCCGGCCGCCGGAGAGAACGGGCGAGGCGTCGGGTTCCACGGCGACGATGCGGACGGACGGCTTGCGCGCCTTCAACACTTCGCCTACGCCGGTGATCGTGCCTCCCGTGCCGACGCCGGACACGAAATAATCGACGGCACCGTTCGTGTCGGCCCAGATTTCCTCTGCCGTCGTGCGGCGGTGGGCTTCGGGATTGGCCGGGTTTTCAAACTGCAGAGGCATAAAACTGCCCGGTATGCGGGAGAGAAGTTCCCTGGCCTTACGCACGGAACCGACCATGCCGTCCCTGCCGGACGTGAGTACCACGTCCGCCCCGAGCATGGCCGCGAGTTTCCGGCGTTCGATGGACATGGTTTCGGGCATGGTCAGCACCAGTTTGTATCCCCTGGCGGCGCAGGCGAAGGCCAGCCCGATGCCGGTGTTGCCGGAGGTAGGCTCAATGACCGTGCCTCCGGTACCGAGTTTGCCGGCGTGCTCGGCGGCGTCCAGCATGGCTGCGCCTATGCGGCACTTCACGCTGTTCATGGGATTGAAGGACTCCACCTTGGCCAGCAAAACGCCGCCAAGCCCTTTTCCGAACCTGCCGAGACGCACCAGGGGCGTATTGCCGCGCGTGTCGATGATTGAGGCGTAGATTCTGCCCCGGCTGTCGGCCGGGGAGGCATCGGGGCGCGGCGCGGCGCGGTCCGGTGACGCGTCCGGAGGGCATGCGTCCGGGGTCGGTTCAGAAGACGGCTTCATATGGCGTACATGCTTTCCTGGTTGATATCGTATTGCATGACGGCGAAAATCCGCTCCTGTATCTCAAGGATTTCAGGGTCCGTCCGCGCCCTGGGGCGGGGCACGTTCACGGGAATGCGGTTGCGGACGGTGCCGCCGGGACCGGGAGAAAAGACGACCACCTCATCCGAGAGATAGACCGCCTCGGGCACATCGTGGCTGACCATGATGATGCTGATCGGCGCGGCGTTGTCCTTGGCTTCTTTCCAGAGAAACAGCAGATCGTCCTGCAGTTTTTCGCGCTGCAGGGCATCCACCGCGGCAAAGGGTTCGTCCATGAGGATGATTTTCGGCTCTACGGAAAGCGCCCGCGCCAGGGCGAGACGCTGGCGCATGCCCCCGGAAAGCTGCGAAGGATACTTGTGTTCTGCCCCCGTCAACCCCACCTTGCCCAGATAAACGCGGGCCTTTTCTTCCAGCGCCGCGCAGGAAGACCGCTCGGACCGCTTTTTGCCTGCCGAGCGGAGCTCCAGGGCGAAAACGACGTTCCCAAGAGCCGTCATCCAGGGAAAAACAGCGTAATCCTGAAAAATCATCGCAATATCGTGCTTGGGGCGGTCGGTGAATACCCCGTTGGCCAGAGGCGAAATGAAACGGTAACGACGCTTGTAGTCCTCCATTTCCTTGCGTGTCGAGGGCAAAGGCTCCAACACGCGTTTTCCGTCGATGCGGATTTCACCGTCCGTCGGGGCCTGAAGCCCGGCCAGTATTTCAAGCAAGGTCGACTTGCCGCAGCCCGAAGGGCCGATCAGGCTGACTATGCTGCCGTCGGGAATGAGCAGGGATACGTTGAGCACGGCGGTCAATCCCTCTGCCAGCCCCTTGTCGTTCACCACGGAAAAAAATTTGCTGATGCTGCAAACTTCAATCATCGGCCTCTATCTCCCCACTTTCCAGATCGCCGCCTTTATCTCCACATATTTCAAAACCTCAATGAGAAACCAGCCGATGAACCCGGTGACCATCATGCAGACCATCATTTCCGGAATCAGGAAATAATCCTTGGCCTGCCCGAGCAGAAAGCCTATGCCCATCCTGCCGCCGTAGGCTTCACCGATGACCAGCATCACCAGCCCCATAGCGACGCCGGTTTTAAGGCTCATGATTATCGCGCCGAAGGCGTGCCAGAAGTACACCTTGCGCAACAGGGTGAACTCGCTCGCGCCGAAGACCCTGGCCGAAGCGAGATAGCGGGGGTCGGTATCCTTGATGCCCTGGTAGGTGTTGAAAAGCACGGGATAAAAAATGCCGATGACCATAAGAAAAATATGCATGCTTGAGCCTATGCCGAAAACAATGATGGTCATCGGCACCCAGGCGGGGGGAGGAATAGGCGACAGAAGCTGCCAGAGCGGGAGGATAAAGGCCCGTATTTTCAGATTCCAGCCCATGAGCATGCCTATGGGGACGGCAAGCCCCACCGCGATGCCGAAGGCGGCGAAAAACCTGCCCATGCTGTACGCGATGTGGAGCGTGAGCTTTCTGTGCAGGAGCATGTCCTGAAAGGTCGCCGCCACCGTACTCAGCGGAGGCAGCAGACTCGCTGGGATAATGTCGTAACGCGGCAGCAGCTCCCAAAGCAGAAGCAGCGGAAGGAGGACGCACAGAAATTCCGGGGAAAAGAAATTCCCCAGCGCATTTTTGCAGAATCCGCCGAGTTCCTGTAAAACACGGCGGATTCCCGTTGTTTCGTAACAGCCGTCCGTCACCAGGTAATCCCTTTGAATTCCGGCGCAAAGAGCGCATCACCGGGATTGTTCGCTATGGTGCCCTGGTTGACCAGCGCCTGTGCATAACCGATCAGGCCCCTGGTATCCAGTTTGATTTGGAAACCCAGTTTGGGGTTGCTGTTGATGATCGCCTGCCTGGAGACATTGGGGACATACTTCTGAGCGACGGCGACAATGTCGTCCGCGACGGGATTCTTGCGGATCAGCTTGTCCGCTTCGTCGACGGCTTCAATAAACGCCTTGGCTTCCCTGGTGCGGTTTTTGACGAAATCTTTGTTGGCGTTGATGGTCCGGCAGGGCGGATTTTCTCCGGCCAGATTAGGTTCGACCTTGCCGTCGGCACCGGCGGAACGGCCGTCGAAATAGGCTCTGTATTTGGCTTTGCCCGCGGCATCTTTGAGGAGCAGGGCTTCGGCGACAAAGGGTTCTTCCAGTATGGCCCCTTCCACAGCGTTGCTTTCCAGGGCGGCCAGGGCTGCGCCGGGCGCGAGGGCGGTCAGGGTGAATTCGGTATTGTAGCGTTTTTTCAGCGTGTCGCGTATGGCGATAACCGCGCAGCAGGTGTTGGAAAGCCCGGCCAGTTGCCGGCCGTTGAGATCCTCTGGTTTCTTGAATGGAGCATTGACGGAGGCCACCAGCACAGAGGTGCAGGGGATTTTGACCTGGGCGATGATGGTGATGTTCTGTCCCTTGGCGATGGGGGTAATAACCCCGGTGGGGCAGTTGAAGACAATGTCGGCCTCGCCGCCCACCACGGCGGCGACCCCTGAGCCGGTCTGCTTGATTTCCACGTCCAGGCCGCGTTTTTTGAAGAATCCCTTTTCAAAGGCCACATACAGGTTCAGGTGATGGGTGGAATTGGCGTCGGCCACGATAATTTTTTTCCCGTCCCTGCCGGCGGCGCCGTAAGCGGGCAGGGGGACGGCAAGTGCCGTCAGGACCAGAACGGCGCACACGAACACATTCTTCAGCATACAAACCTCCTCGTTTCATAACATAACAACAGGTTGTATACCTTCTTAGCATGCGGTCGACGTATCCTGTAAACGAAGTATTTCGTATATCATTATTCACAGATCAGCAGGTGCCGAACAAACCCCGCCATGTCAGGACAGGGTTTGTTTGACACCTGCTCAACATCCACGAAAACAAGAAGACAGGTTAGGAACTGATTGAAGGGAACCTCTAAAAACTCTGACTGTTTTACCGTGTGATTCCCCATAATATTTCTTGATAATTAGGAAAAACAGCTTGAAATAATTATATTTATGATGTATATATGGCACATGAAACATAAATTTGGATTTTTCGATGAAAGCAATAGGCTGAGGCGCTTGAGCGGTATGGGC
>JAISMY010000063.1 GCA_031276485.1 Desulfovibrio sp. | reverse complement strand
TTTTCCCACCTGAGCCGCTTGTACCGAAGAAAAAAGTCCATTATTCCCACAGAATCGGCTTTTTGTCCCGCCGGACAATGCTGCAAAACCACAGCCAGGGCCATAATGAGAACTGCTGTTGCGCCGCCGCAGCTCATTTACATCCGGCGTGCGATGCGCTATGCTTAAATATGAAAGTTTTGACTGTCTGCTGCCGTACGGCGATACGGGATCGGTTGCAACGCAAGCGCGGTTGCGCCGGGCCTTACCGCCGCTTTCGTGTTCGCGGGAGCGTCTATTTTGCTGCCGATGTCGGATGATTTCGCGAGAGTCGGTGAGTACACACATGAAACCTACTCCTTCCTGGCGAGCCTGCCGGCGGACAACACTCGGAGGAGCGGAGTTTTTGGTATGCACAATTCAAGGGACTGTTTGTGAAACGATTTTTGTTCTCGCCGCTCGGCAAAATGTTGTTTGCGTCCCTGGTCCTTATGAATGTGCCGCTCTTCCTCGCAGGCTTTCAAATCATGGATGTGATGGAAAAGACCTTTCTGGAAGAAAAGTCAAACAAACTTATGAGTTATGCCCGTCTTCTGTCCGCCCGTCTTGGTCCCGGCGGCTACCGGGAGCTGTTGCGGCGCAACGGAGCGGAAAACGCGCCGCGGGAGGAAAAAATACAGATTCTGCATCGGGAACTGACGGGCATTACAGATGAGGCCGCCGCCGCCGAGGAAGGGTTGGGCATCGGTTTTTATTCGCAGGAGTTGGACGCCATCATCAGCTACGGGCCGTCCGCGTTGTTCGGCAAGAATGTGGGCATATCCATAGCTCCCGACCACCCCGGCCGCGGGGTGATGCGTTCCGGCAAAGCTGAAACGGTCTTCGGCGTAATGGTGCGCGGTGAAATAATGAACGCCATGGTGCCGCTCATCCGCGGCGGTGAGCTCATCGGCTATGTGTGGGCCAATGAGCCGGCGGCGGACATCAGGGCGCGCGTCGCGGACGCCCTGCGCGTTGCGGCGCTGATCATGTTTTTCTTTTCCTGCGCGGCATTTGTCACGGCCCTGCTGCTTTCACGGCGCACGGTGCAGGATGTCGCCCGTATCGTGGACGGCATACGCGGGTTGCACCGCGACTTGAGTCTCCGCCTGCCGGATGCAGCCGGAGAACTCGGTGAGGTGGCCAAAAGCATCAACGCCATGGCCGAGGCCCTGCAGAAGGCCGACGAGCAGCAGCGCACCCTGATTGCCGCCGAGGCCGCCAATGCCGCCCAGCGCAACTTTCTGGCGCGCATGAGCCATGAAATACGCACGCCTATGAACGGCGTGCTGGGCATGACACGGCTTGCCATGCAGGCCGGTCCGCCTCCCGCGCAGATGGAATATTTGAAAAAAATCCAGGCGTCAGCGGGTATACTGCTGGGCATTATCAACGATATCCTTGATTTTTCCAAAATTGAAGCCGGCAAACTGGAAATAGACAGGCATATTTTCAGACCCCGCGAAATGGTGGAAAATATTCGCGAACTCATCCTGCCCCGCGTCCAGGAAAAAGATCTGGCTCTGAATATTACGCTTGACAACTCCGTGCCTGAATTCGCCAAAGGCGATGATCTGCGCATCTCCCAAGTCCTGCTGAACCTTCTCGGCAACGCCTCCAAATTCACAGCCGAAGGCGGTATTTCCCTGCACATTGAAGCTGTTCCCGGCACGGACGGACACCTGCGCCTGCACTGCACGGTCAGCGACACAGGCATAGGCATGAGCGTGGAAGAGCAGGAATCCCTGTTTCAGCCCTTTGTTCAGGCCAAGTCCTCGACTTTCCGCAAATTCGGCGGGACCGGCCTTGGTCTTTCCATCAGCAAAGCCCTGGTGGAACTCATGGGCGGCACGATACAGGTGAGCAGTACGCCGGGCGGAGGATCCAGGTTCTCTTTTTTCGTGGAACTGGACAGTGCGGATCCGGATACCGACTCCCTTGTGGAAGGAGAAAAACCCTGGGATAATCTGCGTTGCGACGGGCACAGCTTCCTTCTGGTGGAGGACAACGCCGTCAATAGGGAAATCGCTGTGGCCGTTCTGGACGATTTCGGGGCCGAAACAGATACAGCCGAGAACGGCGAGGAGGGGGTGAAAGCCTTTTTGAGCAAAGACTACGATATAATTTTCATGGATGTGCGCATGCCCGTTATGGACGGTCTGGAGGCAACGCGACGCATACGCGCCTCCGGCAAGGCCGATGCGCAGACTGTGCCGGTCATTGCCATGACGGCCAACGCCATGCGCGAAGACAGGGAGGATAGCCGCAAAGCGGGCATGGACGGCCATATTGCCAAGCCGCTGGATGTGGATGAATTGAAAAGGATCGTGTACGAAATGCTGTGCGGCCGCGGTTCAGTGTTGTGATGCAGAATCTGTATTTTTCCCTCATACGAAAACAGGGCGGTATATTGTGTTGTAACCGGGAAATATTGTAAGCATCCGGGGTCGCCGTTATCCGGCGGCGGCACGTGTAGTACCGGCGAACCCCGGAGTTTTGCCGGCTTTTTTTCGACTTCCTGCGGCGGCTTTTTTCGTCTCGGCGGCATCTACCCGGGCGTAGGCGTCGCGCAGCAGCCTGCGCGCCTCCTGCAGCCGCACTTCCTTGCTCGGCGCGCCGAGTACAACGCTGACCAGACGGGTATTGCGGTAGCGCGCCGTGGTGATCAAATTGTATCCGGACGACGCCACATACCCTGTTTTCAGGCCGTCCACGCCCTCGACATGCCCCAGCAGGGGGTTGGTGTTGGGTCTCAGGCTCTGCAGGTCCAGGTACGGCCGGGAATGAAAAAGCCCCAAGGCTCCTGGGTGGGCCGCAAGGTAACTCCTGGTCATGGTCAGCAGGTCGCGCGCCGTACTGTGCTGCCCCCGGGCGGGTAGACCGTGTACGTTCTTGAACACGCTGCGCGTCATGCCCAGCGCTTTTGCCTTGCGGTTCATCAAGCGCACAAAGGACTGCTCCGATCCGGCGACATGCTGCGCCGCCGCGACGGCGGCGTCGTTGCCGGAGGCTACCGCCATGCCCCTGAGCAGGTCGCTCAGGCGCACACGTTGCCCGGCATGCAGGTTGACGGTCGAGCCGCCTGTGCCGGCTGCCTTGCGGCTGACCTGCACCATGCCGTCCAGGGAAAGTTTGCCGGTCTTGACTTGATCGAGAATCACGAACATGGTCAGCACCTTGGTCAGGGAAGCCGGGGCAATCGGACGGTCCGCGTTGTAGGCGTTCACCACTGTTTTGCGCGTCAGGTCCATGGTGATGTAGGCTTTGACCGGGGCAGACGCGCTCTTGCCTGCTTTGTGCGCCGTTTTACTCCGGGCCGCTGCGTTTTTTTTACCTTCGGCCTTTTTTAGAACGGCCGCATTGGGCTTGCTTGCCGCGTTCTTATTTTTTTCTACGGCCGTCCGCGCGGTCTGCGCGTCAAGCTTTTTTTTTGCCGGGCCGGCGGTTGTGTTGCGCAGACCTGCCTTGACTCCACCTTTCTGCGCCGCTGCCGTATCCGCGGGCGTTGCAAGGCAACAGGGCAGCAGCACGAACAGTACGGCTGCGCAACGCATGAATCCGCGCAGGCGCGGGGTGAATAAACACGAGGCCATGCCGGATTCTATATTTTATTTAGACTTTGCGCAAGGAAAATCGCGCCGTTGCGCATCCTCTGTATTCATCCCATGACATGCTTTGTTTGCGGCCGCAAATTGGCCTATACACCCAGGTTGTCGGCCGGACCCGATACCTTGCTGTTTTGTTCGGAACGGTGCCTGCGCAGGCATGTCAAGGATATGCGCGGGATTCCCGAATTGAACGCGGCTGCTGACGATCCGCGTGCAGCGGGCAATCCGGGTTTTCCTTTTCAGGTGTACTCCGGCAAGCTGAGAAAATATTTCCGCTCCCATTTTGAAAAAGAATTTGCCGAATTCGTCGTGCAACATTGGAGTGAACCCGTTTTTTACGAACACCAGGCCATCAGCATTGATGCCGAGAGGCAGCTTATTCCGGATTTTTGGTTTCCCAGGCGCAGCGTCTGGATTGAACTGAAAGGTTCATGGTACGGGAACGCACGGTCAAAAATGAAATTTTTGGAAGCACAGGGCCTTGTAGGGCCGCAGAGGCTCATTCTTTTGCCTTACGAGTGTCGCAGGTGGTTTTCCCGGAAAGACGGGGCAAAGGAGGGGAAAAACCGCAACCGGCATCCGCAGCAATGCTGAAACACGTTTTCAACCGGGGCGCCTGCAATAATAACCGGTTAAATCCCAGGCTCAACTGTAGGATTTTTCGGGATACGCCGATTTATTATTTTGAAAAACCTTCAAGATGGATTCGGAGCAATGCTCAGAATGACAATAGCGTGGTCATTCTGAGCCTCGACCTGAGCAGAGCGAAAGGCCGAGCATTCTCCGTCAGATGAAGAAGCCGGCTTCGTGTATTTTGCCTTTCCTGCATTAATCAGCGTTTTCCTCAATATCTTACTGATATCCGCTCAGGGAGCAGCAATTCTAATGGTAGTGTCCAGAGTTTTTCGCACTTTCGGGAGCAGCAAGTCAGTGAGGCTTGGCACTAGCCTGTCTTTAACAAAATCCTGCAAGAAAGAACCCGAAATCAAGTTTTTTCGGCGATTTTTAAAGAAAAAAGTTAATTATTTCAATGTATGTACTTCAAAAAGCTCAAATGTTGTGCCAG
>JAISMY010000066.1 GCA_031276485.1 Desulfovibrio sp. | reverse complement strand
CCGTTTCAATCGAAGGTTCCATTTGCCGGATCTTTTTACTCGCTTGGCCTATGTCGCCCTCAGAACTCCGCCCATGCCTTACAGACTCCTGAAATTGGCGGAGAATAGTACGTAATCAGGTACCAATTTGCTTTCTGCAGAAAGCAAATTTGGTATGACGGAGGCGAAGCCGCTGCCCGCAAGTTTTTGAAAAATCAGGACTTGACTGTTTTTCAAAAACTTCGGCGTCTTGCATTCAATACCGTGTAAATTCGATGAAATATCCATCGTATCATACTGATAAATTCAGCGGATTTTTATAAAATAACCGCCTGTTGCCGCCAACTTGGGATCACGCCGGTTGCGCGCGTGCCGCGTTTACTGCAGGAAGGCGGCAACGCACTCCGCAATTCCGTCCAGCTCTTCAGGGCGAAAAAATTTGATTTCGCGGTCCGCCCTGAACCAGGTGTTCTGGCGTTTCGCGTAAGCACGGGTATTTTTGCGCCACAGGGCGCGGCATTGCTCCGGAGTCAGCTCCCCGGCAAGCAGACGGAACAGTTCCGCGCACCCGATGCCCGACCAGCCGGGGGCCAGCGGGTCGGGACAGCGCGCAAAGGCGGCGCGGGCTTCCCGCAGCGCGCCTCCGGCAAGCATGGCGTCGATACGCCGCTCCAGACGTTCTTCCAGTTCCGGCATAGGCAGGGCGACGCCGATTTTCAGCGTCCTGAACGGCCTGGGCGGCAACGGCCGGGCGTGCCACCACGATACTTTCCTGCCCGTGTGTTCAAGGACCGCCAGGGCGCGGCAGATGCGCTGCCGGTCGTTAGGGTGAATTTTGCGCGCATAGTCCGGGTCTCGGCCCGCAAGCAGGGCATGGAGCGCGGGGCTGCCTTCGCTCCGGCAACGCTCCTCCATGCGCGAGGAAAGTTCCGCCGGGATTTCCGGAATGGGGGCTATGCCTTCGAGCAGGGCGCGGAAGTACAGTCCCGTCCCGCCGACCAGGGCGGGCAGTCTGCCCGCGGCCCGTTCCTCGCGCACGCAGGTCACGGCCCGCCGCGCGTAGGCTCCGGCCCCGAGTTTTTCCGCCGTCGGCAGAAAGCCGTACAAACGATGCGGGCAGATCCCGCGTTCCGCATGCCCAGGCTGGGCGGTAATCAGAGGGAAATCCGCGTATACCTGGCGGGAGTCGGCATTGATGACGCCGATGGGAAATACCCCGGCCAGGAACAGGGCGACGCCGCTTTTGCCCGTGCCCGTGGCCCCGGTTATGCAGAGCAGCGGGAACGGACGCTCTCCGTTCACGGCGCGGCGGACCCGAGGCGTCCGGTCCGGCGCTCCTGCCTGGGAATCAGAGAATAGTCGGCCGACAGGCGCAACGCCTCCTCCCGCAGGCGTTCGATCAAACGGCGCGCCCCGGCGGTATCCGGGGCGTCTGCCGCCGGCGTAAACCCCAGCGCCGTCAGGTCAGCCCGCAGGGTTGCGTTGCGCATAACCGGCGCGAGGCTTTCCACGCATCTGGCGCGCACGCTTTCCGGAGCCGAGGCCCGAATGCCCAGCCCGAACCATGCTTCATTGAGTACATTCCGGCCCGTTTCCTGAAAGGTCGGCGTATCCGGCCGGAGACGGCTGCGCCGCGCGGCGGCGACGGCCAGGGGACGCAGACCGGGCATCAGCGCCGCGGGAACGGCATAGCCCCAGCAGGCCGCGGCCTTCCCCGTGCGCGCGGCTTCCGCGCTTTCCGCAGCTCCGAGAAGGGGCAGGTAGCTCAGGCTGATGCCGGCAGCCCGTTCAAGCTGCAGCGTAGCCAGGTGCTGGTCCGTATAGCTTCCGGCTCCCGCAACGACAAGGCGCGTTTCGCCCTTGCCCGCCTCCGCCCGCGCCGCGGCGACGAAGTCGTCCAGAGTGCGCAGGGGACCGGATTCCGCAACCCATAGGGCGTTGGGCACGGAGGCCGCCACGGCCGCCGGCGCAATGGCGGCGTCGTCGTAAAGCCTGTCCCGCAGGTTCGCCTGAAAGACAAAGGACGGAAACTGCAGTACGCCTAAAAAACAGCCGTCGGCCTTTTCTTCCAGCAACCTGTTCAGGGCCCGGCCGCCGCCGCGCCCGGCCCGGATCTCCGGCTTCAGGTCCAGAAAAAGCTCCTCCCTGAAGGCCTTTGCCGTCGCTTCGTACAGACCGTAGACCGGGCTTTGCGCTCCGTCCGGCAGGATGAGGGTCACGGTGCCCGACGGGCAGAACGCGACGGGCGGAGCGTCCGCCGCGCGAACCGCGTCCGGAGACGGAAGGACGGCCGGCAGCGCGCAACACAGCAATATCAGCCGCAGCGCCCAACCGGCAAGGCGGCGGTCTTCAGGCCGGGGGCGCAAACCGTAGAGGAAGCTTTGCCGAGGGGTGCAGGGGGAATCATTCCTCCTGCCGGGTCCGGGGCGGAGCCCCGGCCGCCGGAGGCATAAAAATAAAACCTTGCGCATTACCTGAAGCGGGAGCGGAAGCGGGCGTGTCCGTCTCCGCGCAGGCCCGGCGTCAGTGCCCGTGTCCCGCCGCCTGTTCCAGAAGTTCCGGGACATTGTCGATCTCCACTATGCGCCATGCGCCGTTTTGCCGTTCCACGCCCAGGACAAGAGGGAAAGCCCCCGCGCGGGGATCAACGAACTCCGCGCTGATCCGGGCCTTGCCCTTGTCCAGGCGCAAAATTTTGCCGGCCCTGATTTCTCTCCTTCCGGAGGGAAGCCTGTCCAGCGCCGCGGCGAGCATGCCGCCGGAGCGCGGGGATTGCGCGCCTTCCTTGCCCGCAAACAGGCAGGAATTGATGCCGGACACGGCAAACCCGCGCAGTTCCGAAGCCAGAAGGCGGGCAATAAGCGCTGCCTGCTCCGGACTCGCGGCGCCCAGGGAAGCGAGAAGTCCCGCTGCGCCTCCGGCCTTTTTTTCCGCCTGTCCGCTCAGGACGTCTTCCTTGAGAATATCCTGCACGGCCCGCAATGCGACCCTGTCCATGTCCACGCCTTTGCTGAAGAGGTCGGAATCACAGGCGTCAATCCCTTTTTGCGCCGTTTCCGCAGCGGAGAGGGGGCCGTCCGCGCCCGCGGCGGGCCTGATGCCGCACAGCAACAGCGACAGAATAAGGAAAACTTTTTTCATCAAAGTTGCCTTTATCAAAAGGGAACCTCTAAAAACTAAATTTATGTCACATGCCGACCTGACGAAGACTAGATTTACAACGCACAATTCCGTCTGGAAAAGAGTTTTTAGAGGTTCCCAAAAATTCCTTTGCTGATTATGC
Organism: Desulfovibrio sp.; assembly: GCA_031276485.1. Lineage (GTDB taxonomy): Bacteria > Desulfobacterota > Desulfovibrionia > Desulfovibrionales > Desulfovibrionaceae > Frigididesulfovibrio. The sequence continues at coordinate 15,790 of JAISMY010000066.1, read as the reverse complement.
GCTCCCGGAAGCGTCCCGACTGTAAATTTCGGCAATACGCGCCCGGAAAGCCGCGAAACGGCCTTGCAGTATCGCCTCGCGCGCGCCGCGCGCCAGATTCAGGTAATAAGCCAGGTTGTGCAGGGAATTCAAGCGGAAAGACAGTATTTCCCCGGCCTTGAACAGGTGGCGCAGGTATGCTCTGGAGAAGGTGCGGCAGGTGTAGCAGGAGCAGTCGGGGTCCAGGGGACCGTCATCCTCGGCGAACGCGCGGCGTTTGATGTTGATCTTCCCTTCGGAGGTGAAGAGGGTGCCGTTGCGCGCATTGCGCGTCGGCAGCACGCAGTCGAACATGTCCAGGCCGGCCGCGATGCCGGTCACGATGTCCTGCGGCGTGCCGACGCCCATGAGGTAACGCGGCTTGTCTTCCGGCAGCAAAGGTGCGGTGAACTGCACAAGATCATACATTTCGGCCCGGCTTTCGCCCACGGACAGGCCGCCCAGGGCAAAGCCGTCAAAGTCGCGCGCGCAGAGCTGCTCCACCGATGCGGCGCGCAGGTCGGGGAAAAATCCGCCCTGGGTGACGGCGAAAAGCAGGCGTCCTTCCCGTCGTTCACGCGGAGCGGCCTCCAGGCAGCGCACGGCCCAGCGCGTCGTGCGTCCGACGGACGCGCTGGTGACGCCGCGCGCTGCGCCGTAAGGCAGGCACTCGTCCAGCGCCGTCATGACGTCCGAGCCCAGATCGGCCTGTATGCACATGACTTTTTCCGGGGTAAACAGGTGTTTCGAGCCGTCCAGATGGGAACGGAAGGTCACGCCGTCTTCGCCGATCCGCCTGAGCGCCGCAAGGCTGAAGGCCTGAAAGCCTCCGCTGTCCGTTAAAATTGCCTTGTCCCAGGCGCTGAAGGCGTGCAGACCGCCGCGTCGGGCGATGAGTTCGCCGCCGGGCCGCAGGTGAAGGTGGTAGGTGTTGCCGAGAATGATCCCGGCCTTCAGGCTGTGCAGATCATCGGGCGCCAAGGCTTTGACGCTGCCCGCGGTGCCCACGGGCATGAACACCGGGGTTTCGACTATGCCGTGGGGCGTGTGCAGAAGCCCGGCGCGCGCCGTCCCGTCCCGGGCGCAGATCTCAAAACAGCCGGCCCGCTCAACTTCATACATGTATTCCACGGCGGCAGCACCGCACGGCAATGAAACGCCGCGTCCGAATCAGGCGTTGTCGTTCAACTCGGCTCTCAGTTTGCGGGAGAGCCGGAACACGACGACCCTGCGCGGGGGCAGGATGATGGAGTCGTCGGTTTGCGGGTTGCGCCCTTTCCGCGCCTTTTTGTCGTAGGCTTCAAACTTGCCCAGGCCGCTGACGAGCAGGGCATGGTCCTTTTTGATAGCCTGCTTGCTCAGGCGCAGCAACGCTTCCACCAGTTTTTTGACTTCATTGCGGTTCTTGTTCGTCTTATTATAGATGCTGTCGACGATGTCCGCCTTGGTCAGTGTCTTTTCGCTCATACTCTCCTCCGGAAGGCTCAAAGGGCGTGCGCCCTGACGGACTTTGCCAGTTGTCGCATTTCTTCGTTGTCTTTATACTTGCCGGGACGGACGGCAAGCAGCCCGTCCTCGTCGAAGCGCGGCACGATGTGCCAGTGGGAGTGGAACACCACCTGCCCGGCAGCGCCGAAGTTGTTGGAGATACAGTTGAATCCGCCGCAGCCGGTTTCCCGCATCAGCGCGTCCGCTATGCGGCGCATGGCTCCCGCCAGGGGCAGGCCGTATTCCGGCGGAAAATCAAGCAAAGTCGGATAATGTCCCTTGGGAACAAGCAGGGTGTGGCCGCGGGCCAGCGGGTTAATGTCCAGAAAGGCGTACATGTCCTCGTCTTCATAGACGCAGGCCGATTCCACGGCGCCGGAAACAATTTTGCAGAAAATACAATCCTTGTCCAGAGGGCGGGCGGGCATGCGTACTCCGGTTTTTTGCGTGTAACTGTCGTTCCTGTGAGGCGTTTTGGATGTACACCATGAAAGGCAAAAAAATCAAGTAGGTGTCGGCGCGTGAAAAGAATTTTGTGGAGCGTCGTTTTTCCCTCCCCGTATCCGGCGGCGCCAAAGTCAAGGTATATTATCCCGATTTTTTTGCCTTTTTCAGGATGCGCCCGGCGCTGTATCTTTTGCGACCAGCGCCTGCAGAGTGGTCAGGAGGAACGTCCCGCGGCCCCGGCTCTGGAGCAGGCGGCAAGGTGGATTGACGCCGCGGCCGCAGACGCGCGCGGCACGGACAGGCCGGGACGCGGCGGACGCCGGCGGCGGGCGGACGCCGGCGGGCGCGCGCAGGGACGGGACGACGAAGCGGCCGTCCGGGGGCCGGATGCCGAAACAGTCCCGCGCCCGGCGCCGGAAATCGCCTTTTACGGAGGGACGTTCACGGCGCTTGCCGACGGCGAGTTCAGGGCGTGTCTGGACTTTGTACGCGCCCAACTGGACCTCGGCCGGATCTCCGCCGCGCGTTGCTCCACCCGCCCGGACAAGCTGGACGGAACGCGGCTCGCCGCCATGCGGGCGGCCGGCATTTCTCTTGTGGAACTCGGCGTGCAGAGTTTTCAGGACCGGGCGCTGGAAAGCGCCGGGCGCGGATACAGCGGCGCGGCGGCGCTGAACGCCTGCGCGGCCGTCAAAGAGGCGGGGTTTGCGCTCGGCATACAGCTTATGCCGGGAATGCCGGGTCTGGATGCGGCCGGCGCGCGGCGCGACGTACACCTGGCCCTGAGTTCCGCCCCGGACTGCGCGCGCCTTTATCCCTGCCTGGTGCCGGAAGGCACGGAACTTGCGCAAATGTGGCGCGCAGGCCGCTACACGCCCTGGGACGAGGAAACGACGACGGAGTTTTTGGCCTGGGCGCTGACTGTGTTCAGGAGTGCGGGAATTCCCGTTATTCGTATCGGGGTCGCCGAAGAAGCGGGATCCGCAGGGCGCTTTATCGCCGGACCGCGACACCCTGCCCTGGGCAACCGGGTGCGCGCCCTCGCGTTATATAACTATGTCCGGGAGATGTTGGGCAGGCTTGCCCCGGACGCCGGCCGCCCCGGCGCGCCGGAATACCGGCTCGGCGTACCCGCGGCGCTGCAGGGGGAATTCTGGGGACACGGCGGCGAACTGAAAGAGCGTTACGCCGCTTTGGGCTTGACGAAAGCGCACGTCTGCCTGCGGGAAGAGAATGATTTTACCCTGGGCAGGGTCGCAGGCCGGCAAGGGGCCTCGTCAGGCGGATCTGCTCTCAACATTCCGGAACTTTTTACTTGACTGTGGTCCAAAACCGTAGACCCATACATGCCCCTTGACCCTCATTTTTCAGGTCTGCACTCGTTTGCCCGGTTTTGCCCCTGTCCCCAATCGGCTCGGGCAGGCGCAAGGCCGGCCGGTTGTCCCGAGGCTCCCGGCGGGGACGCCGCGAATTCCAGAAAGTCGTGTTTCAGCGCCCAGAGAAGCATAAACTCCCCGTCCGAAGGCCCCGGACCTTTCGTCTGTGCCGCGCACAGCGCGGCAAGTTCGGCCCAGGCGGTAGGTTTTCTGGCGGTGAACAGCAGTTTGCGCAGGGTTTCCGGATCGACGTGTTCTTCCACAGGGCGGTAGACGACCGGGAAATCCCTGCCGTGGTATACGGCTTTACCCGCCTTGCTCCAGACCAGTTTTTTGCCGGCGAGGTCCGGATCGTCGGCGCGCAGGGTGTAGTAGCCGCTGAAGATGTCCGTGTGGGGAGGGCAGGAAGGGTGAACCAGCGCGCAGCGGCGACGTTCGCCGGGATTTTCCGGCAGGGGGCAGGGTGTTTCGTTCAGTTCGGCCCATAGATCGAGCATGTTGCGGACGACGTGTCGCCAGGTCCGGCCGGCGAGGACCTGTTGCCGGCCGGTTTCGCCCATGCGCCGGCGCAGGGTTTCGTCCCCGGCCAGCAGATGTATGGCCCGGCCCAGCGCTTCCACGTCCACCGCGCTTTGTTGCGCCGACATAAGGTGGTAGGCGGCGGCCGGGACGATGCGCGCGAGCGCGTCCGTGCGGGGCGTCCGGGCCGGGCCGACGATCGGCACAAGGATGCCGCTTTCGCCGTCGCTCACCAGATCCCGGTAACCGTCAAAGTCCGAGGCGATGACCGGCAGGCAAGACGCCGCCGCTTCCAGCAGGGTAAGCCCGAAGGTTTCCTGCAGGTTGTCCGAAGGGGAGAGAAAGACGTCCGCCGCGGCGTAGAGCGCTTTGCGCCCGGCGTTGTCCGGCCTCGGCACCGTAAGGCAGCCGATGCCCATGTTGGCCGCGAACCCGGCGATATCCTTGTCGAAGGTATCGCCGTCCTCCACCCATCCGGCCAGGACAAGAGCGCAACGGCCGCGCGGCATGCCGTATTCTTCGGCCCGTTTCCAGGCGCGCAGGACCGGCAGCAAATCCATTTTCGACTGGTAGGCGATACGGGCGAAGACGAGGAACACGAGTTTGTCGCCCAGGCCCAAGCGGCTGCGGCATGCCGCGCCGAGCTGTCGCTTTTCGTCGGGCGCGGGCATGAGGGACGGGTCCACGCCCAGAGGGACGCAGCGGACGGAGGGTGCGGCGAAGCGTTCCTCGTCAAGCGCGTAGGCGTCGCGCAGGCGGGCGTAATAGGCGCGCACCACTTCCGCCCCCGCCGTCGAGGTGGCCGCGACGGCGTCGCGCGCCGTGACTCCGCCCCAGAGATGTTTCAGAAATTCCCCGCCGAACTCGGCGTAACTCAAAGAATGCGTCGGCGCGGTTATGGGAAAAATGCGCCGGCTGAACACATTGCGCAGGCACATCGCTTCGGTGAAGCAGGAAAAGGGATCGGAGAGGTGCAGGCAGTGGTAGCCGTGTTCCCCCAAAGCGGCGGGAAATTCGGCGTGCAGACGCAGGCTGATGCGGTCTTCGCGCAGGAGGTCGGGAAAGAGCGCGCGCAGTTCGTCTTCCAGCGCGGTACGCACGTCGGGGTGCGACAGAAAGAAATGGTAGGCGTCGAAAGGGTCGTTTTCCAGTAGGGCCGTGAGGAAACGACGGTTCGCCTCCCGTCGCCCGAGCATGCTCCCACCTTCGAAAAACGGATGCAGGGAAGCCCATATTTTTTTTTCACGCATTGGACGACCTTGTTCGATGTGCGGAAAACCGCTGCAGGCCGGAGCGCAGGTCCGCCGCCCATCCCGTTTTCCGCAATCAGTATAATGTCATGCCGTTTGCGGAATGTCACGGAACGGACGGCGGGCGAAGTCAGGCGCCGGAGAAAAAGTTATTCCATAACTCACTGATTTTCAATGCTCTTGAAAAAATATGCAAAAAAAATTTCCTCTCCCTCTTTTCAAGTTCGTTTCGCGCCTTATACTAAGCACGTTCGTAACGGGGCGACCCGCCGGCGGACGCGGCAGGAAAACGCGTACCCTCGCCCTCAGGCTGCTCCGAACCCATAGGTATACTTACAAAAACAAATTGTGGAGGTTTATGCATCATGAAGCTGACGCCCCTTAACGACCGTGTACTGGTCAAACGCCTCGAAAGCGAAGAAAAGACGGCAGGCGGACTGTTTATTCCCGATACCGCCAAAGAAAAACCCTCCAAGGGCGAAGTGATTGCCGTGGGACCCGGCAAAACCGCTGAAGACGGCAAGACCATTGCCATGACCGTAAAGAAAGGCGATCTGGTGCTGTTCAACAAATACGCGGGCACCGAAATCAAGCTGGACGGCGTGGATCATCTGGTTATGCGTGAAGACGACATCCTCGCAATCATAGGCTGATATCCCCATCCAACAAGCAACATCAATTTCAGGAGTATGACACATGCCTGCCAAAGAAATTCTGTTTGATTCCAAAGCCCGCGAACGCCTCTCCCGCGGCGTGGACACTCTGGCCAATGCGGTCAAGGTTACCCTCGGACCCAAGGGCCGCAACGTGGTAATCGAAAAATCCTACGGCTCCCCGGTCATCACCAAGGACGGCGTGACCGTTGCCAAAGAAATAGAGCTGGAAGACAAGTTTGAAAACATGGGCGCCCAGATGGTCAAGGAAGTCGCTTCCAAAACCAGCGACATCGCCGGCGACGGCACCACCACGGCCACCATTCTGGCCCAGGCCATCTATAAGGACGGCGTGAAACTGGTCGCCGCCGGCCGCAATCCCATGTCCATCAAACGCGGCATCGACAAGGCCGTTGCCCGTCTGGTCACCGAACTCGACGCCGTTGCCAAGCCTACCCGCGATCAGAAAGAAATCGCCCAGGTCGGCACCATTTCCGCCAACGCGGACAGCACCATCGGCAACATCATCGCCGAGGCTATGGGCAAAGTCGGCAAAGAGGGCGTCATCACCGTCGAGGAAGCCAAAGGTCTGGAAACCACGCTGGAAGTAGTCGAAGGCATGCAGTTCGACCGCGGCTACCTTTCCCCCTACTTCGTCACCAATGCCGACAAGATGATCTGCGAACTGGACGAGCCGCTCATCCTCATCAACGAGAAAAAAATCTCCAGCATGAAGGAAATGCTCCCCGTTCTGGAGCAAATCGTCAAGATGAGCCGCCCGTTGCTGATTATCGCCGAAGACGTCGACGGCGAAGCTCTTGCCACCCTGGTGCTGAACAAGCTGCGCGGCTCGCTGCAGGTCGCGTCCGTCAAGGCCCCCGGCTTCGGCGACCGCCGCAAGGCCATGCTTCAGGATATCGCGGTCCTCACCGGTGGACAGGTAGTGTCCGAAGAAATGGGCATCAAACTTGAAAATCTCTCTATTTCCGACCTCGGCACCGCCAAACGCGTGGTCATCGACAAGGACAACACGACCATCGTGGACGGCGCCGGCAAGTCCGAGGACATCAAGGCCCGCGTCAAGCAGATCCGCGTCCAGATTGACGAAACCACGTCCGACTATGACCGTGAAAAGCTTCAGGAACGTCTGGCCAAGATCGTGGGCGGCGTGGCCGTCATTCATGTCGGCGCGGCTACCGAGACGGAAATGAAGGAAAAGAAAGACCGCGTGGAAGACGCCCTGAACGCCACGCGCGCGGCCGTTGAAGAAGGCATCGTCCCCGGAGGCGGCACCGCCTACCTGCGCATTGCCAAATCCCTCGACGAAGTCAAACCCGCCGACGACGACGAAGCCGCCGCCGTTGCGCTGGTGCGCCGGGCCATTGAAGAACCCCTGCGCCAGATTGCCGTCAACGCCGGCTATGAGGGTTCCATCGTCGTGGAAAAAGTGCGTGAAGGCAAGGACAGCTACGGCTTCGACGCCGCTACCGGCGAATACGGAGACCTGAACAAGGCCGGCGTCATCGACCCCAAAAAGGTCGCGCGCATAGCCCTGCAGAATGCAGCCTCCGTGGCCTCCCTGCTCCTCACCACCGAAGCCGCCGTGGCCGAAAAACCCGAGCCCAAGAAAGACGCCGCGGGTATGGGCGGCGGTATGGGCGGAGGCATGGGCGGCGGTATGGGCGGTATGTACTAACCGCGGTATTCCCACAATACGAAAGGGAGGCTGTTCGCCTCCCTCCCCGTCACGACAAACCCCGCCGCCCGGCGGGGTTTGCTTTTTCGGTGCGGAGGCAAGAGTCCGGGCGTCCGATGCAAAAAGATGGAGAGGGTTGACTTATGGGAATCTCTGAAAACTAAATTTATGTCGCATGCCGACCTGACGAATACTGGATTTACAACGCTCAATTCCATCTGGAAAAGAGTTTTTCGAGGTTCCCTTATGAATGATATTTCTCCGCCAAAACCCTGTCGCGCAACGGTTTAATGCCCAAAAAACATTCGCGGGCCAATACCCCCCCCATATTTGAAATGCTCTAAGGAAACTTCAGACCCGCGGGCAGCGCGTCCCGGAAATCGGCCCCTTCGGTATGCGCGCCGCCGAGTACGGCCCCGGTCAAGTCCGCTTCCCGAAAAACGGCGCCGGAGAGATCGGCGCCTATCAAACGCGCGCGGCGCAACGTAGCCTTCCTGAAACTTGCCCCGGAAAGATCGGCCCAGCAGAGCATGGCGTCGTCGAGGTCGGCGCCGTCGAATTTCGCGCCGCGCAGATTGGCGCCTGTCAAGTCCGACAAGCGGATATCGACCTGCGAAAAGTCGATTCCGGTGAGGTCCGCCCCCGTAAAGTCCGTACCGCCGAGTTGCGCAAAGGTCAGCTTGGCGCCGGAGAGATTGACGCCCCGCATGCGCGCCGCCCGCAGGTCGGCCCCCGTCAGGTCGCTGCGCCTCAGGTCGGCGCCGTTGAAGTAAACCCCGGAGAGGTTCGTCCACCCGAGGTCCACGTCTGCCAGCTTGGCGTTGACCAACACCAGGCCCCGGAGGTTCGCGCCTTTAAAATGCGTCTCCCAGTGTTCCATGTCACCGGGATTCGCCTGCCTTTCGCCGATCTTCCGAAAATCGGCTTCCTCGCTTAAAGGAGGAACGTTGCGTCTTTCGCTTTTGGCGACAAGCCGGAGGGCGTGTTCTTCGAGAAGCCGGCGCAGGCTGTTGAGCGATGTCGGCATGCTGACACCTGGAGGCAAGGCTCTGTACGGCGGGCCCAAGCCTTGGTACAATTGAGGTATACAACTCAGGACAGTACAGGAGCGACGCTGTAAACACAAGCGTTCTGCGACAGGATGCGGCGCGGAAAAAGTCGATGCCGAACCGGGAATATCCGGGGCAGGCGCCTTCCCGCCTGCAATTTCTGCTGTTCTCCGAAGTCTGCCTCGTGTGCTGGCTTGCCGGCATACTGGCTTTTCGGGAACCGGCTTACGGTTTTCTTGCCCTGGTTTCGGTCATCCTGCTTGATCAGCCGCGCACGCGGAACGCATCGCGCCTGCGCCTGACGGCGGCGGTCTTTGTCGCGGGCTTGGCCTGGGCCGGCCTGCGCGCGCCCGCCGCCCCGGAACTCCCGCAATGGGCGGCGCAGGCTTCGGCGCTCCGCGAAGACGCACGGGGGGAACTGCGGCCTCCGCACCCGATTCGCCTCCGCGCTGTTGTCGACAGTTCCGCGCCGCTGCCCGGCGACCGCGTTCGGGTTGTCCTTTCCCGCCTTGCTCCCGCCGCTTCTTTCCCGCAAACGCCGTCGGAAGACCGCGCTCCCGGCGGCATCTATACAGGCAAAGCGCTCTGGTTGTGGAACCGCCCCGCCTTCATTCCCCTGCCGGGCGAAACGCTGGAACTTACCGGCCGCCTCCTGCCCCTGCGCGGCCTGCACAATCCGGGACTTGCGGACTATGAGCGCCGCATGCGCGAGCAGGGCGTCCGGTTCAGCGTCCGGGGCGGCGGCAAAAACATCGCCGTCGCCGGCTCGGCGCACGGGGAACTGCGCGGCCCGCCCGCTGTGTCCCTGGACGCGCCCGCCGTCTCCCTGCGCCTCCGCCTGTCCATGCTGCGGGAACAGGCGCGCTCTCTTTTTTACGCCGCCCTGCCCCGCCGGGCGGAAGAGCAGGAACGGCAAGAGGCGGCATTCCCGGAGGGCGCCGGTGAGCCTCCGGCAACGCCGGGGCGCGTCCTTACAGGCGCGGGGCTTCTCCCGGCCCTGATTTTCGGGGACCGTTCCCTTGTTTCTCCCCGTCTGGCGGACCTGTTTGCCGCGGCGGCCTTGTCGCACAGCCTGGCCCTGTCGGGCATGCACCTGGCCTTTGCCGTACTGGCGGGCGCGGCCTGCGCGCGCGCGGCGGGACGCTGTTTTCCGTCCCTGTACCTGCGTCTGCCCCGTCCGACGCTGACCCTGCTCTCGGCGCTTCCCTTTGCCCTGCTCTACCTCTGGCTCGGTCAGGCCCCGGTTTCGCTGCAACGCGCGGCATGCATGCTCTGCGCCGCCGCCCTGTGTTCTTTCCTGCACAGGCCGCGCCTGCTTTTGGACAGCCTGTGCGCGGCCCTTTTCGTCCTCATGCTTTGGGATCCCTTTGCCCTGTTCGATCTGTCGCTGCAGCTTTCGGCCATGTGCATGGCCTGCATCGCCCTGACTCTGCCGGGCATCATGCGCCTGTCTGAAACCCTGTTTCCCGGTGGAAACGCCTGCGGCGACCTGCAGGCGCCCTCGCCGCTCACGCGCCTGAAACGGGGGGCTTTCGTTCTGGCGGCCAATTCTCTGTGTATTCAGGTCGTACTCATGCCGCTGACCCTGCGCGCCTTCGGCAACGCGGGGCTGCTCTTTCCGCTGAATCTGCTCTGGCTGCCGCTGTTGCAGGGGCTGGTTCTGCCCCTGTCCTTTGCGGCGCTCGGGGCGCTCTGCCTGGATTTTACCACTGCCGGCACGGCCCTGCTGCGCCTTGCCTCCCTGCCCTGCGAGGGGCTTGCGGCATTGCTGGAATACCTGGACGGCGCGGGACTGATGCCGGCGCCGCTGCTGCCGCGCCCGCACGGCCTGAGCATGGCCGCCTTCTGGCTGCTCTGCCTGTGCCTGCCCCGCCTGCTCATATCCGCCGCGGAACGCCGCCGGCAGGCCGGACAAAGTTATGCACAAAGTTGTTCACACGGTTATGCACGCGGTTACGCACAAAGTTGTTCACAAAGTTGTTCACAAAGTTCCGCACATGATTATGCACAAACTTACGCACAAGGCTGCGGACAGCCGGGCGGGCATGAACCGGAGCGTAACCGGGAGGCCGCCTCCGTATCCGGCCGCGCGGCGGACTGCATTCAAACGAGTTTGAACGCAACCCGGCATGAGAGGCGCAAGGGCTTGTCACGCGCGGACATTATGCTCCCGGCCTGCGCTCTGGCCTGTCTCGTTCTGCCCTTTGTGTTCCTGAACAGGCCCGCACCCGGCCTGACCCTGAGCCTGCTCGACGTCGGGCAGGGGCAGGCCGTGCTGCTGGAATGGGCTTCCCTGCCCGGATTGAGCGGACGAGACGCGGACGCGGACTCCCGCTCATTTTCCGGAACGGCGGACGCAAGCCCCCGCGCGCCTTCCGGAACGGGAGCCGCAACCTCCCGGCCGGTTGTCAAGATTACGGAGGGTAGCCGCCGGCTGTCTTCAGGAAGCGCGGGACGCATTCTTGTGGACGGCGGAGGATCGCACTCGGAATTTTTCGACCCCGGCAGACGCATCATCGCGCCCCTGCTCACGGACAATGCCCTGCCGCGCCTTACCGCAGTCGTCAACAGCCACCCCGATGCGGATCATATCGGCGGTCTGCCGTGGATAGTGCGGCATTTTTCCGTGGGCCGGATTTTCGGCAACGGGCAAAATCCCAAGGGCCTGCTTGCCGCGCGCATGCAGGATGCCCTGCGCGCGGGCGGAAACTCAAGCATGGAAACCCTGCGGGCCGGAGACGTCTACGAACCCGTTGAAGGTCTGCGCATTGAGGTGCTGCATCCCTCCTCCGGCGCGGCGGGAAACTCCAACGACCTTTCTCTGGTGCTGCGCCTGCTCTGGGAGGGCAGGCCCCTGGCCCTCATCTGCGGCGACGCCGGGAGCGAAGTTCTGCAGAAACTCATGCGGGAAGGAGCGGATCTGACCGCGCAGGTGCTGGTTCTGCCCCATCACGGCTCGAAAAGCGCCTATGCGGAAGGCTTTTACCGGGCCGTCAACGCGCGCGCGGCGCTGGTTTCCTGCGCGTTCGGCAATGTCTGGGGTTTTCCTGCGCGCGCGGTGCGCGATGCCTTGCGGGACTTGGGGACGCCCCTGTACAGCACGGCGGAACACGGGATGATCCGCCTGCACTGGTTCACTCCCGATACCGCGCCGGAGCTGTCCCTCATGCGATGATCCGCCTGCGCCGGCACGCTCCCGATGCCGCGCCGGCACTGTCTGTGATCTGCACTGAAGTTGAGAATATTTTTGAGGGCATTAACCGGCGAATGTTCATACACCTTGAAATCGTTGCCCTACAAGGTATTTTTGAAATAAAAACATTCTTTGCGTAATACTCTCATATTCATTGATAATTTGCAAGAATATAATGGTCTATCAATATAATAATCTTTTTAATATTTTACGGATTAAGGTAATATGTAATTTATTATTATGTTTAAATATAGTGTAAAATAATAATTTTGCTGCGCTGTAAAATGGTCGCAAATACTTTTTCTTGATATAAAAATGCTTATATAATATAAGCATAATTACATAAATATCATTTGTTGTATAAGAAAAAATATATTCACAAATATATTTTCTCCTATTCCATTCCCATTCCGTCTTTTTTAGATATAAGAAATATAGATATTTGAGAGGATGCGTACATATTGCCTGCCAGGGTTTACAACAATCTGTAAAATGTATGATTGAAGGATTATTAGCTGCATAAATTGCTTCTTCATGAGAGTATAAATGATCTAATGTATTGACTGTATAGAGCCTGCTGTTTGCGTTCCAGCATAAGGGTAACGTTAAAATTTTATCTGTAAATGCAAGGTTAATAACATCCTGATCTTGTAGAGTTATATTATTAAAATTTTTATATAATATCTCAAGAAATAATGTATCCGCATCTAAAGAGCGTAATTTTCTAATATTAAATATGCAGACACCGGCGTTGATATATACATGCACAGCGGGCAAACCTAGCCTCCTATTCTGCACAACGCCACCCTCATCCGGCGCACCGGCGACAAAATAATCATCAAGTTCAATTTCCCACAGCTTGGCCAACGAATCCGTAACAATTATATCTGCATCAAGATAAATTACCTTGTCTACATATGGCGGTATAATTTTATGCAAAGCAAGCCTATACCATGTCGCCGTCGAAATATGCTTGCGATTTTGAGGTAAAATGTTGAAGTATTTTTTATCGACCATCGGAAATTCAAAAGCAATGTTGAGTCTGTTATTGGCAAGCGCAGATAATCTTTGCTGGATATTTGTAGTCAAATCTCCGCAATGTATGATATAAAATTGGATTTTCTGTTCAGGATGTAAATAGTCTAGAATAGAACAAATAGCGACTGCGCAGTGCTGTGCATAGTTCTCATCTATTGCAAAGACTACATGAATGTATGCGTTGACAAGGTGCGGCGCGTCCAGAGATCGCTTTTTCAGACTATCCTGAACTAGGCTTACTTCTCCAGCCGGGGGATCAAACGGGCCGAATAATATACCGAGTTCCTTGACACGCGCAGCTTTCGCAAAACAGGCATAGTCTACAAAGGCATTCAGCAATCGCTCGGCAAGAAATCCATACACACGCTTTTGGTAGGCATCATAGTTGCTCATATCCAGTCGCATTTCCAGATCTTCAAGAAGAGGAAAAATCCAAGAGCAATATTCTTGAAATAATTCTGCACGCATGATCGAAATATTCCAAAATGTGGCACGATTACTGTAAAGACTCCTCAATAGGGACGGATACATGTGATAGGTTCGCGTTTTTACTAGATCAATAATCTGATCCAAATCATTTTTGTTGTGATCTCGACAAAAAAAATCATACGCTGTCATAATTTGAGACGGCAAACCAATCGGATGAACCGCGTATACAGGAGGGACCAGGATGTCCGCGTCCGCACATACGGATCTGATTGTAGTGTCGTCATAACCATATTTCTTAACAAATGTACGATCAAGATCCGTCAATATCGATTCGTTCCGGACTCCGCCCCGAAAGTTCAGATAACGTCGGTAATGGAAAAGGCCATAGTAATCTGCCTTGATGTTTTTCCACATCCAATATAGAACAGTTAATTCACACCATTCTGCGTTTTTTAGGGATATATTGTCGCCTGAATCGTCACCGGGCAAACCTAATTCTACTGAAGAAATAGCTCGACCTGCATGAATAGGTAAGATGCAATGTGACTGGAAATATGGTCCAGGCTTATGCTGGCAGACAAAAATTTTGATGTCAAAAAATATAGACATATTATATTATTATTAAATAAAGTATTCTATCGTATCAAACTGCGAATGACTCGTAAGGGGGCAGTCATCCTCCAAGATTTAGAATTATATACACGAAGGCATTCTTCATCTGCTTTTTTCAGATCTTCGTTCAGTTTACTTAATAATAAATCCCTTTCTGATAGTTCTGCTTTTATTTTATTAAGTTCATTTTTAATCTGGATTATATTTGAATTAGTATTTATCAGTTGCACATCTTGTTCTGCTAGTTTTGATTTTGCAGCGTCAAGTTCATAATGTAATTGCGCTAGTTGATCTGTTGTTAGTTCCAATAGTGTTACTGTATCAATTTCAGAAATATCATTACAATTTTCTTCAAGATGAAGATTATTTTCATATAATTTACGTTGGTTGAAATACTTTTTAAGATAGAGTTCATAACTATGCTGCGCTATTGGATAATTTCTTTGTCGTGTCCAATAATATAAATATGGATGGATACAACTCATAGGAAATATTGAATATGGATTATACTCAGGAAAACATTCATCTAAAAGATTTTTTTCAATATATAGAAATATATTTTGAATGTACCAGCCGCATATTTTATCGTTTGACCACAGAGTAGGGCGAAAACAATCAACAGGGAAATAGTTATGCTCACGGAAAAGCGAAGCCCAATATTCAGGCCACTGTTCGTTGACGTGCCCTGTACCGCCTTGAAAGGGCACTGCTGCGGAAAAGACAATTTGTCTAGAAAGGTTGACGAGATTGCTGATGAAAGATCGCGCCGTGGAAGGTTGCAGATGTTCCGCAACTTCTAGGGACAACACCAGATCGTAGTACGATTCAGGTGTTGCCGTGCTAAAATTTTTGTTCAAATCTATCTGTGTATAGTGTTCTCGAGGGATAATAAAAAGGTCTTCATCATAGGGGACAAAGTCAAGGCCATGCCACCGCACTGACGGTGAAGTGTGTGCAATGTAGTTCAACCATGCACCTGATCCACAACCTACATCTATAACACTTTCATAGTATATATTTTTCTTGATAATTTCGATAATTACTTTTGCGCTATCATAAGCAAAAGCTGCCGTATCGCGATAAAAAAATTTAGAATAATTTATATTCATGTTTATCCTAAATTGCAGAAACTATATTCAAATTTTTACCTGATTACGTACCATGTTCAGCCACTCTTCCTCGATCTGAAAACAGATATTCTTTTTGAAATCAAAGAGTTCTGAACATCGCGAAAACCTGTTCAATTTCAGGGAGAGATGAGTGAGCCTACACCCCGATCCGTCATTCTGAGCGAAGCGAAGAATATATCTTCCCGGCTTCTAAAGGCATAAAGATGGATTCTTCGCTTCGCTCAGAATGACCTTTCCCTGTGCGCCGGCTCGAAAGTAGCTGAACATAGTATGTAATCAAAAATTTTTAAGTGCCTTATTAATAGCTCGTAAAGGAGCTGTCAAACGCCATGAACGGGAATTATATATTGAATTAATAATTTTATGCATTTGTTCTATTTCTTTATCTCTATTTGTTAGCTCATTTTCAATATTAATTATGCGAATTTGCGTTTCTACACGCTCGACCAGCCGTTCCAACGGAAGTGTTGCAGCACCATGTAACCCTGTGTATACTGTAAAACCAAGAGCGCGTAATTTCAATGCAAAAGATGCTATAGTTTCTATTATTTCATTAGATATAACAGTATTTGCATGTGAAACATCTAATATGACAGGACAATGTAAACATGAAGCTACAAACCTATGTATAAATCCATCTATATCTCTTTTACTTTTATTGTCATCAGTAACAATATATTTAACTGATAATTTTTCTGTACCTGAATTTGCATATATCTCTAGATTTCTCCATACACATTCAAATAAATCCTGCCTTTTTATCTTTAAGTATGTTTCAGGTGTACCGGCATCAATGCTGGTACACAAAGAGCATTTACCACTTTGCAAGCCATTTAATATCGCATCTGAAAATATCGTACCATTTGAAGCTATGTCTATAGATATGTTTTGC
>JAISMY010000044.1 GCA_031276485.1 Desulfovibrio sp. | reverse complement strand
AACGGGTATGCACTTTGCCGATGATATGACGCTCCGGCGGCAATACCTTTTTGAAGACTTCCCATTGATCTGTATAAAACAAGCAATTATTCAAATGTTTTACTTTCTGATATAATCGCATGAAGGTTGAAGTATCACGATTGCCGAGAACCCAGGCCACAGTTCTCCGTGTGCTGCGATCAACGGCCTTGATAACCCAAAGTTTTCTTTTTTTTTGGCGTATAAAATGCCACATTTCACCGAATTCCATTTGACGTACTTCACCAGATACGTTGCTTTCCGGAAGCTTGGCTCCAGCTTCCATAATCCAGCGATAAACCAAGGACGGCCAACTGTCAAAAATATGGGCAAGCATATTAAAAGATGCTTTGCCCAAGGAATAGAGGATGACGCACATGGCTTTTTTGGCCGCTGTTTTCTCATTTGTCCGGGCATCGCCCTCTACAAAATTCAGCCCGCAAGCCTGCAAAGGAAACGCTGCTTCCCCCGTACAAAGCCATTTTTTACTACCAATTCCGACTTGCAATTTTTGCATACAGGAATACTTCCCTCCGGGGCGTGACATTTGATGAGAGAAGTATGGTATAAATCTATCTAAAAGTAAATACTCTCGGTTTACTCGCCGCACAAAGATTGTTTCCAAGAGTCCGGTCATGGTCGACTTGTCCATTCGGCTTTGGTGCGCTTTAACGAAACCTGAAATCTTCAGGCTATGGCAATCACAAATAACGTATATCTTTAGGTGAACACTCTCAAATATGTTGATGCGGATAATGCCGTAAAACCGTTGCTGTTACAGCGCCGGGAGTTTTCCGCCCGCCTGGAGAAAAAGGCTGTCCATGCCGTAGGCGAGGAAATTGTAGCCGGAGCGGATTTTTTCGCGCAGAAGGGATTCGTCCGGGCGTACGATGTGATAACCCCGGCTTACCCCGTACTGCACGGCTTTGGCTTCTATGTGTTCAAGGGTTTTTATGAACTCCGGCTCACCAAAGCGCGCGGTCAGGCCCATGGAGGCCGACAGGTCGTAAGGACCTACCATGTAGGCATCCAAGCGCGGGTGGGAAAAAATCCCGTCCAGTTCGGCGACGGCGTTGATGTGCTCAATCTGGGCTACAAGCACCAGCTCGCGGCTGAAGCCAGCGCGCGGGTCCAGATGGGCGTCGAAATCCAGCCCGTAAGCGTTGGCGCGGCAGAAGCCGACGCCGCGCCGGCCGCCGGGAAATTCCTCGCCGCCGGGGTACAGGCTGGAGTTTACAGCCTCGTCGAGTTGCGCGCGGCTTTCAATCATAGGAAAAATCAATCCCGCCGCCCCGGAATCCAGAGCGTACTTGACCAGTTCCGGTTTTGCCGTCTCGACACGGACAAAGGGCAAAGTCCCCCAGCGTTCCAAGGCGCGGAACATATCCGGCAGGATTGCGCGCGTAAAGGCACCGTGCTCGGCATCCACGGCCGCCCATTCATAGCCCGTGCGGGCAAGTATTTCAGCTATTTCCGGGCTGGGAATCTGCAGCCAAGTACCTATGCTCGGCGTACCCGCGCGCAGCTTCCGCCTTAGTTCCCTGTTCGTAAGCACGGCTCTCCTTTCAGGCAGTCATTTCATTTCCGAAATAAAAATTGTATGAAACAATTTTGCTTGGGAATCCGAATCACAGATAATCCGGGTCCACAGCCGCTGGTCCGTCCGCGAACATGATCCGGACGAAATGCACCGAATGCCGGTCCACGGGCATGATGGGAAAATTACGCCGGCAGACGTCGCAGGCAACCATGGAAGGCTGAAGCGGAGCCGGCACAGGTATTTGCCGGCGACAATACGGGCAGACATATAAAAACACGAGTTCCATACCGGACGGTTTGACCGGCGCGGGTTGCTGCCGGGACATCTCAGCCCTCCGCAAGACTGCTGCCGGTCATCTCCGGCGGCTGTTCCATGCCCCAGAGGCGCAGGATGGAGGGCGCGATATCCGCGAGTTTGCCGTTTGCAATGCGGGCGGGCGGAGACGCTCCCGTTATTACGAGGGCAACGGGGTTTTTGCTGTGCGCCGTTTGCGGACGCCCCTCCGGCGTGAGCATTTCTTCCGCGTTGCCGTGGTCCGCCGTCAGGAACAGCCTGCCCCCGCGTTTTTCAACCGCGGCGCACACCCGGCCCACGCATTCGTCCACAGCTTCGCAGGCTTTGATGACGGCCGGGATCACGCCGGTGTGCCCGACCATGTCCAGGTTGGCTAAATTGCAGACCACAAAATCGTATATCCCCGATTCCCATTCCCGGATCAGGGTGTCCGTCACTTCGCGGACGCTCATTTCGGGCTTCAAATCATAGGTCGGCACTTCGCGGGGCGAATTGATCAGACGCCGGTCTTCGCCCGGCAGCGGGTCTTCGATGCCTCCGTTGAAGAAGTAGGTAACGTGGGCGTATTTTTCCGTTTCGGCAATGCGCAGTTGGCGCATTCCCGCCCGGGACACGACTTCTCCCAGGCCCATCTCCGGATTGCGCCGCGGGAAAGCCGAAGGCATGGGGAAACTTTCTTCGTAGGTGGTCATGGTGCTGAAAGCGGCAGGAAGCGGCAGGAGGCCCCGGTCGAATTCCCCGAACGCCGGGTCAAACAGGCACTGCGCGAGCTGTCGCGCCCGGTCTGCGCGAAAGTTGAAGAAAAATACGGCATCGCCGTCGCAGATGCATTCCGCTTCACCAGTTTCCTCTGCTATAAGCCGGGGGGTGATGAATTCGTCGGTTTCTCCAGCGGCATAGGCCGCTTCCACGGCGCTGACAGGGTCGGCGAAGCGGGGCGCGCTCCCGCGCGCTATGGCGTCCCACGCCTTTTTTACGCGCTCCCAGCGTTTGTCGCGGTCCATGGCATAGTAGCGACCGCAGACGCAGGCAACGCGGGCCATCGTGCCGAGTTTTTCCGTCAGCATGCGCATAAAGCGGATGCCGGAGTCGGGTGCGGTATCCCGTCCGTCCGTAAAGGCGTGCACGCGCGCCCGGACGCCCGCCTTGTCCGCTGCCCGCAGCAGCGCGAAAAGGTGGTTTATGTGGCTGTGTACGCCGCCGTCGGACAGAAGCCCGAGCAGGTGCACTTTGCCCCCGCTTTGCCGGGCCGCGTCCAAGGTCCGAGTGAGTACGGGGTTGCTGAAGAAGCTCCCGTCTTCAAGGGCCATGTCGATGCGCGTCATCTCTTGATACACAACGCGCCCCGCGCCTATATTCATGTGCCCGACTTCCGAATTGCCCATGAAACCCGCAGGCAGACCAACGGCGCGGCCCGAACAGAGCAGGGCGGCGCGCGCGGGCCGCGCAAGCAGGGCGTCAAGGTGCGGGGTCGCCGCCGTGAGAATGGCGTTTCCCGGCCCAGCCGGCGCCTGCCCCCATCCGTCCAGAATCAGCAGCAAGGCCGGCGTTAAGGCGCTCACCCTTTCTCCTTCCCGGTATCGGCCGATACGGGAGCCTTGGGCCACATGTCTTCCAGCCGGATCGCACCTCTGCTTTCCGCCTGGAAAATATGGACGACCACCTCATTGAAATCCAGCAAAATCCAGCTCCCGAGTGCGTGCCCTTCCATGCGCAGGTATTCGAGACCGTCTTCCGGGGCCGAATTCAGCAGGTAATCAGCCATACCCTGCCCGTGGCGCACGGAACGCGCCCCGCAGATCACGACCGCATCGTACAGGGTATTTTCTCTGACCAGATCAAGGGCGACGATGTCCACGCCCTTTTTGTCATGCAGTCGCCGGACTACGGCTGCTACCTTGTCACGGACGGAAACGGGGAAAAATTTCGATTTCAATTTCAGTTGCGCTGTCGACATGCATCCTCTACGCTTGCGATTCTACGGCAATTCCGCGGATTACGCAAAGAGAATTTTCAAGAGTGTTGACATACAGATATATTTATGGCATAATTGCCCTACCAGAAACAAGGTAGGCCCAATTATTGTAAGCGTCAAACAAACCGCATCTTCTCGAGACATGATTTGTTTGATTGATAGCGGGGATGGTAGAGGAGATGCATGCAGTAGGAAGTTCAGGATGAATCGAGTATTCCGGCAAACGGGAGCAGGCGTTGCAGGTCATCGGCATTCTTGGCGTAGGGAAGGTCTGTGAAGAGTTTCACCAAGTAAGCGTTAGGGTTCCAAACCGTTGGCTTTGGCCGTTTCGATGAGAGAGTACAGGCAGGCGCTTGCCCTTGCTCCGCCCGGCGAGCCGGAGAACAGCCAATTTTTTCGGCCGATGACAAAGGGGCGTATGGCGTTTTCCGCAAGGTTGTTGTCAGGGCGTAGGCGGGCATCGTTCAAGTAGGGTTTGATGCGCGGCCATTGCCCTAACCCGAGTTTAACAAAATTGAAGAAAAAATTAATAATTTTAGCATGTTGTATTTTTGTATGGCACAACATTTTTTATAACTTATTTAATTTACATATTTTTTTATTCCTCCGGGCCTGTCGACTATGCCCAGTGCACGATATATCTTTTGTGCTTCTGCCGGCGGCAGCATGGCCTTTCGTATGTGCAGTGCGGCGCCG
>JAISMY010000011.1 GCA_031276485.1 Desulfovibrio sp. | reverse complement strand
CGTAAGGCTGCCGCTGCTTCATGATCTGTTTCATCGTACAGTAACGGCGCAAGCTGCTTGCGCATATGCCATTCGACATAGTAGGCGAGCATGCACAACAGGACATGCCCGCGCACACGATGCGCACGCCAATGGTAGATGGTACGAATTTCAAGGCTGGTCGTTTTCATCGCACGAAATGCCCTCTCCACCTGACTGAGGCTCTTGCAGGCGCTGACTGTCTGAGCATCAGGCATCGCTTGGGCGTAAGCGCTCACGTGGTAAAGTGCCTGAAATCATTGAATCTGCTTGAAAAGCGCAGCATGTTGTTTTCCACAGCTTACAAGTCATGTAGCCCCGGCAAAGCCGGAGGCTTGAGATAGCATTAGCCGCTCAAAGCGGCAAAGACAAAAGGCAGAAGACAGCTCAATCTGCGGGCTGGCGGTAATTCCCTGTTGCTGCCCGCCGATGTCGCGCAAATGCCTTTTGCGATGGAATGTCCCAAGTTGTGCCTACGCCACTGTTCAAGGGCAATCTCGGGAGTCGATGATGCAAATGACGCCGTCCCTTCTGGAAAAGTCAAACTTTGTGAGTCCCCCGGCAGAGCCGGGGGTTTACCGATTTTAATTAATTAAGCTATAAAAACTGTTGTGCCATACAAAAATACAAAATGCTGAAATTATTAATTTTTTCTTCAATTTTGTTAAACTCGGGCTACGCTCCCCTCCGCAGGCATGGGCGATCCTGAAGCGTACGGCAAGCGCGGCTCGCGCCTCACTTCCGGACGGCCAGAATTCCGGCCAGGGCGGAGGTAAGCGCCTGGGTGAGCAGCAAGGCCGCGACTATCCGTGCCGAGGGAAAATGCAGCCGCAGGGACAGAGGCGGGAAGTTCAACGCCTCGCCGAGCCGGTCCTGAAGCAGCAGAAGCAGCGCCAGGGAACACAGCCCGCCGGCCAGTCCCAGAGCCGCGCTTCCCGCCGCCAGGGGCAGGCGTATATACCAGTTGCAGGCCCCGGCCAACTGCAGGATTTCGATTTCGTGTTCCTTGGCGCGCACCGCCAGACGCACGGTATTGCCCACGCTCAACGCCTGCGCCAGCAACAGCAACACCGCGGCGGGCCACAGCACATAGTTGCCGACCCGCTTCCAGGCCCGCGCGAACTCGTCCTGCAGCGGCGCGGCCGTCACGCGCGCCACCCCGTGCTGGGTGCGGAAATAGGTCAGGGTTTCCTCAAACCACCGTTCCGGGTCGGGGCCGGTCGGGCTCAGGGCCACCAGCGCCGTGGCGGGCAACGGAGCGTTGACCGCCAGGAAAGGAAAGGACTTGTCCAGCTCGCCCCCGGCGCGCCCTATGCGCCGGCCGAGTTCCTCCAGTGCCTGCTCCGGGGTATAGGTTCTGACGGAACGAAAACCGGGCAGATGCACATATTCCTGCCATTGCCGGCGCACCAGCTCCATATTCACGCCTTCCCGCCAGTATATTTGAAAGATGCTTTCGCCCCGCGCCGTGCTGAGCCGGATGTCCAGGGTAGTCAGGAGCATGAAAAACAGCCCGGCCAGGAACGAGGTCAGGGTGACGGCGCACAGTGCCCCCACCGTGCCCGCCGGGTCCAGGGCCAGGTCGGCGATGCCCCGCCCTATGAGACGCAGGATGATGCGCTTCATCGTCGCTGCCGGGGGAGATCCGGAAGCAGGCGCTCGTCCGCGGACAAAGATCCGTCCGGCGGCAGGCGCTCGTCCGGAAAGGCCGGCCCGGCCCGGCCCGGCCGCCCGGCCGGGTACAGGCGGGCGGTCCGACCCCCGGCATCTCTGCCGGCGATGCGCTCTGCCCCGCCTGTGAAGACGCCGGCGCCGGGCCAATCGGCGGCCGTGATCCGGCCTTTTTCCAGACGCATGAAGTAGGCGCCCGGATGCCGGCGCATGAGGTCCTCGCTGTGCGTCGCAAACAGCACGGTCGCCCCGTAGGCCTGAAATTGCTTGAAAAGTTCCATAAGCCGGTAGGCAAGTTCCCGGTCCAAATTGCCCGTCGGTTCATCGGCCAGCAGCACTTTGGGGTTGACCACAAAGGCCCTGGCAATGGCCACGCGTTGCTGTTCCCCCCCCGAAAGCTCGCCGCATTTGAGGCGGATGCGGTCCTGCAGGCCCAGGGCGCGGCTGACGGCCATGACCCGGCGCGCAATGTGTTTGGGAGCCAGACCGCGGATCTCCAGAGGAAGAGCGATGTTCTGCTCCACGCTGCGCCGGGGCAGTACTTTGAAATCCTGAAAGACCACGCCCACCTGCCTGCGCAGCAGAGGGACGCGTGAGGCCGGAAGCCTGCTCAGGTTGATGCCTGCGACGGTGACCTCGCCCGCCTGCAGCGGCAGGGCCGCGTACAGGATGCGCAGCAGCGTGGTCTTGCCCGCTCCGGACGGTCCGGACAGAAAAACAAAGTCGCCCTTTTCCAGGGAAAAGCTCACATCCTTCAGCACAGGGTCGGCGCCGAAGCTGTGGGAGAGACGGCGCACACGGATCATTTACGGCAGAACCTCGACAAGGTAGGCTCGTTCGGGGTCAAGGTATCGGCGGGCCAGTTCGCGCAGCTCTTCAGCCGTCACGGTTGCGCTCCGCTCCACCAGTCTGCGGGCATAATCGGGCGGCAGTCGCAGGGAAACCAGGGCCGCCGCCTCGGCCCCGCGGGCGTCCAGACTTTGCCGGCTCCGGTAATAATCGCCGGCCGTGAGGTTTTTGCCGCGTTCAATCTCGGCCTCGGGCAGAAGATTGTCGCGCAGGTCGGCAGCTATTTTGCGGAAGCCTTCTCGACAACGCTCCAGGGTCTTCGGATCGGTGCCGATGTAAAAGATCAGCGCCCCGGTTTTTTCCGCTTTCCAGCCCATGGCCGTAACCGTGTACCCCAGACCCTGCGCGTCGCGCAGGTCGCGGAAAAGCAGCCCGCTTTGCCCGCTCAGGATGTTCTCCAGCAAATCCAGCCCGGCTTCGTCTTCCGCTCCGCGCCCGGAAGTTGGAAAAACCATGAACAAATGCGCCTGGTTGCGCTCCGGCAACCGCAGGACGAGGGTCTTTTCCGCGCCCCAGACCGGGGTCGGGACGCTGTGTTCCTCGGCCGCAGGCACGGGGAGCTTTTGCGCGGCGGCGATGATCTGCGCGCGCTCGAAGGTGCCGCAGACCGACAGCGTCCAGGGCCGCAGGGTCTGTTTACGCCAGAATTCCCTTGCGTCCCTGGCCTTGAACGCCGCGATGCGTTCCTTTTCACCCAACTGCAGCCGGCCGTAGGGATGCTTTTTGAAAAAAAACGGGAACATGCGGCGAAAGGCCAGACTCGTGGGCATATCCTCACGCATGACGACGGCGGCGATCTGGTTTTCGCGCACCCGCGCCGCCTCGTCTTCCTTCATGGCCGGGGTGACCAGGGTCTCCGAAAGCAGACCGAACATGTCTTCCGTAAAACGGGCCGGGCTTTCCAGATGCAGGGAAAAGCTGCGCCGTCCGCTTGAGGCGGAAAAAGTCGCCGCCCGGTCGGCCAGGAAATCTTCCACTTCCACGGCGTTCAGACGCTTGGTGCCTTTAGTCAGCAGACCTGCGGTGAAGGCCGCAAGCCCCTGGTCCTTTTCGTCCGGCAGGGCATCGCCGCCGCTGAACAGCATGTTGACGGCCGCGTAGGGCATGGTTCGGTCGGGAAGCAGCACCAGGGTGCGTCCTTTGCCCAGATCCAGCACTTCCGTTGCGCCGGCGTCCGGCTGTTCAACCGCGGCGCCTTTTTTCGCCGCCCCGGCCGGAGCCGGCCAGGCGCTTTTCACGGCGGCAGCCAGGCGGGTTTTCCAAGCTTCGACGCGTCCTGCGGAGATTTCTCCGGCGTTTTTGCCTGATGCGCCGCTTTCGGGTTTACCGGCCGGGTTGCTTTCAGGAATGAGCAGGGCCGCGCGCAGCAGCTCGGGGTTCAGAAATTCGCGCGCGGCTTCGGTCAGCATGGCCGGGGTCGTTTCGCGCAAGGTGCGCAGATAGTTGGCCTCGCCCTGCTCTCCCCGGTCGAAAAAGGTGAAATAGCCGAGCTTTGAGGCGTATCCGCCCAAGGTTTCCCGTGACCGGTAGAGTTCGTCCTCAAGATTCAGCACGGCCCGAGCCAGTTCTGCGTCGGTAAAACCGTTTTTGCCGGTCACGGCCAGTTCGCGGCACAATTCTTTCCAGAAGCGTTCCAGCTTGTCCTCGTCGAGAACGGCGTGAAGGTAGAGCATCCCCAGACGTTCAAAACTGTAGGAAGAGACCGAAACCGCATCGGCAAGGCGTTTTTCGTATTTCAGCAGCCTGGGCAGACGGGATCCGGCATCGCCGCCCAGGATGTAGGCCAGCACATCCAGGCGCGGAGAGCGGACATCGCCCGTGCCGGGCGCGGGCAGGGCCAGGGAGAGGTAGACCTTGTTCCAGGGGCCTTCTTCCAGGGTGATGCCGAAAGGCGGAGGCGCGGCTCCGCGAACCGGCGCAGGCGGGGTGACGCCGCGGCTGTTGCCCAGTCCGCCGAACAACTTGTCCGCCTCGGCAAAGGCCTCGTCTGCGTCCACGTCCCCGCAGAGTACCAGGAGCATGGCTTGGGGTTGGTACAGCCTGTCTATGTAGGCGCGTATTTTTTCCGCGCTCAGGGCGCGCACCGTCGACTCGAAGCCGATAATCGGCTGTTCGTAGGGCGTGCCGCGCAGGGCTTCCTGCTGCGTCATGCGGAACAGGCGCCGGCCGGGGTCATCTTCGCCGCGTTTGAGTTCCGCAATGACCACTTCTTTTTCCGCCGCAAGTTCCGCGGGGTCCAGCGAGGGATGAAAGGCCATGTCCCGGAGCACGTCCAGGCCTGTTTTCCAGTGTTCGCGCGTCATATCCGTGATATAGACGGTATAGTCGAAGCTGGTGGCCGCGTTGAGGTAGCCGCCGCTTTTTTCGACATCCGCCGCGGCCTGTCCGCGCGGACGTTTTTCCGTACCCTTGAAAACCATGTGCTCCAGCATGTGGCTGATGCCCGCCTCTTCGGGCTGTTCGTAGGCTGATCCGGCATGCACATAAAGGCGCATGGAGACCAGGGGGAAACGCCGGTCCGGCAGCACCAGAACCGTCAGACCGTTGGCCAGGCGGCGCAGAGGACGCGCGCTTGCGGCCGAGGCGTCTTCCGCCGGACGCGCCGCGGGACGCGCCTCGTCAGGCAGGGACGGCGGCGGCGCCGCCGCCGAAACAGCCGCGCATACAGTCATAAGCAACCCCGCTGTAACGTGGATGAATAAACGCATAGGCTCTCCCGTAAAGGAAGTTTTGATAACCGCCGGACGGTTGCCGCGCCGGATCGGGACGCGGGCGGACTTCATGCCAAGCCGGCGGCAACAGGCAGTTATTTTATAAAAATATGCTGAGGAAACGCTGCTTTATTCTTTTGAAAGGCATGGGGATGGATTCTTCGCTGCGCTCAGAATGACAAAAGCATGGTCATTCTGAGCCGCAGCGAAGCGAAGGCGAAGAATCCATCTTTGACGTCTTTTGCCTTTTCCGCATTTAATCAGCGTTTCCCTAAATGTATCAGTATAATACGATGCATATTTCATCGCATGCACACTGTATTGATTGCAACTCGGCAGCACTCATTCCGCCGGCGTATCGGCGGGTCCGCTACGCGCCGGCGCGGGATCAAAGGATACCGGGGCACACCCTGTTTCTGCCCGCCCGCTTGGCGACATAGAGGAAAGCGTCCGCCTTGGCGATGAATTCCCGCAATACGGCTCCTTCCGCAGGCGTACCGGAAGCAATGCCGATACTGACGGTCACGGCGTGCGCCTGCTTTGAGCCGGGCACAATGACGCGCCCTCTCTCCGCGGCCTTGCGGATGTTTTCGGCGATGTTCCTGGCGCCCTGCATATCCGTATCCGGAAGGATGATTCCGAATTCCTCGCCGCCGATCCGGGCGGCGAGATCGCCCGGCCGCCTGGCCGCATCGGCGAAGATTTTTGCGGCGGCCTTGAGCATCTCGTCCCCTTGCAGGTGCCCGTGGGTGTCATTGTAGCTCTTGAAGTTGTCAAGATCGATCATCAAAAAGGATATGGGCTTTTTTTCGCGGACGGCGCGCCGCCATTCCTTGTTCATATGCTCATCAAAGCTGCGCCGGTTGGGAATATTCGTGAGGGAGTCGATAAAGCCGAGTTTTTGAATCAGGCGCATCTGTCGCGCAATTTGAATATGGGTCTTGACCCTCGCCTTGACAACGGCGTTTCTCAAAGGTTTTTCAAGGCAATCCGCCGCGCCGTGCAGCAGGCAGTGCTCTACGGCGTTGCCGGCCTCAGGCCCGGCCATGATGATGATGGGGAGGGCGCGGCCGCCGGCTCTGTCCTGAAGCAGGGCCCGAACCTCGCTGAACTTGCCGCCGACAAGGTCCGCATCCAGCAGAACAATATCCGGCCTGCCGTCGGAAAAGTGCGACAGGGCCTCATCGACGGAAGCTGCCGTGAGAACTTCGCACTCCGGGGCCAGCAGGCGATACAGTTGCGCGCGGGCGGCTTCCTCGCCGTCCGCGGTCAGGACGGTATAGGCTCGACCGAGTTCCATCTTCCGCCAATCCTCATCGGAATCCTGGCGGGCAAGGCAAAGGCCGGCGGGATCCGGAAGCGTTTTATCTCCCGGCTGCGGGACGACATACGGATGCGGCGGCGCTGCGCCGTCAGGATTCGGAGGCATCTTCCGCCGCGGGGACGGGCTTTTTTCCCTCGCTGAGGGATATGACCTCCGGCTTGCGCGTGAATTCGATGATGGCCAGGGGCGCGGCATCGCCCTTGCGCGGCAAGGGCAGCTTGACGACGCGCGTATATCCGCCGCCCCCCGCGCTGAACAGAGGGCCGAAGTCGTCAAAGAGCCTCTGCACCAGACGGTGATTGCCGAGTACCCGATAGGCCTGCCGGCGGGCATGCAGGTCGTTTTTCAGGGCCAGGGTAATCAGCGGCTCCACAACGCCGCGCAGATCCTTGGCCTTGGCTTCAGTAGTGGTGATGCGGCTGCTCACGATCAGCGCCTTGGCCAGATTGCGGAGAAGAGCCTTGCGGTGGGCAGGGTTTCTGCCGAGCTTGCGTCCGGACTTTCTATGCCTCATTTTGCTGTTTCCTTAGCCATTCCTGGTATTTTTTCTCAAAATTGTCCACTTTCATGTCGAAATCAAGGCCCATGTCCGCCAGCACCTTTTTGATTTCGTCCAGAGATTTTTTGCCGAAGTTCTTGGTCTTGAGCATATCGTTTTCGTGGCGCTGGACGATTTCCCCGACCAGCACGATATTGGCCGATTTCAGACAATTGGTGGCGCGTACGGAGAGTTCGAGTTCGTCAATGGACTTGAACAGGTTCTCGTTCAGTTCCCCGCCGCCGGAGCCGTCGTCCGGTGGTTCCCCGGAAATGCGCTCGTCGAAATTGATGAAGACCGTGAGTTGATCCTTCAAAATCTTGGCGCTGTAAGCAAGAGCGTCATCAGGACTGAGCGAGCCGTCTGTCCAGACTTCAAGGATAAGACGGTCGTAGTCGGTCATCTGGCCGACGCGGGCCTGCTCAACGGTGTAGGAAACCTTGCGCACCGGCGCGTAACCGGCATCCAGGGCGATGAGGCCGATTTCCTCGCCGATGCCCTCGTGCATTTCGGCGGGCACATACCCTTTGCCCATCCTGGCTTCCAGTTCAAATTCCACTTCCCCGGGATCGGTAATGGTGAACAGGTGCTGTTCCGGATTGAGGACAATAATGTGGTGCGTGCATTCCAGGTTCGCCGCGGTTACCGGCCCGACTTTGGCGGCCTTGAGCAGGACGCGCTGCGCTTCGTCCGTGTCCATGGCCATGCGGACCTGTTTGATGTTCAGGATGATGTCCGTAACGTCTTCCAGCACGCCGGGTATGGTGGTGAATTCATGCTGCACCCCGCGGATTTTCACGGCCACAAAAGCGGCTCCCTGCAGGGAGGAAAGCAGAACGCGCCGCAACGCGTTGCCTATGGTGGTGCCGTAGCCGCGCTCCAGGGGTTCGCAAACGAAACGCCCGTACATGGAATCCGACGAGTCTCCCGTCCGCGTTACCTGCTCGGGTTTGACCAGCTCCGACCAGTTGCGCGAATTGATCATCCTCTCGCCCTGTTTAAAAATCATATGCGTCCCCGCCGGCCGGGATACGGCCTTTACTTGGAGTAAAGTTCGACAATAAGGTCTTCATTGATCGGGGTCTGGATGTCGTCCCGCTGTGGAAGGGCCTTGACCGTGCCGCGAAAAGCCGGGCCGTCGATTTCGAGCCAGCCCGGCAGCCCTCTGCGCGCTATGGCCTGCGGCGCGTGCGCCAACGCTTCCGTCTTGCGCTTTTTTTCCGGCACTTCCAGCACGTCGCCGGACCTTACCAGGATGGAGGGGATGTTCACCTTGCGCCCGTTGAGCGTGAACAGACCGTGGCGCACGAGCTGCCGCGCCTGCTGGCGCGAGGAGGCAAAGCCCAGGCGGTACACGACGTTGTCCAGGCGGCGTTCAAGGCTGATGAGCAGGTTGTGCCCGGTAATGCCCTTGGCCGAGTCCGCCTTGGTGAAATAGGTATGGAACTGGCGTTCCAGCACCCCGTAAATGCGGCGCACTTTTTGCTTTTCGCGCAGTTGCAGGGCATAGTCGGAAACTTTCTTGCGCGCCCTGCCGTGTTGCCCGGGCGCGTAGGGCCGACGGTCGAAAGCGCATTTTTCCGTATGGCAACGGTCGCCCTTGATCATCAGCTTGACCCCTTCGCGGCGGCACAGGCGACACTTGGAATCGTTATACTTGGCCAAGGTCTTCCTCCTTGTTCTGTTTGCGCGCAACAACGGTGAGCGCGCGCGGGCGCGCGGCCTGCGCTTCCGTCGCGGGCCGGCCGCGCCTTCCGGAATACGACGCGCGGCAACGCGACGAAATGTCCCGCGTCGCCCCTGCCGTACACGCGCAACGGCCCCGGAGCGGCGCATTCGACATTACACGCGCCGGCGTTTGGGCGGACGACAGCCGTTGTGGGGTATGGGAGTCACGTCCCTGATGAACGCCACTTTGAACCCGGCGTTGTTGACGGCGCGCATGGCCGACTCGCGGCCCGACCCCGGACCGAGCACATAGATGCCGACGGTGCGCATGCCGTGCTCCTGAGCCTTGCGGGCCGCCTGTTCGGCCGCGACCTGCGCGGCGAAGGGCGTGGACTTGCGCGACCCCTTGAATCCCGCCTGCCCGGCGCTGCCCCAGGATACCGCGTTGCCCCTGGTGTCGGTGAAGGTGATTATCGTATTGTTGAAGGAGGCCTGGATATGGGCCAGCCCCACAGGCACATTCTTCTTTTCTTTCTTTTTGACGGCGCGTCTGGCTTTGGCCATGGCTGACTCTCAGGGTATCTGTTGGTGTAGTTTTGCTGCGCAGGATAAATCCTGCAAGGCGGCAGCGGGTATGCCCGCCCTGCGCCGGCTATTTTTTCTTCGGCGCGGCGCCACGCCGCGGTCCCTTCCGGGTGCGCGCGTTGGTATGTGTGCGCTGACCTCTGGCGGGCAGGCCCTTTCTGTGGCGCAGGCCGCGATAGCAGCCTATGTCCATGAGGCGCTTGATGCCGGCCCCCACCTCGCGGCGCAGATCGCCTTCCACCTTGTGGTGCTGCTCGATCTCCTTGCGGATTTCGTTGATTTCATCCGCTGAAAGATCGTCGATGCCCCGCGCCCAGTTCACACCGGTGCGGTCGAGTATCTTCAAGGCGGAAGCCCGTCCTATGCCGTAAATATAGGTGAGCGCTATATCGGCGCGCTTGCCGCGCGGCAAATCCACTCCGGCGATTCTTGCCATATCCTGTGCTCCCGAACGCCTAGCCCTGACGCTGCTTGTGCCTGGGGTTTTCGCAAATGACGCGCAATATGCCGCAACGCCGGATTATCTTGCACTTGGGGCACATTTTCTTGACTGAAGGCCTTACTTTCACGGCATACTCCGGTATCGGCGCCTCGGCGGCGCCGGTTGACGCAGGTCGGAACCGTAAGTCATACTCCTTCGGCGACCGCTTGTCAAGTGAATCCGGGGTATCCCCGCAAGCACTTGCATGCCGCAACATGCGCGGCAATAGTCCAAAATTCCATGCAACCGGCTTCAGGCGGCGGGCAGGCTCAGGATTTCCGGCCCGTGCGGCAGTACGGCCACACTGTGCTCGCAATGCGCCGCCGGTTTGCGGTCCTTGGTCACGGCTGTCCAGTTGTCGGACAACACCTCGACTTCCCAGGTGCCCATGGCCAGCATCGGCTCTATGGCCAGCACCATGCCCGCTTTCAGGGGCAGGGGCAGGGAAAGGGGCGAAGTAAAATTGGGTATTTCCGGTTTTTCGTGCAGGCTCCTGCCTACGCCGTGGCCCACGAAACGCCGGATCACGGCATAGCCGTGCCCTTCAGCGTGTTTCTGCACGGCCGCGCAGATGTCGCGCAACGTATTGCCCGGTTTGGCCTCGGCAACGCCTGCCGCCAGGCATTCTTCCGTAACCCGGATCAGCCGCGCGATATCCCCGGACACCTCGCCGACCCCGATCGTCCGCGCGCAGTCGCTGAAAAAATCCTCGAAAACCACCCCAAAATCAATGCTTATCAGATCCCCGTCGGCAAGTTTGCGCGTCAGGGAGGGAAAACCGTGTACCACGACCTCATTGACCGAACAACACAGGGCAAAGGGATACCCGCAATATCCCTGAAAGGCGGGACGCACTTTCCAGGTCCGGCACATATCCTGCGCTATTTCCTCAAAGCGCATGGTGGACACGCCGGGCTTGACGGCAGCGCATACGGCATCCAGTATGCTCCGCCCGATACGGTTCGCTTCGCGCATCACGGCGATTTCATTGTCATTCTTGAGAAAAATCCCGCGAAACTTCTTCACTGACCATACCGGCCCTTGATCTTGGCCTTGCCCAGCAGACCTTCATATTGACGTGAAATCATGTACGAATTGACCTGGCTCATAAAGTCCATGGCCACTCCGACGACGATGAGTACGCTGGTGCCCCCGAAATAAAAGGGCAGGTTCAGGTACTGCATCAAAAACTGCGGCAGCAGGCAGACGAGGCTGATGTACAGGGCGCCCCACAAGGTTATGCGCGTCAATACGCCGTCGATGTACTCCCTGGTTTTGTCGCCGGGCCGGATGCCGGGGACGAAGCCGCCCTGTTTTTTAAGGTTTTCCGCGATATCCTTGGGGTCAAAAATAATCGCCGTGTAGAAATAGCAGAAAAAGATAATCAACCCGACATACAGGACATTGTACAACACCGTCGAGGGCGAGAACCAGCCGGAAAAATTCCGGAGTATGGGGTTCTGCGACAGATCGGCGATGGTGGCCGGGAAGACGAGCAGGGAACCGGCAAAGATGGGCGGGATCACGCCGGCGGTGTTCAGGCGCAGAGGCAGATGCGTACTCTGACCGCCGTACATGCGCCGGCCCTGCTGACGCTTGGCGTAATGCACGGGAATGCGCCGCTGCGCGCGCTCCACGAAAACCACGGCAAACATGACGGCGAGCATGAGCGCCCCGACGATCGGCAGCAATATATACGGGATGCCGTCTCCGGCCAGCGAATACGTCTGGATCAGGGCCGTGGGAATGCCGGCTACGATGCCTGCGAAGATGATCAGCGAGATGCCGTTGCCTATGCCTCTGGACGTCATCTGCTCGCCTATCCACATGAGCAGAACGGTGCCCGCGGCCACGGTGATGACGGTCACGAAGCGGAACACGGCACCGGGGACGGGCACCATGGCCGCGCCGTTCGGGCTTTGCATGCCTTCAAGCATAAAGGCCAGGCCGAGACCCTGGATCACGGTGATCAGCACGGTGGCGTAGCGCGTGTACTGGGTGATCTTTTTCCGTCCCGCCGCCCCCTCCTCCTTGGCCATACGCTTGAGGTCGGGACTCAGCACCTGCATGAGCTGCATGATGATGGATGCCGAGATATAGGGCATGACCCCGAGGGTGAAGATGGAAACATGGCGCAGACCGCCGCCGGAAAACATGTCGAACACGCCGAACAGCGTGCCCCTCGCCTGCTCGAAAAAGGCGGCCATGGCTGCGGTGTTCACTCCGGGCATGGGCACGTGAATGCCTACGCGGTAGGCGAGCAGGAGCAGGAAGGTCCAGCCCAGCTTGCGCCACAGCTCCGGCATGTGCGCCATGTTTTGAATGCCCCGGACGGACACGGCCTAGCCTTCGGCCCCGGCGCAAGCGGCTTTGAATTTGTTGAAGCCGGGCTTGCGTTCCGTTTTCTCCTCCAGCGCCCTTGCGACTCCGCCCGCGGCATCAATCTTTCGCAGGGCCGAGGCGCTGAAGGTGTGCGCTTCAATGTTCAGGGGCGCGGAAAGTTCTCCGTCGCCCAGCACCTTGACCGGGCTGCCGGCGTCCGCCAGACCGCGCGCATAGATGTCTTCCAGACTTATTGCCGTTGCGCCTGCAAAGCGCGCGGCCAGGAGCGCCAGGTTGACCACGCTGTAGCGGTTGCGGAACGGATGATTCTTGAAGCCGCGCTTGGGCAGCCTGCGTTGCAGCGGCATCTGCCCGCCTTCAAAACCGGGCCGCACCCCGCCGCCGGAGCGCGCGTTCTGGCCCTTGTTGCCCTTGCCCGACGTGCAACCCCAGCCGGAGCCGGAACCGCGCCCGACCCGCTTGCGCGCCTTGCGTTCCTCAGGAAAGGGGTACAGATCATGGAGGTCCATTATTCCACCACCTTGAGCATATGCCGCACCATTGCTATCATGCCGCGTGCGGAGGCATCATCCTTGAGTTCCTTTTCCTGGTACATGCGGCGCAACCCGAGGGCGGCCAGTATTTTACGCTGCTTGGGCGTACCGCGGATAGCGCTGCGGATGAGTCTGACCTTGAGCACGGCGAACACCTACTTGCGCGGGGTAATGAGTTGTTTCCCGCGCATTTCGCCGACGTCGCCGGCGCCGCGCAGGGAAGCCAGTCCCTGCACCGTGGCCCGCAGCACATTGTGCGGGTTGTTGGTGCCTATGGCCTTGGACAGCACGTCGGAAACGCCGACGGCCTCCATCACGGCGCGTACCGCCCCGCCCGCAATAATACCCGTGCCGCGCGAGGCGGGTTTGAGCAGCACCCGGCCGGCCCCGTAGGCGCCGAGGACTTCATAGGGCAGGGTGCCTTCGACAAGGGGTACCCGGATCATGGATTTTTTGGCCCGCTCAGTGGCCTTGCGCAGCGCTTCCGGCACTTCCTGGGCCTTGCCAAGACCGAAGCCGACTGCGCCTTTGCCGTCGCCGACCACCACCAGGGCGGAGAAGGAAAATCTGCGCCCGCCCTTGACCACCTTCGCAACGCGGTTGAGAGAAACAACCTTCTCGACCACTACGCCTTCGTTCTGTTCCATGTGCTGCCTTACCGGATTAAAATTCCAGGCCGGCGGCGCGCGCGCCGTCGGCCACGGCCTTGATGCGCCCGTGATACAGGTAACCGTTGCGGTCGAAGATGACCCGCGCAATACTCTTTTCTCCGGCCAGGCGGGCAATCTCCCTGCCCACCAGTTCGCCTCCGGCCCGCGTACAGCGGGCGTCCTCAACGCCGTTCCGGCGCAGGGTCAGCGTAGACGCCGCGACCAGCGTCCTGCCCGGCCCGTCGTCCACAAGCTGGGCGTAGATATGGAGATTGGAGCGGAAAACGACAAGACGCGGACGCTCGGCCGTTCCGGAAATTTTTTTGCGGATGCGCACCTTGCGCTTTCTGCGCGCCGTTTCTTTGGAAACAACAGTCATTTGCTCACCAGCCTATTTCTTGCTGCCGGACTTTCCGACCTTGCGGCGGACCACCTCGTTCTCGTAACGGATGCCTTTGCCTTTGTACGGTTCAGGCTTTCGCAGGCGCCGGATGCGCGCCGCAAGTTCGCCGACCTGTTCCTTGTCGATGCCGTAAAGCGTGAGTTTCTGCCCTTCGGCCTTGGCCTCAATGCCCTGCGGCAGGTCCACCGGCACGGGGTGGGAAAAGCCCAGGGCCAGTTCCACCGTCCGCCCCTTGACCGCCACCCTGTAGCCCACGCCGATGACCTCCAGGGTTTTGGAAAACCCCTTGTCCACGCCTTCGACGCAGTTCGCGAGCAGGGTGCGGCGCAGGCCGTGCCGGGCGCGCGCCGTACGTGAATCGTCCTTGCGCGTTATCAGCACCTCGCCGTCCCTGAATTCATAGTTCAGATATTCGTCCAGCGGGGTTTCCAGGCTGCCTTTCGGACCCTTGACCCGGATGATGCCGTCCTGCGGCGCGGCTTCCACGCCTTTGGGCAGGGGAACCGGTATTTTTCCTATTCTCGACATATTCGCATCCCTACCATATTTCGCACAAAAGTTCGCCCCCGACACGCCGTTCGGCGGCGCTTGCTCCGTCAAGCACTCCCTTCGAGGTGGATACGATGCAGATGCCGAGGCCGTTCTGCACCCTGGGAATCCCGGAGGACCCGACATAAACGCGCCGGCCCGGCTTGCTTATCCGTTTGAGGCCGCGGATGGCCGGCTTGCCCCCGTAATGCTTGAGGGCTATGACGATGTTTCCGCCTTCCTCACGGACTTCATCGACGTAACCTTCCTGCTTCAGGATGCCGGCAAGGGCACTTTTCATCTTTGAGTTCGGCACACGCACTTCCTTGTGCAGGGCCAGGTGCGCGTTGCGGATACGCGTCAGCATATCGGCAATGGGATCGGTCAACATGCAGCACTCCTTGAGAACATCCGCTTACCAGCTTGATTTGCGCACGCCGGGAAGCTCGCCGCGCAACGACATATTTCTGAAACAAATGCGGCAAAGCCCGAATTTGCGCATGTACGCGCGCGGCCGGCCGCAAATCGGGCACCTGTTGTAGCCGCGGGAACTGAACTTGGGCTTGCGCGCGGCTTTCACTTCAAGGGATGTACGGGACAAGGCAGGTTCTCCTTATACGATTTTCACGGCAAAAGCGCATCCGGGCGAGTTTAAGACGGTTCATTTTCTGAAAGGCATCCCCAGTTGTTCGAGAAGCTGCTTGCCTTCTTTATCTGAAGCCGCCGTGGTGACAATGGTGATGTTCATCCCCTTGGGGTTGTCCACGCGGTCTATCTCCAGCTCCGGAAAAATGGTGTGTTCCCTGATGCCCAGGGTAAAGTTGCCGCGGCCGTCGAAGCCCTTGTCCGGAATGCCCCGGAAGTCGCGCACGCGGGGCAGGGCGAAATTGAGCAGTTTATCGAGAAAATCCCACATCCTGGGCCCGCGCAGGGTGACCCGGCAGCCGATGGGCATGCCTTCGCGCAGTTTGAAGGCGGCTATGGATTTGCGGGCGCGCGTGACGATGGCTTTCTGCCCGGCTATGGCCGTGAGTTCGGTCACCGCTTCTTCCATCAGCTTGTTGTTCTGGGAAGCGGCGCCCAGGCCTATGTTCAGGGCAACCTTCTCTATGCCCGGGATCTGCATCACGCTCTTGTAGCCGAATTCCTTCTGCAGTCCAGGCGCTACCCTCTCGCGGTATTCTTTTTCAAGGCGCGTCATTTCTTCTTACCACCCTGAGCCAGTATTTCGTTGCATTTTTTGCAAAAGCGCACCCGCCTGCGTTCGCTTTTGCCGTCCTTCGTCTCTTCCAGGTAGCGGTAACCCACGCGCGTAGGGTTGTTGCAGACCGGGCAGCGGAGCATGACATTAGATACGTGCAGGGGCATTTCCTTCTCAATGCGGCCGCCGGGCTGCTGAATCTGAGGGTTCGGCTTGATGTGCCGCACGGCGATATTCACCTTTTCCACCAGAACGCGGTCTTTTTTGTGCAATACCTTGAGGACGCGGCCGACTTTGCCTTTGTCCCTGCCGGCGACGACCTGCACCACATCGTCCGTATGAATGCGGAATTGTTTCATGGCGGCGCTCCTACAACACCTCGGGGGCCAGGGAGACGATTTTCATAAAATTTTTGGCGCGCAGTTCACGGGCCACGGGTCCGAAGATGCGCGTACCTATGGGTTCGCCCTGCTTGGTCAGCAATACGGCGGCGTTGGTGTCGAACTTGATGTAGGAACCGTCCATGCGGCGCAGTTCCTTGGCGGTGCGTACCACCACAGCCTGCATGACTTCCCCTTTCTTCACCTTGCTGTGCGGCATGGCATCCTTGACCGAAACCACGATGATGTCCCCGACCGATGCGTAGCGGCGTTTGGAGCCGCCCAGCACCTTGATGCAGGCAACGCTTTTCGCGCCGGAATTGTCGGCGACTTCCAGAGAAGATTCAACCTGTATCATGTACGGGACTCCTTAATGCCGGCGCACCGCCGCAGCCGCCTCCGCGCTCTTCGCGCGAAGTTATTCGGCCTTTTCCAGAACGGAAACGAGGTGCCAGCGCTTGTTGCGGGACAGGGGGCGAAATTCGATGATTTTCACTTTGTCCCCCATGCCGCAGGTATTGTCGGGGTCGTGCGCCGTGAACTTTTTGTGCCGGCGTATGAATTTTTTCAGCAAAGGGTGGCGGACCAGCGTCTCGACGCGGACGACGATGGTTTTGTCGTTTTTGTTGCTGACCACCGTGCCCACCAGGGAGCGGCCCTTTTTGTGTTCGAGATGGACATTCATCTTACGACACCGTTTCCTTTTGCCTGATGAGCGTCAAGATGCGGGCAATGCGCCTGCGCAGCCGGCCCGGCTGCGCGGTATCTTCCAGTTGCCCCGTTGCCCTGCGGAAGCGCAGGCGGAACAGTTCCTTGCGCGCGTCGCTCAGCCGTGTCTGCAGTTCCCCGTCGCTCAGGTTTTCAAATTCGCGCACGGCGCGCCCGGCGACTTTTTTGCGGGCAAGGTCGAGACGGAGGTTGCAGCGCCCCGCTTCACGCGCGGCGGCGCGCCCTCTGCCGGGGCTGCGCGCAGGGCCGCGCGCTTTGTTCGCGGCGCGCCAGGCCTCGCGTTTTTTGCACTTGCGCGGCGCTCTGCTCATGCGAAGTCCTCCCTGGTGACGATGCGCGTCTTGACGGGCAGCTTGTGCGCCGCGCGGGTCAGCGCTTCGCGCGCCAGTTCAAGGGAAACGCCCTTCAATTCGTAAAGGATGCGTCCGGGCTTCACGGCCGCGTACCAGCCCGCCGGAGCGCCCTTGCCCTTGCCCATGCGCACTTCAAGCGGCTTGGAGGTGTAGGAGCGGTCCGGGAAAACGCGGATCCAGACTTTGCCGCCGCGCCGGATGTGGCGCATCATGGCGATACGCGCGGCCTCTATCTGCTGGCCGGTCAGCTTGCCGTGTTCCAGGGCTTTCAGGCCGACGTCCCCGAAGGCCACATCAGCCCCGCGCGTGGCGGGGCCCTTGAGACGGCCTTTCTGCAGCTTGCGAAATTTGGTTCTTTTTGGACTAAGCATTGCCGAATACCTCGTGGTCCAGAATTTCCCCCTTGAAAACCCAGACCTTGACGCCGATAACGCCGTAGGTGGTTTTGGCCTCGGCATACCCGTAATCAATGTCCGCCCGCAGCGTTTGCAGGGGCACACGCCCGTCGCGATACCACTCGCTGCGGGCGATTTCCGCGCCGGCCAGCCGGCCTGCGCAGCCGATTTTGATGCCTTCGGCTCCGAATTTGCGGGCCATGGAAACAGTGCGCTTCATGGCGCGCCGGAAGGCCACGCGGCGCTCAAGCTGTTGAGCCACGCCCTCGGCCACAAGCTGGGCCTCTATTTCCGGGCGGCGGATTTCATTCACTTCTATGGTGAAGTCGCGTCCGAAGCGTTTGCGCAAATCCACGCGCAGCTTTTCTATTTCCACGCCCTTGCGCCCGATCACGATTCCGGGGCGCGCCGTGGAGAGGATAAGCCGCGCCTTGTCGCCGGGCCGCTCTATTTCTATGCGCGCCAGCCCCGAAGCGTACAGAAGCTTTTTCACATACCCGCGGATCTTGTGGTCTTCCAGCACATAGGCCGGGTATTCCTTTTTGCTGTACCAGCGGGACTGCCAGTTCTTGTTGTAACCGAGCCTGAAACCGAAGGGATTGACTTTCTGACCCATGATGACGTTCCTAGTACTCGGCAAGAATGACGGTGATATGGCTGGTGCGTTTCCTGACAGACGTGGCCCGTCCTTGGGCGCGCGGCATGAAACGCTTCCAGCTCGGGCCTTCGTTGATGATGATGCGCCGGACCAGCAGCGTGTCCGGATCAAGAGACGTATCGGCGGCGCTGTTGGCCAGAGCCGAATACATGACCTTGCGCAGTATGCCGGCGGCCTTCTGCGGCATGAAGCGCAGAATGTCCAGCGCCCTGGAGGTTTCCAGGCCGATCACGTTCGCGGCCGTCAGCCTGGCCTTGCGCGGTGAAAGGCGCACGGCTTTCAATGTTGCTCTGACTTCCATGGCATAGACCTACTTTTTGGCTGCCTTGGCCTTCCGGTCGCCGGAATGGCCGTGAAAGACGCGCGTGGCGGAAAATTCCCCGAGTTTGTGGCCGACCATATTTTCTGTGACGAACACGGGTATGAACTTCCTGCCGTTGTGCACGGCAAAGGTCAGGCCCACCATTTCGGGCAGCACGGTGGAACGCCGCGACCAGGTTTTGATCACGCGGCGCTCGTTGCCCGCATTGGCCGCTTCGACCTTGCGCAGCAGGTGGCCGTCGATAAACGGCCCTTTTTTCAACGATCTCGGCATCTCGGCACTCCAGACTTACTTCCGGCGATTGAGGATGAGCTTGGACGAGGATTTTTTGCGGTCGCGCGTTTTGTACCCCTTGGTAGGCACGCCCCAGGGGCTGACCGGATGCCGGCCGCCCGAGCTTCTGCCTTCGCCGCCGCCCAGGGGGTGGTCCACAGGGTTCATGGCCACGCCGCGGACCTTGGGCCGGCGGCCGAGCAGGCGGTTGCGGCCCGCTTTGCCGAGGGAAATGTTTTCGTGCTGGATGTTGCCCACCTGGCCTATGGATGCGTACCCGGCCGAGAGCACCTTGCGCACCTCGCCCGATGGCATGCGCAGGGTCACATATTTTCCTTCCCTGGCCACGACCTGGGCGTAGGATCCGGCGCTGCGGCAGAACACGCCGCCGCGCCCGGGGTGCAGTTCGATGTTGTGGACCAGGGTTCCCACGGGAATTTTCACCATGGGAAGGGCGTTGCCCGGCTTGATGTCCGCACCCGCTCCGGCGACGACGGCATCGCCGACGTTCAGGCCGACCGGGGCGATGATGTAGCGTTTTTCCCCGTCCGCGTAGCGCAGCAGGGCAATACGCGCCGAGCGGTTGGGGTCGTATTCGATGCTCGCCACGGTCGCGCTGATGTCCGTCTTGTCGCGCCTGAAGTCTATGATGCGGTACAGCCGTTTGTGCCCGCCCCCGCGCCGGCGGCTGGTAATGCGTCCGTTGTTGTTCCTTCCCGCCTTCTTGCGCAGACCGACGGTCAGCGACTTTTCCGGCTGCGAGGAGCTTATTTCCTCAAAATCGGAAACGGTTTGAAAACGCCTGCCCGGCGAGGTCGGTTTCAATGTGCGTACGGCCATCTCACACTCCCTCGAAAAACTCGATCTTGTCGCCCGGCGACAGGGTCACATAGGCCTTTTTGCCGCCCGGGACGCGGCCCGTGCGGCGCGAGCGGCCGCGCGCAAACACGCGGTCGCGGGGCTTTTTCACCACGATGTTCACCGCCTTGACCGTAACCGAAAAGGCCGCTTCAACCGCCTTTTTGACCTGCTGCTTATCTGCGTCGCGGTGCACATAGAAGGCCACCTGCCCGGCCTTTTCCTTGAGGAAGGTGCCTTTTTCGGAAATGAGCGGCTTGATGAGAATCTGCGTATACTCCATGACCGGCTTCCTTATTCCGCGTTTGTCGCGCCGTCGTCGTCCGCGCGGGGCGCGAGGCGCGCGGTGACGGGTTCCAGTACGCTTTCCAGCAGCACAAGCCTTCTGTGGCGGAGCACTTCGTAGGCGTTGAGCCGTTCGGGGGGCAGCACGGTGACGCCCGGCACGTTGCGCGCGGAGAGCACCAGATTGTGCGCCTCGGCCGGGGCGACCAGCAGGGATTTTTCCAGGTTGAGGGCTTTTTGCACGGCAACGAAAAGTCGGGTCCGCGCTTCAGGCAGAACGATATCCCGGATCACCGTCAGGCGTTGCGCGGCGAGTCGTGAAGACAGGGCCATGCGCAGGGCCAGACGCCGGACTTTCTTGTTCACCTTGAAGCCGTAGTCGCGCGGCGTGGGGCCGAAGGCGACGGCACCGCCGGTCCAGACGGGAGAGATGTTGGAGCCGGAGCGGGCGCGCCCGGTGCCTTTCTGCCTCCACGGTTTACTGCCGCCGCCTTTCATGCGCGCGCGGTTCAAGGTGGAGTGGCAGCCTGAGCGGAGGGCGGCGCGGTGCGCGCGCACGACAAGGTTGAGTATCTCCGGCCTTGCCTGCACCTCAAAGACTTCCGGAGCCAGGGAGACGCTCCCGGCTTCGTTGTTTTCCTGATCAAAAACCGGTACCTGGGCCATTACGCTGTCCTCTGCTGAGATAGCTCGCCGGTACTGCCGCAACAGGCGTGAAGACCGCAAAGCTGAAAACCTGGTTTCCGCTTTGCGCGCGCCGTCTGCGGCGGCGCTCCCGGCCGCGCCGGGCGTCCGGAGTCACGTCCTTCCGCGAAGGACATGACGCTACTGCCTGCGCACCAGAACCAGGCCGTTTCTGGGACCGGGCACCGGTCCTCCGACCAGGATCACATTGTCTTCGGGGCGGACGGCGACGATTTTCACATTTTTGACCGTCACCCGCCGGTTGCCCATGCGGCCGGCCATCTTTTTACCTTTCCAGACCTTGGAGGGCTCGGTATTGTTGCCGATGCCGCCGGCGTTCCGGTGTACCTTTTCCGCGCCGTGCGATGCGCAGGCGCCGCGGAAATTCCAGCGTTTCATCACGCCCGCCGTGCCTTTGCCTATGCTCCGGCCCGTCACCCTGACCAGATCGCCGGGCGAAAACATCGTGACGTCCACGCTGTCTCCGACGTTCAGCCCGTCCGAACTGTCCGCGCGCATTTCCCGCAGGCTGCGGAAGCAGCCCGCGCCCGCCTTGCCGAAATGCCCCGCCAGAGGTTTGCCGACCAGCTTTTCCCGAAGCGCGCCGAAGGCGAGCTGCACGGCGTTGTAGCCGTCTTTTTCCTTGTTCTTGAGCTGGATGACGGGGCAG
Organism: Desulfovibrio sp.; assembly: GCA_031276485.1. Taxonomy (GTDB): domain Bacteria; phylum Desulfobacterota; class Desulfovibrionia; order Desulfovibrionales; family Desulfovibrionaceae; genus Frigididesulfovibrio. The sequence goes on along the minus strand of JAISMY010000011.1, from coordinate 12,955 downwards.
GGGCCGGCTTCAATGACCGTCACGGCGACTGCCGAGCCGTCGCTCGCGAAGACGCGGGTCATGCCCAGCTTTCTGCCCAAAATTCCCGATGCTGCAGCCACGCCGGCCTCCCTACAGCTTGATTTCCACATCCACGCCGGCGGGCAGGGACAACCTGCCGAGGGCATCGACGGTTTGCTGCGTGGGTTCAATGATGTCCACCAGCCGTTTATGTATGCGCATTTCGAACTGCTCGCGCGATTTTTTGTCCGCATGCACACTGCGGTTCACGGTATATTTATGGATGCCGGTAGGCAGCGGGATGGGGCCGGCCACGCCGGCGCCGGTATTGCGGGCCGTATCCACGATTTCCCCTACCGCCTTGTCGAGAATGCGGTAGTCGTACGCCTTGAGTTTGATTCTGATCCGGTCGCTGCTTACTGTGGTCATCACCTTACCCCGTCATGCCTGTTTCAGTCCGCATCCCGTTCCGGCCGGCTTGTCCTCCCTGTCCGGAAGGGACATGCCGCAAACCGTAAGGCGTCTCTGATAAAAGAAAAAACCGGCTCCACACGACGGTTTTCCTTCATGTCGTCACCTGTGCCCGCCGGCTGAACCGCTGTGCGGTCCACGGAGATTTGCAGGCTTTTGCGGGCGGAGCCGGCGCGTGTACGCGGCTCCTGCATCGGACGCCGGAAAAGCCGGCGCGCCTGCAAATGTCAACCCCGGTCGGCGAAGGTGCGACCGGGAACTCCAAGGCGGAATCCATCCGCCTCCCGCTTTGCCGAAGGCAGGCGTGTTGCGGCAATTGCGGCAACGGCCCTTAGGCAACGCGAAGGGAGCGTATACATCATCGGATTTCGGCGGTCAAGGTCTTTTCTTCGTCTGCAAGAAAAAAATTCCCCGGTCCGCGCTCGGCCGCTCTCAGGGAGCATCAGCGAAAATCCCCTGCAAAGCATCAAGCTGTTCTGCCGGAGGATGCTGATGCTGATGCTGCGGGCGGCGGCTTCGCCTCCACCATACATCCGCTTTCTGCTGAAAGCAAATTTGTATAACTTGCAAATTCCGCGCGTTGTTGTATGCTGCCGGCGATGCGGCGGGGGCGGCGGCAGACGTATGCGCGCCGGTCGCGCGCGGAAAATAAGGATAAAGCGCGCAAATGAACAGGACTGCCTTTCATCTCCGCCCGGAAGCGGCGGATTTTGACCCGTATGTGCCGGGGCTTTCCGTTGCCGGGGTCCGTGAGCGTTTCGGGCTCTCCACGGTGATCAAGATGGCGGGCAACGAGAACCCCCTGGGCATTTCTCCCGCAGCGCTTGAGGCCGTGCGGCGTAATGCCGGACTCGGCTTCCGTTACCCGCGCGAAGGCAACCCGGACCTTGTCGCGGCTCTGGCCGCACACTACTCCTTGCCCGAACAGCGTTTCGTCCCCGGCAACGGCTCGGACGAGATCATCGACCTGCTGCTCCGGGTCTGCCCTGTGCCCGGCCGGCACAACGTGGTTGCCTCCAGGTCGTCCTTCAGCATGTACAGGGTGTTGAGCAGGCTGTGCGGGGTGGAGTTCCGGAGCGTGCCGCGCAGGGAGGATTTTTCCTTCGACATACCCGGTCTGGCGGCTGCTGCGGACGACAGGACCGCGCTGCTCTTCCTTACAATGCCGGACAATCCGTCGGGCGCCTGTCCCGAGCGCGCGGAGGTGGAAGCTCTGGCCCGCCGGCTTCCGCCCTCCTGTCTTCTGGTGCTGGACGAGGCCTACATAGACTTTTGCGTCGATCCCGAAGCGCAGTCCTTTCTGCGCTTGCTGGACGAATTCGGCAATGTCGCCGTCCTGCGCACTTTCTCCAAGATCTACGGGCTGGCCGGACTGCGTCTCGGCTGCGGCATCCTGCCCCCGGCGCTTGCCGCGGTGCTGCGCTCGGTGCATATGCCGTTTTCCGTTAATACCGCGGCCGAGGCGGCAGGCATCGCCGCTTTGGGCGACAGGGCGTTTTACGGGGAAACGCGGCGCGTCGTCGCCGAGGGCCGCACCCTGCTGCACAAGGAACTGTCGGCTCTGGGCTTTGTAGTGTATCCCTCGCAGGCCAACTTTCTTATGTTCAGGCCGGGAACGGAACACAGCCTGAACGCTGCGGAAATATTCGAGGGACTGCTTGCCCGCGGAGTGATTATCCGCCGGCTTGCGAGCTACGGGCTTGAGGAATACCTGCGGGTCAGCGTGGGCACGGAGCGGGAAAACAAGGAATTTATCCGTTATATTCGTGAGTTATGCATATGAGGGAAGGTTTCCTGCACATCGGAAAGGCGGGCCTGCACCGGGAGCCGACGGCTTGCGCATGCGTAACGGCGGGCGTACGCCGATGCCGGAGGGCGCACGTATGACGAAGCGCGCCCGCAGCATGATTGTAACCGTCGACGGCCCGGCCGGGGCGGGCAAGAGTACGCTGGCCGTGCGCGTAGCAGAGGAACTCGGCGTACCCTGCCTGGATACCGGGGCCATGTTCCGGACCCTGGCCCTGGAATTGCAGCGCGCGGGTTTCGACCCGGCGCGCACCGGGCCGCCGGGAACCCCGGAACCGGCGCGCTGTTTTGCCGCCTGCGTGTTCAGCCTTGAAGGAGTTGGGGTCTCATCCCGTCTTTTATGCCGGGGAGAGCCGGTCGGCGACGAGGTCCGCGCCGAGCAGACAGGCATGGCGGCCGCCGCGATCGCCGTTCTGCCCGAGGTGCGCGAATTTATGAAACAGGCCCAGAGGGCGCTGGGCGACAGGCACGCTCTGGTCGCGGAAGGGCGGGACATGGGCACGGTTGTTTTTCCCGATGCCTTCTGCAAAATTTACCTGTCGGCCTCGGCGCGGGTGCGGGCCGGGCGGCGTCTGCTGCAGTTGCGCGCTGCCGGCCGGGATGCCGATATCCGTGAGATTGAGGCGCGGATCCGGGCACGGGACGTACAGGACGAGAGCCGGGCGTCGGCCCCTTTGCGCCCCGCGGACGACGCCGTTATTATAGATACGACGGACATGGATGCGGACGCGGTCTTTGCGGCGATCATGCGGGCGGTGCGCGAGGCGCAGGCGGCCGCGCCCGTTGCCGTGCGCATGCGCAGGCGGGATCGGGAAACGGGGCGCGACGACGTCCTGAAATTACTGGAGCGTGGCGAATACGGGGTGCTGGCCCTGGACGACGGAAGCTCCTGGCCGTATGCCGTGCCTTTGTCCTATGTGCTGTCCGATGGGGCACTGTACTTCCATTGCGCGCCGGCGGGGCGCAAAGTGGCAATCATGGCCCGCAACAACCGGGTCTGCTTCAGCGTGGTTGCGGATACGGAGCCGGTGTACGACAAGTCTTTCTCGACGTATTACGCAAGTGCGACAGTCATCGGGCGAGTGTTCCCGGTCGCGGACGAGGAGGAGAAAAAACGCGCCCTGGTGCTGCTGGCGGAAAAATATTCCCCGGAGCATGCGGACAAGGCCGCGATCTATGCGGAGCGCAGTTTGAAGAACACGGCGGTGTACCGCATTGTTCCTGAATTATTGAGCGGGAAGGCCAGGCTCCGGCCGGTGCCGGAAAGGCAAGGGACGCAGGCGCATTCTCCCATGAGAGCGCTCACTTAACGGAAACGCTGATTAAATGCGGAAAAGGCAAAAGACATCAGGATGGATTCTTCGCCTTCGCTTCGCTGCGGCTCAGAATGGCCACGCTTTTGTCATTCTGAAGCGCAGCGAAGAATCCATCCCCATGCCTTTCAAAAGAATAAATCAGCGTTTACCTAATATCTGTAACCCCAGGCAAAGCCTGGGAGTTACCGCTGTGTGCGCCGGATATTTCGGTATTAAGCAGCGTTTCCCCGGAAAAAACGCGCCGTTTCACGCGGCGGGTCTGCCGTCCGCAGCGAGCAGCCGGCTGCGCAGGGCGCGGACACGGTCGCGCAGTTCGGCGGCCCGTTCAAATTCCAGCTCACGCGCCGCGCCGCGCATTTCGCGTTCCAGAGACTGGATAAGCCGCGCCAGTTCGCGCGGATCGGAAAGCGCGGCGTTCTCGTCGCCCCTGCCGCCGCCCCCGCCACCGCGCAGTCTGCCGCGCCGCCCGCCCGGAACGCCGCCCGCCGCGGGCGGAGCGAACAGCGCGTCAAACGGCGTATCCACCTCTTTCCTGATACTCGCGGGCGTGATTCCCCGCTCCCGGTTGAACACGCGCTGCCGCTCGCGCCTGCGGGCCGTTTCTTCCATGGCCGCGCGCATCGACGCCGTGACCCTGTCGGCATACATGATCACCCGCCCCTCCACATTGCGCGCCGCCCGCCCGAAAGTCTGGATCAACGACCCCTCCGAACGCAAAAAACCTTCCTTGTCGGCATCCAGCACGGCAACCAGCGACACCTCCGGAATATCCAGACCCTCGCGCAGCAGATTGATGCCCACCAACACGTCGAAATCGCCCTTGCGCAGGGCACGGATGATGCTCATGCGCTCCAGGGTGTCGATGTCCGAATGCAGAAATTTGGCGCGTACGCCCATGGAATTCATATGTTCGGTCAAATCTTCGGCCATGCGCTTGGTCAGCGTCGTAACCAGCACGCGGGAGCCGCCGTCCGCCCGGGCCCGGCACTCGGCCAGCAGGTCGTCGATCTGTCCCTTGCTCCTGCGCACCTCCGTTTCCGGGTCCACAAGACCGGTGGGACGGATGATCTGCTCAACGACCAGCCCCTGGGCGCGATCCCGTTCCCAGGGGCCGGGCGTGGCCGACACGTAAATAATCTGCCGCGTGCGGCGCAAAAACTCGTCGAAACTCAGGGGCCGGTTGTCCAACGCCGAGGGCAGGCGGAAACCGTACTCCACCAGGGTGCTCTTGCGGGATCGGTCGCCCTTGTACATGGCCCCCACCTGGGGAATGGTGATGTGCGACTCGTCCACGAAAAGCAGATAATCCTCCGGAAAATAATCCAGCAGGCAAAAAGGCGCGGAACCCGGCGCCCGCCCGTCCAGATGCCGGGAATAATTTTCTATGCCGCTGCAGTAGCCTATCTGTTCCATCATTTCCAAATCGCGCATGGTGCGCTGCTCCAGCCTCTGAGCTTCCACAAGCTTGCCCGCCGCCCTGTATTCGGCCAGACATTCCCTAAGCTCTTCGCGGATGCAACCCGCCGCCCGGTTCATGTTGTCCCGGTCCGAAACGTAGTGGCTGGCCGGAAAGATGACGCTTTTGCCGATGCGGGCCAGGGTTTCCCCGGTCAGCGGGTCTATCTCCGACAGGATTTCAAGGTCGTCCCCGAAAAACTCCAGGCGCAGGGCGCGCTCGTTTTCATAGGACGGAATCACCTCCAGCACGTCCCCGCGCACCCGGAAGGTCGCGCGGTGAAAGTCGTAGTCGTTGCGTTCGTACTGGATGTCCACGAGGCGGGAAATCACGTTTTCCATGCTCAGGCGCTGCCCGGCCTCCACCGGGATGACCAGCCGCGCGTAGTATTCCGGCGACCCAAGGCCGTAAATGCAGGACACGGACGCCACAATAATCGTGTCCCGGCGGGTCAGCAGGGCATGGGTGGCGGCATGACGCAGCTTGTCTATGTTGTCGTTGATGGCGGAATCTTTTTCGATATAGGTGTCGGAGGACGGGACGTAAGCCTCAGGTTGATAGTAATCATAATAGCTTACGAAATATTCGACGGCGTTGCGCGGAAAAAGCCCGCGGAATTCGTTGTACAACTGCGCGGCCAGGGTCTTGTTCGGCGCCAGAATCAGCGCCGGCCTGCGCGTTGCGGCGATGACCCCGGCCATGGTGAAGGTTTTTCCCGACCCCGTGACGCCCAGCAGAATCTGGTCGGGCACCCGCTGATTCAGGTTCGCGGCAATGGCCGCTATGGCCTCGGGCTGATCTCCGCGCGGCGTATAGTCCGTTTCCATGCTGAAGCAGGCGGGTTCAAGCCCCGCGCCCCGCGCGCCGTTCCCGTCCATTCGCCTCTCCCTTTCCCCTTTGACACAAGCTCTGCACTGCGAATATAAGGTGTCTTCCGCGTTTAGGCAAAATTTCAGGAGCCCCCGCATGGAACAGTTTCCCAGGATGCTGCGTCTGCCGCCCTACGTCTTCTCGACGGTGACGGATCTCAAAATGCAGATGCGCAGGAACAATATCGACGTCGTGGATTTCGGCATGGGAAACCCGGACCTGGCCACGCCCCGGTTCATCGTGGACAAGGTCATTGAAGCCGCGGCCAAACCCGTGAACCACAGGTACTCCGCCTCGCGCGGCATACCCAACCTCAGAAAGGCCGTCTGCGACTGGTACCGGCGCCGCTACGACGTCCGCCTGGACCCGGAAAGCGAGGCCATCGCCACCATGGGCGCCAAGGAAGGGCTGGCCCACCTGGCCCTGGCCCTGCTCTCGCCCGGCGAGGTGGTGCTGACCCCCGACCCCACCTATCCCATCCACACGTACGCGCCCATCATCGCCGGCGCCGACGTGCGCCGCATACCCATCGACAGGGACAGGGATTTTTTTGAAGACCTGCAGACGGCCGGCCGCCAGACCTGGCCGCAGCCCAAAATACTCTTCATCAGCTACCCGCACAACCCGACCACCGAAGTCGTCTCCCGCGAATTTTTCCAAAAAATCGTCGCGTTCGCCAAAGAACACAAGATGATGGTCGTACACGATCTGGCCTACGCCGACCTGGTGTTCGACGGCTACACGGCCCCGAGCTTCATGCAGGCCGAAGGCGCCGCGGACGTGGGCGTGGAGTTTTTCTCCATGTCCAAAAGCTATTCCATGGCCGGCTGGCGCGTGGGCTTCTGCGTGGGCAACCGCGACATGGTGCATGCCCTGCAGCGCATCAAAAGCTACCTGGACTACGGCATCTTCCAGCCCGTCCAGATAGCGGCGGCGGTGGCCCTGAACGCCCCCCTCAACGGCGTGGACGACGGCGTCGCGGAAATCCGCGATACCTACAGGCAACGCAGGGACTGGCTGATTGAAGGACTGAACCGCATCGGCTGGGAAGTGCCCGCCCCCAAGGCCACTATGTTCGTATGGGCGCGCATTCCCGAAGAGTTCCGCAAAGCGGGTTCCGTGGAGTTTTCCAAGCTCCTGCTCCGCGAAGGGCATGTGGCCGTTTCGCCGGGACTGGGCTTCGGCTCCCGGGGCGACGAGTACGTGCGTTTCGCCCTTATCGAAAACCGGCAGCGCACCAACCAGGCCGTGCGCGGCATCAAAAAAGCTCTTTCAAAGGCAGGCGGCGATGGCTGACGGACACAACCCTCCTCTGACCCTGGGCATCGCCGGCTTCGGAACCGTGGGTTCGGGACTGCTCCGTATCCTGCGGGAAAACCGCGCGGAAATAACCGCCCGGACCGGCCGCGAAGTGCGGGTCAAAAGCGTGCTTGTGCGCGACCTCTCCAAGGCGCGGGCCTGCCCTCCGCCCGACGGCGCGCGTCTGACCGACAACCCCGACGACCTGCTCAAGGATCCGGAAACAGACGTTTTCGTCGAACTCATCGGCGGCATCGAAACTGCCGGCGAGCTTGTCGGAAAGGCCCTGCGGGCGGGCAAGCACGTCGTTACCGCCAACAAGGCCCTGCTGGCCGAGCGGGGCAACGAAATTTTCGCCCTGGCCGCGGAAAAAAAACTGCACCTCGGCTACGAAGCCTCCGTCTGCGGCGGTATCCCGATTATCCGCACCCTGCGCGAAGCCCTTGCCGGCGACCGCCTGGACAGCATCGTCGGCATCCTCAACGGCACCAGCAATTTTATTCTCTCGGAAATGAGCGACAAGGGAATGGACTTCGCCGCGGCGCTGAAAGAGGCCCAAACGCGCGGCTATGCCGAAGCCGACCCGGTTCTCGACATAGACGGCCGCGACGCCGCGCAAAAACTGTACCTGCTCATCCGCCTGGCCTGGGGAGCGGAATACCCTTACGCGGCCATACCCGTGAGCGGCATCACCGGCGTGTCGCCCGCCGATATCCGCTACGCGCGGGAGTTCGGCTGCCGCGTCAAGCTCATCTGCTACGCCCGCCTGCACGGCGACGACCCGCGCAGCGGCGGCATCGAGGCCGGCGTCTGCCCCGCCCTCGTCAACGAACGCTTTCTTCTGGCCCGCGTCGAAGGCGCTTACAACGCCGTGCGCGTCGAAGGCAACGCGGCGGGGTCCGTCTTTCTGCACGGCAAAGGCGCGGGCGATCTGCCGACCGGAAGTTCCGTAGCGGCCGACATTCTGGATATCGCCAAAAACGTGCCCCCCTGCAATACCGGCTTCGCCGGCCCGCATCCGACAGCGCCCGCGCGGGTCATCGGCCCGCGTGAGTCTTTCAGCCCGCATTACCTGCGCCTGAACGTCGCCGACCGCCCCGGCGTCCTGCGCGATGTGGCCGCCGTCCTGGCCGACCACGCCATCTCCCTCGCCCAGGTCATCCAAAAGGACGACGCCGCGGAAACGGCTCCGCCGCCGGCAGGCAAAGCCGGGCCGTACACCGCGTCGCTGATCCTCATGACCCACAAGGCGTCGGACGATGCCGTCCACAAAGCCGTCACCGCCCTGGCCGCCTTGCCGTTCGTCCGCGAAAGCCCGGTCCGCTTCCGCGTCCTCACCGGCAAAAGCGGCGAGCTGCCGCGCCTGCGCGCAGGAAGCTGAGGAAACGGCGGCGGCTCTATGACGACGATACCTTGGGGCAGGCCGTGAGTATGCCGGTCCGCGCCCCGGCGGTCCGTCGTCCGGCCGCGTCCGGGGACATGAGCGGGATTCAGGCGGCTCTGGACGCCGCGTACCCTGTTCCCGCGTCCCGGCGCGCGGACCTGCCCGCGGCCGTGCGCGACCTCTCGCGCCTGCTGACGACGGAGCGGGGGAGCGCGACCGCTTCCTACTGGCGGACGCCGCGTCTGACGTCCGCCTATCTGCGCTATTTCCTGCCCTGGAACATCTGCCGCCTGGCGCGGCTGCTGCCGGACCTGGACCTGGGACTCGGTCCCGGCGCGCGCATTCTGGACGCGGGCAGCGGTCCCCTGACCCTGGCGACGGCGCTCTGGTGCGCCCGCCCGGAGCTGCGTTCCGTGCCGCTTGAATTTGTTTGCGCGGATATTGCTCCGCATCCTCTGGAACTGGGCAGGGAGATTTTCCGCGCCCTGGCCGGGGCCGGCTCTCCCTGGAGCATACGCACGGCGCGCGCTTCGCTGGAACGCATGCTGTTCCCGCGCCGGGGAAGCTCTTACGATCTGATTGCCGCCCTCAACGTCCTGAATGAACTGCGCGGGGGACGCGGCAACAGGGAAGCGGAAACCCTGGAAGACGACCTGGACGGTCTGGCGGCGGCGGCAGCGGCGCGTCTGAGGCCGGGCGGCAGGCTCCTGATTCTGGAGCCGGGCACGCGCCTGGGCGGCAAACTTACCGCGCTGCTGCGCAAGGGCGCGACGGCGCACGGTTGCAGGGTACTTGCGCCCTGTACGCATCAGGCCCCCTGTCCCATGCTCCGCGCCGCGCGCCCGGAGCCGGATGACGCGGCTGCGCGCGGCGCGCGGGCGGCGAGCGCCCGCCCGTCCGGCTGGTGCCACTTCACATGCCCGGCCGACAACGCTCCTGACGCCCTGCGGGAACTGACCCGGCAGGCCGGACTGCAAAAAAAACGTCTCGCCTTCAGCTTTCTGCTCGCGGCAAAAGACGGGGATATTCCACCGGCAACGCCGGCCGGAAGAGAAGGAAGCGCGGCCGGCCGGCCGGGTTCCGCTGAAAATGCCGGGAAAGCGCCGCTGGAACTGCGCGTGCTTTCCGACCCCATAGCCGTGGCCGGAGAAAGCGCGCCGGCGCGCTACGCGTGTTCGGAAAACGGCCTGGCGCTGCTGGCGGACGCGCGGCATATTCCTTCGGCGGCGCTTGTCCGGGCTTCGGCGCGCAGGGACTCCGCCGGCAAAGAGCTGCGGGACGCCAAAAGCGGGCTGCCCGTCTATAGGGCAGTTCACTCGTTTCATTCGTAAATTGCTCTGGAATCATGTAACGCACAAATTTTCGCGTCAGCTCATAAGGAAATGCCGGTGAAAGTCGCCCTTGTTCATTACTGGCTGACGGGCATGCGCGGCGGCGAGAAAGTTCTCGAACGCCTGTGCCGCATTTTTCCGCGGGCCGACATCTACACGCACGTCATCGACAGGTCCGCCGTCCCGGAAGAGATCCTGAGGCACGACATCCGCACGACCTTCATAGCCCGCCTGCCCGGCGCGGTCACCCGTTACCGGCACTATCTGCCGCTCATGCCGGCGGCTCTGGAGCAGATCGACCTGCGCGGCTACGATCTGGTCGTCAGCAGCGAGTCCGGGCCGGCCAAAGGCGTGCTGACCGGCCCCGACTGCCTGCATATCTGTTACTGCCACAGCCCCATGCGCTATCTCTGGGATTTTTACCAGGAGTACCTGGAGAGCTTCGGCCCCGTGACCCGGACGGCGTTCAGACTTTTCGCGCACCGCCTGCGCCTGTGGGATTATGCCTCGGCCGCCCGCGTGGATCGTTTCATCGCCAATTCGCGCGCGGTGGCGGGACGCATTCGCAAATACTACCGCCGGGAGGCCGATGTTATATACCCGCCGGTGGACTGCGCGCGCTTCCGGCCGGCCGACGGCGTTTTCGCACCTCCGGCGGCGGACGCTCCCTATGTGTTCCTGGGGCAGCTCGTCGCTTACAAAAAGGCCGATCTGGCGGTAAGGGCCTTCAACGCTTCGGGGCGCAGGCTGCTGATTATAGGCGACGGCGAACAGCGCAAAAAACTTCAGGCCGAGGCCGGCCCGAACGTAACCTTCGCCTTGCGCCGGGATGACGCCGAAACGGCGCGCCTGCTCGCTGCGTCGCGCGCGCTTGTGTTCCCCGGTGAAGAAGACTTCGGCATCGTGCCGCTGGAAGCCGCCGCCGCCGGCCGTCCCGTCCTGGCTTACGCCCGCGGGGGCGCGCTGGAAACGGTCAGGGACGGCGTGACCGGACTGTTTTTTTCGGAACAGACGCCGGAAAGCCTGAACGCCGGCCTGGATCGTCTGGAAGCGAGGTACGATGCCTTTGACCCCGCGGCGCTTTCCGCCTGGGCGGCGCACTTCGACACGGAGGTTTTCGACCGCCGTATGCGGGAATATTTTGAACGCGCCTGTCGCTCAAGCGATTTACCGAAACTTTTTTGCCCTGAATGATTATTTTGTCGGCGAAAGGCAGGAATGCGAAGAAACGGAGCGAGATTGGCCGTGAAATATATTTCTGGGGCAAATATTTACATTTATCTCAAAGGTAAGAATGCCGCTTTGAATACCGGAAGCAGAGGCGGCTTTCGGATAAAACTTGACCAACCGCGATACCGCGCCGCATTCGGAAAGGATGGTAGCGGGAATGTCTTCCGGGGATATTCTCGCTTGACGCCCGGCGAAGCCGGGCCTACCTTCCCTGAAACCCCTTCCTTCAGGGAGGGGCAATCCACCCGGCTCCTATCCGCCGGGACGGAGTCGGGTGGCGGATTGCGTCGGCCGTGGATTGAAACAAGGTCGTCGCGCATTGAGTTGTGAGGAAGGCATATCAAAAAAGCTCCCAAGCGGCTCCGAATACATTGTAACCAGGAGTGCCTGCCATGTCTGATAATGTTCAGCCGTTAGGCCAAGTTGAAGACCGGATTACAGACGAGTACCTGGATGAGTTTCTGGCGGTTGGCGCTGAAGAGTTGCGCGGGCTTGAAATCTTGCCTGAAGGCCGTAGGGATTCTCAGCGGCAGAGTGAATTTAGCCGAGGCAACGTGTTGCCGGCTGTGTATCTGGATGTTTCCGCAGATGCCGGCATTGAAGAGCGTTTAGGGGCATTGATGTTCTCTTGCTGGAAGGGAAGCGCCGAGTGATGAATTCACCCACAGACAGTTCATATCGTTACTTCAAAGATCTTTGGAGGAATGAACTGCACCGCTTCAGACTTTCCCTGGATCGCTACAAGATGGCTCTTCCCGATACATGTGTATTTGAATGGCATCACGCCATCACGCACATAGCCATAGCCTATAATCACTCAAATCCAAATCTCGCCGATCGCAGCAAAGATCTGAAAAGTGCCTGTGATCATGTGCGGCGCTCACATTGACTATCTATATATAATATCATCTTGGAAATAATTTTTCTTTTATTTGTCGTAAAAAATTTGGATAAGGGCCATATTTCAAAGAAAGTGTAAGAAGAGGAACAGAATTGAATAGATAATATTTAAATTTATAATCATTTATTTTTTTCATCGTAATAAATGGGATAATACCAAAAAGACGCCATATTTTCTCAAAGGATTTTTTTTGAGCAGATGACAAAGATATAGGATTTTCATCATTAGCTAGAGCAGCAATTTCTTGCAATTTTGTAGGGATATCTATTCTCTGGGGGCAGAGTTTAACGCATTCATTACAAGCCGTGCAATGGTGAGCTTTTGTATTTTCTGCAATAGTGCGGTAATAAAGACTAAAACCATTCCATTTTCTGAGGTTATACACAATAAAGTTCGTTTGTATATCCACACCATTGGGGCAAAATTTGCAATTACCGCATCCTGAGCATGGAATTTCGCCTGTGGACAAAAAAATAGCGGCTGCCTCAGCAAGGATTTTCCGCTCGTTATCAGATAATGGCTCGAAATTCATCATAATTTTGAGATTATCTTCAACTTGCTCTATTGTACTCATTCCGCTAAGCACAGTCATTACATTCTGAAGAGATGCGGCATATCTGATTGCCCATGATGCTATACTGCTATCAGCAGCAGTTTTTTTAAGTAATCTGTTTGCTTCTTCTCCCAAATCTGTCAGCCCCCCCCCCCTGACAGGCTCCATGATGACTATAGGTATCTTTCGTTCAGTTAATATCTCATAAAGTTCTTTAGATTTACATGATCTACATATTTCCCAATCAATATAATTAAGCTGTATTTGTACAAAATCCCATAAATGATCATCAAGTATTTTTTGCATCATTTCAGGTGTATCATGGAATGAAAAACCAA
>JAISMY010000061.1 GCA_031276485.1 Desulfovibrio sp. | reverse complement strand
GCGCGTTGCGATCCGGGTGACTGATTGTTATTGCTAATTCTTTTCTGTTGGCTTGCAATGTGTAGCCTTGCATTTTCAGAATCAAGGCGATCGTCGTGTCGCTTACGTCAAATCCCTCTCCCTTGAGCGCTTTTTCAAGCGAGCGCAGACTTTTGTCGGTCCATTTAAGCGGGTTCGTGGGATCGCCTTTCGTATGCGGCTCAAGCAATCCTTCAAGCACATTCAAACTCTCTGGTTTCTTTTTTTCGATCAGTTTGCGACCGCCGCCTTCCTTTCGGCATCGAATAACTTCAATGGGCTGGTAGCCTTCTTCATTGATCTCCTTAAGCCATTTGATGGTCGTGACTCTTGAAACCACCGAAACTTTGTTTACTTCTTTTATGCCCCCGCGACCTATTGCCTTTGCCTCGTTTGCCAAATACAAACAGCGTTGTTTTTCGTTCAACAAAGGCAGTGTGTTCCGTATCCTTTCCGCTGTTGCATTATCCATAACCACATTATGCTACAGTGGATATAAAAAGTAAATATTATTTTCAATCTGTTCCTTAGCTCTGTACCATCGCGTTCTGTCCCAAGAAAAACATACGAAGAATAAGGTGTACAGCCTGCATGAACCTGGAGTGCTGTGCATCGGCAAAGGCAAGGAACGAAAAAAATACGAATTCGGCAGTAAGGCGAGCTTGGTCATGACCAAGCGAGGCGATATTCTTGTCGGAGCCAAAAACTTCAGCCGCAATGTCTATGATGGCGATACACATGACACGCTTCTGCCCCAAGTCGCTTCCCTCAGAGGAAGCGCAACGGAAACAACCTTCTGCGACATGGGATTTCGGGGCCAAACACAGGTAGGAACGACACAGATTGTTCTACCTGAGTCTCCCGCTCCCACAGATTCAGCCTCAAGCAAGCGAAAGGCCCGGAAGAACTTCGGGCGACGAAGCGCCATCGAACCGGTGATTGGGCATCTGAAAGCAGACTTCCGCATGGCCCGCAACTACTTGAAAGGCATTCTCGGCGATGCCGGCAACCTGTTGCCGGCCGCAGCCGCTTTCAATTTCAAGAAATGGATGAACGCCCTGGGGGCGGGCGCGCTTGTCGCTCTTTTTTTGCTTTGCCGGTGGATCTGCCAGCCGCTCCCCAAACAGGCCGCTGATGCCTGATAGTGCGTTTTTCAGGATCGACTGCTTATTCCGGTCATATCATCTGCTCTCGACACAGAGTATTTTTGCAGTTGACGCGTACGCCCGCTCGTGCTTGAATCACCTTGCGCGGCGTGAAGCGCCGCGTACCTGACGCAGGAGGAAAATCATGCTGCTGCAAGGCGCATTTACAGCGCTTGTCACCCCTTTCCGCAACGGCAAGGTGGATGAGGAAGCGTTCAGGCGGCATATCGAAACGCAGATACACGAAGGCATTGACGGGCTTGTGCCCTGCGGCACGACCGGAGAATCCGCCACTCTCTCCCATGAGGAACACAGGGAGGTCGTACGTATCTGTATAGACCAAACCGCAGGGCGCGTACCGGTCATCGCCGGCGCCGGCTCCAACAATACGCGGGAAGCCGAAGAACTGATCCGCTTTGCGCGCGAAGCCGGCGCCGATGCCGTCCTGTTGATTACGCCTTATTACAACAAGCCGTCGCAGGAAGGCCTGTACGCGCATTTCAAGGCACTGGACGCCTCCGCGCCCATCCCGGCCGTGCTCTACAACGTGCCGGGGCGCACCGGCGTGAACATAGCGCCCGAAACCATGGCCCGCATCTTCAAGGATCTGACTCATGTGACAGGCATCAAGGATGCGACGGGCAACCTCACCCAAGTTTCCGACATCATTGAGCAGTGCGGGGAAGAATTCTCGCTGCTCTCCGGCGACGATTTCACCGCGCTCCCCACGCTTGCCTTGGGCGGCAAAGGGGTTATCTCCGTCATTGCCAACATCGCGCCGCGCGCGGTACACGATATGTGCGCCGCATGGTTTTCGGGCAACGCCGCCGAGGCAAGACGCCTGCACTACGAACTCGCGCCCCTGTGCCGGGCCTGTTTTCTGGAAACCAACCCCGTGCCCGTCAAGACAGCTCTCGGCCTGCTGGGTCATATAGAGGATTACAGCACGCGCCTGCCCCTGGCGCCCCTTGCTCCGGCCAACGAAGCGCGTCTGAGGGACCTCCTGCGGGACTGCGGTTACAAACTTCGGCACTGAGGCGTTTTACCTTTGAAAGTGCGTATCTCCTGGTGCTTACTTGCAAAAGTAAGCACTGCAAAACCCACAGAGTTTTGCGCCGCCGTAGGCGGCGTAACCAAGCTGAAAACCACCCTTTTCAGCTGGCGATCCTGTAAAAATAACCGCTAAAATATCTATCGTTATTTTTGCAATTAGACACTGGCAGAGGCGTCGGCCTGAGCCGGCGCAAGACCGGCCGAGGAAAACATTTCCCCCGGCAGGAGTCGGCATAACCGGATGCAAGGCCGAACGGACAGCGTCCCGGCCGCCGGAGGCCGCTTGATCCTTCGCCGGATAGTCGCCCTGCTAACTTGCAGCACCCGCGAGACGTCATGATTTCACACTATACTCCCGTTCATCTGGTTCTTTTCCTGGTCGGCGTCGTTATCTGCCTTATCGTCGACCTGCGCGCCCACGGCAAAGACGAGCCGGTTTCCTGGACAAGCGCGCTACGCTGGTCCCTGTTCTGGATAGGGCTGTCCATGCTGTTCGCCGTGTATATTTTCGCGACCCAAGGCGCGGACGACGCGGCCCTGTTTCTGGCGGGCTACGGGCTGGAAAAATCCCTGTCCGTGGACAATCTTTTCGTGATCATGGCCATATTTTCTTCCTTTGCCGTCAAGGAAGAATATCTGCACCGGGTGCTGTATTACGGCATAATCGGGGCGCTGACGCTACGTCTGGTGTTCGTCGCCGCGGGCGCGTCGCTGTTCGCCGTTCTCGGGCCGTACGCCGTGACCGTTTTCGGTATTTTCGTCCTCTGGTCGGCTTGGAAAATGTGGCAGGAAAGCAAAAAAGAGCATGCGGAAATTGAAGATTACAGTAACCACTGGTCTGTGGCCTGGACCAGACGCTTTCTGCCGGTTCACAACAAGATGTCCGGGCACGATTTCTTCGTGCGGGTGCGGGAGGGGACGCGGGAAGTGCGTAAGGCTACGCCGCTTTTCCTCTGTCTGGTTGTCGTGGAAATCTCGGACATCATGTTCGCCTTTGATTCCGTGCCCGCCGTCATCGCCATCACCCACGACCCGTTCCTTGTTTACACCAGCAACGTTTTCGCAATTCTGGGGATGCGTTCCCTGTATTTCCTGCTGGCGGCGGCCAAAGGCAAGCTTTCTCGCCTGAATCAGGCTGTGATCATCATCCTCGTGTACGTCGGCCTCAAAATGTTCCTCGACGCCTCCGGTCTGCTGCACCTGCCGCCGCTGGTCGGTCTGGCTGTGGTCATATTCTTCCTGGCCGGGGGGATAGCGGCCTCATACCTGTGGCCGGGAAAAGAAAAATAAGGAACTGATTGAAAATAATCTTTACTTTTTATATCCGCAGTAGCATAAAAGGGATGACTTTCATAGTGAATGGAATTACACCATATTGCCTGATTTGTCAGCCTAAAAGTAAATGTTATTTCCAAGCACTTCCTAAGACTGAAAACGTACTATTGGACGTCCCGTCATTCCCCGCACGGAGGTCTTGCGCTGTAGCCTGTAACAATACTGATACCGGTTTGCTTTCAGAAAAAAGGAAATCGCTATGGCGGAGGCAAAGCCGCCGACCGCAAGTTTTTGAAAAAACAGGCTTCATCTGTTTTTTAAAAAACTATGAACGGATATACAGGAGGAAAAACAGTGTTTGTGTCGAACACCAAAGAAGCTCCCACGGGCAATCTGGCCCTTGATCTGGTGCGGGTCACCGAAGCCGCCGCCCTGGCCTCCGCGCGCTGGCTCGGACGCGGCGAAAAGGAAGCAGGCGATCAGGCGGCGGTCGACGCCATGCGTCTGATTTTCAACACGCTCAATATCAGCGGCACCGTGGTGATAGGGGAAGGGGAAAAAGACGAAGCCCCCATGCTCTACAACGGCGAGAAACTCGGCACCGGTAACGGCCCCCGGCTGGACATAGCTGTGGACCCGGTCGAAGGCACGAACCTGCTGGCTTTCGGCCGTCCCAACGCCATCTGCGTCGCCGGTGCCGCCGCGGCCGGGAGCATGTACAATCCCGGCCCCAGCTTTTACATGCGTAAACTGGTCGTGCCGGGCGAGGCCGCGGATGTTGTGGATATCGACGCCCCGGTGCCGGACACCCTGCACAAGGTGGCCAAGGCGCTGAACAAGGATGTGGACGATCTGGTGGTTTTTGTGCTGGACAAACCCCGGCATCAGCTCCTTATTCGGAAAATCCGCGAAACCGGGGCACGCATTCAACTGCACACCGACGGCGATGTCAGCGGCGCGCTGATGGCCGTCGACCCTAGGTCTGAAGTGGATATGATGATGGGGACCGGGGGAACGCCCGAGGGCGTGCTGGCGGCCTGCGCCATCAAGGGCATGGGGGGCAGGATCCTGGCGCGTCTGGACCCGCAGTCCTATGTTGAAAAGGACGCTATTCTGGAAGCCGGCCTTGATCTGCGCGACGTGCTGACCACCGACAGCATGATAAAAAGCGACGACGTATATTTCGCGGCCACCGGGATTTCAGGCGGCACCTTCCTGCAGGGCGTCAAATACAGCGGCGGCGGCGCAGTGACCCATTCGCTGGTCATCCGCGGCAAGACGGGGGGACTGCGCTATATTGAAGCCCATCACAATTTCGACAAACTGATGAAAATCAGTACAGTGAACTACGACTGAGGAAATGAGGAAGAATCGGAGAGCCGCCCCAAAACCCCGTCTGGGCGTTGCCCTTGGTAGTGTCATGCCATTCGCAAAATGTCGTGACATTGACGCCGAGCGAAGCTTGGCGCGCCGCCGCGGACGGCGTGAGCAAAGCAAAAAACACTTTTTTGCTTTGCTCACGCCTGTTACGTAAGCGTCAAACAAACCGCATCTTGTCGAGACATGATTTGTTTGATTGATAGAGGGGATGATAGAGGAGATGCAGGCAGTAGGAAGTTCAGGATGAATCGCGTATTCCGGCAAACGG
>JAISMY010000016.1 GCA_031276485.1 Desulfovibrio sp. | reverse complement strand
AGGCGCATATTGATTCTGAACTTATGTCCAATAGATTGTTTGAGTCACTTGCAGCCGGGGCGAACATCATTTGCGACCAGAATAAATTCGCCCGCAGACATTTTGGAGAGCTTTTCCATTATATTGATACAGATGATCCGCTATCTGAGCAATGTCGACAGATCGAGCGATATCTGTACGACATAAATGAGAATTATGAAAAGGCATATGTACAGGCGAAAGAAGCGCAAGAACTGTTCCTCCAAAAATTTCAACTTAAGCAATCTTTACAACGCATATACGCCGAATTGGAAGAAAGGAAGGGCAAATTGCATGATATGTATGCTATGGATACCGTAAGGCGCATAAAAATTTGTTACCTGTGCGGGGATGAGGTTAATGACATCTCATATAGTCTACATGGAAATAGTGCATGCAACATAGAAAATTTTATTTGTTGCGCAGAAAATAAGAAAGATACATTTCACAACATACTACAGAAAGATAATATTAGACATCTTACTCTTAATGAAGAAGGAAAATTTGGCCCTGCAATTGCAAATTTTCTTTCTATGATCGATAAAAATGACTTTTTTGCCATTGTACTTCCTAATGAACTTGTATTGAGGAATCATTTTGCCAAGCTAGCATATATTATGAACGTAAATAAGTACGATTGTGTCTACTCTCAGGTTCTTATTGAGCAATCTGGAGATAGTAATAATCACATTCCTTGGTATATCTACAATGTCTCAGATATAAAATCTCTAGGCAATTTTCTTTTTTCAGGAAACATTCTTTCTTCAGACGTTATATCTACACCTATCGATTTAGATGCTATGTTTGCCCACTTTCTGTTTTTATCTGCAAGAGATAGTCATTCTGTAAAATCTTTTACATGTATCAGCAAAAAATCTGATGAAGTTAATTTGATAAACGAAAAAGATATTAATGTAATACATGACATGTATCCTATGATACATTTTAAATGCAACACTTTAAATACTTATAAAACTAAAACTGAATATATTAAACAAAAACTACATTTCTTGAAAAGATATCCTATGATTTGGAGACTTATGAGAAATATACAACAAAAAATTTTTTTGAATTAAAGCAGTTTAAATTTTATTATATATATAATACTAGTACCAATTGCGAATACCAAATCGCCACTTAGTTTTAAATTTTGTAGTATACAGGAAATATTTATTACAATATGTTAAATAATTTATGGCTGTGTAATATGCATTATTTTCTTAACTACAAAAGTTATATCAACTTCTTCAGAATATTTTATTGCGAATTATGAGGTATCGCGTATATTTTTATGTTATATAACTTTACGTTATATAATAGTTTTATAAATTAAAATATCTTTTGATTAATAATGAGGTATGATATATGCATAGGTATTTTACAGGATTAAAATATATTTTACGCTTATTTTCTGATAGAAAAAATTTTATTGCATGCAAAGAACTGCTTGATATCTTTTCTGATTATTATGCCAAGTTTGGCAAGCATCAGATAAGTATGATGCTTGAAAATAATTTTTTCAATTCTTTACAAAATTATTCTTCCTCGATACAGTCTATAAATAGTAATAATATAGCTAGTTATGTTCCACATAAGAAAAGTGTTCTTGTATTTTTTAACGATTACAGAAATATGGAACATTTTAATCCGCTTTTAAAATATTTAAAGTCAAAAGATTATCAAATTATTTATATGACTGTGTGGCAGAATATGAACTCTGTATACTGTATGCAAAACAACATCCCGGCATTATATGCCAATATTTTTTCAGGACAATACGAGTTAGAAGCCAAACGCGATGACTTTGCAATATTGTTCATGACACTTTTTAAAAATTTTAATATTGAATTCATTTTACAGGATGAGTGGACAAGTCACCCCTTGCGGGGGTTTTATCAAGGTTGGCCTAGATTTTTCGACTGTCCACCAATTTTTTGCATGCGACACTCTCTATCGACATTCTATAAAATGCCTAATAATCAAAAAGACTTTTACGAAAAGAATATGAAGCGATATTTTGTATGGGGAGAATATCACAAAAATTTTTTCTATAAATTATCTGATAAGGTAATTCCATCGGGATACAACAAACTTGATTCATATAATTGTATCAACGCGAAGGAGGATAACGAGATATTTTGCGTTGGCAATCACATTTATCTTGATTCACAAATTTCTTGGAAGCAAATAATCCTTTCATTGCTTACTGATTCAGATGCAATTATTAAATATAAACCTCATCCCCTCGAAAGAACATATGCTATTGAAAACTTCCGCAATGAAATCTTAGCCAACCTTTCGCCGGCCGTGCGGCAGCGTTTCATAATGCTTGATCAATATGAGCCTTACATCCATGACCTGAGCTCTTGTCGTCTTATGGTGAGCTTTGGCAGCAACATGGTTGCTGATGCGCTTGCTTTGAACAAACCTGTCTGTCTGCTCCATTCAAATTTTAGCTGCGATCCCATCTATACCATGACTCCCGGCAAAGTGCTGTTGCTGCCCGCAAACATTGAGCCAAACGCTAAAAATATTCTCGCACATGCGGATCATGTACGTGCGTCATGGGAACAAGTTCTGGAATTCCGGGCAGGTCTGCTAAGTCATCTCTTTACTTCGACAGAGTTCGTTTATGACGCTATTATTTCAGAAATTTAACTACTGAAATACTTGGCATCTTCCCTCGACTTCAGGCGGCGAAGAATGTCAAAAGGCGTCATATCGGCAAAATCACGGCGCGGGACTCCGGTACAACCGCGCCGTCGCCTCGACGAAAAAGTCCATCATGGCCGTCGCGTTTCCGGTGTTGTAAAAATCGTGCAGCCTGGTATGAAATTCTTCCGAATCCCGGTTCATAATCGCAACAGGGAACAGGCTGTTTTGCAGCAAGACGCCGTTCAGCATAAGTGAAGCCGTTCTTTTGTTCGCGTCATGGAAAAATTGACTCCTGACCATGAACAGGAAAACGCCTACCGCCAGCTCCGCAGGCTGTTCAATCTCATGCTGCAAAAAGGAAAAGCCCTTTTCCGCAATCCCGCCCGGAAGCGCGCTTTCAGGCGGCGTGTAAGCGTCGACATCCCGGATCGTAACCAGCCGGTCGCGGAATTTGCCCCAAGTAAGGGCTTCCTCCTTGCCGACATGCTCATGCAGGGCGCAAGCGGTCTTTTTTTTTGAGAATACCCTTCTATAGCTGATTCCCGACATGCTCAAGTGCAAGGAAGAGGATGAGCGGGTCAATGGGCGATACCGCAAAGCCCCGCGCACCGTAAAAAGATGCGCCCTTTTCATTCAAGGCGTGGACGAGCAATGCGCGGATGCCGGCAATGTCCGCTGCCCGGAGCGTCCTGAGCAGAGCGTCGCGAAGCATGGCTGTGCCGACGCTTCGCCCCGCATAACGCCGGTCAACCGCCAGGCGGGCAAGAATCATGACAGGAATGGGCCGGGGCATATTGCGCTTGATATTACCCGGCGCAAACTTGTGTTCAATACTCCCGACGGCCAAGGAATAGTATCCGGCAACGTCATTGTCGGAGCAAACGACATAGGTGCGGGATGCGCCGGAAGATTCGTTTTTTGCCGCCCGTTTGCGCAGCCAATCATCCAGCGAAAGTTCTCCGCAAGAAAAAAGGGAAACATCATGCGCCGCGGTCAGCGAAGCGGGAACGGAAAGCGTTGCGGTCATTATTTCCGCCAGGGGGTCTCCGCATTGAAAAGCTTACGCAAACCTTTAGCTTGTCCTTCCGAAGGCGGGGTGTCCAGAGCCGCGTTCAACTGTTCCCACTGCCTGCTGTCCAGCGTGAAGCGCGTACGGTCGAGGAGGGCTTCTTCCGCTGTCCTGATTGCGTTTTCCAGAATGAAGGACGTCCGGCTCTTCCCCATGCTCTGTGCGGCCAGATCAATCAGCGCTTTTTCTTCATTGGAAATGCGTAAATTTATGGATGTTGTCGCAGGCATGGCCGTGTCTCCTTTTTACGCAGAATACAGATCGGCGCCGCATTTGTCAATACAATGTATATACTGAGACAGGGCAAGCCAGGAAGTACGGCGCAGGCAATTTTGCGCTTGACTTAATCCCAAATTGAGATATAATTATCTCGACAAAGCCACAAAGCCGGGACGTCCGGTCTGACGCCGGCACAGAGAGAGATTCCGGACCACAGAGGAATTTCCGATGAACACAAGGAGGACCGCTGATGTCTGATGCTCCGGCAGCCGCCGCGAACGGCGGCGAACATGACAGGACGCATGCCGGCGAAGCCGCGGCAACGGCCGGCGCGGCTGAGGAAAAAGCCGCCGGCAACGAAAAGGCCGGCCGCGCCGACGCCGGCACCCTGCTCGGCGCGGCCGGCGACGGGAACGATGCCGCGCACGCTGCCGGTTCCGGCGAACGGGACGGCGGCAGGAGTGAAGGCAAGGCCGACGGCAAAGAAACGGACCCCGATCCCGCCGACAAGGTGCCGGATACCCCCGCAGGCTATGCGTTGACCTTTGCCGACGGCGCCCGGATCGACGCTGCCCTGCTCGACGGATTCAAAAATACGGCGCACGCCGTCGGCCTGACCCAAAAACAGTCGCAAAGCCTGGCCGCCCTCTATGAAAAACACGTCGCGGAAATGGACGACGCCGCGCGACAGGCGCAAAGCGAAGCTCTGGACAAGGCCCAAAGCCAATGGGAAGCCGAAATCAAAAGCGACGGGGAATTTGAAGAAAACTACGCCCACGCCCGCCGCGCCCTGCGCCGCTTCGGGTCGCCGGAACTGACGACCGTCATGAACCAGACGCGCATCGGCTCCTTCCCGGCCTTTTTCACCTTTGTCGCCGCCGTAGGCAAAGCCCTGGCCGAACCGGCATTCAAAGGCGCCGGCTCCGGCAACCCCGGCAACTCCGTCGGGCGCATTCTCTACCCGGATATGCAATAACAAGGAGCGGCAAACATGACCGTCATCGCGCAGGAACCCGCAACCCTCGCCGACGTCGCCAAACGTCTGGACGCAAACGGCAAAATCGACGTTATCGTCGAACAACTCACCCATACCAACGAAATTCTGGAAGATATGATCTTTCAGGAAGCAAATCTGCCGACCGGGCACAAAACCACCATCCGCTCGGATCTGCCCTCCGCGACCTGGCGTCTGCTGAACTACGGCGTGAAACAAAGCAAAAGCAGAACGCAGCAAATCATCAGCGCCTGCGGCATGCTCGAAGCCTACGCCGAAGTGGACAAGGCCCTCGCCGACCTCAACGGCAACACCGGAGCCTTCCGCGCATCGGAAGACCAGGCCTTCCTCCAGGCAATGAACATCGCCATGGCCGACACGCTGTTCTACGGCGACGTCGACAAAACCCCGGAACGCTTCCAAGGCTTCGCCGCGCATCTTTCCGCCCTGGAGCAGCCCAACGTGATCGACGCCGGCGGTACGGCCGACGGCGCCATGACCTCCATCTATCTGTGTTCATGGGGCGCGCAGACCGTTTTCGGCATCTACCCCAAAGGCAGCAGGGCCGGCTTCCGGCACGACGACCTGGGCGAAGTGACCCTGACCGACGCCGACGGCGGCAAATACCAGGGCTACAGAACACACTACAAATGGGATCTCGGCCTCGTCGTGCGCGACTGGCGCTACCTCATCCGCATCGCCAACATAGACCTCGCGGTCGTCACCGACGGCAAACTGATCGAATACCTGATCACCGCCTCCGAACTCCTGCCGGACCAGAAACTCGGAAGCCCCGTCTTTTACATGAACCGCCAAACCCGCACCCGCCTGCGCCTGGCCCGCCTGAACAAAGGCAACGTCCAACTCTCCTTCGACAACGCCGAAGGCAAAAAAGTCATGGTCTTCGACGAAATCCCCCTGCGCCGCAGCGACGCCGTCCGCAACACCGAACAACGCGTTCTGTAATCCCGCGCAGCCGCCCCGCAATCCCGCCCGCGACACCGAACAACGCGCGCCGCAATCCCGCGCAGCCGTCTCATAACCCGCACGACAAGGAATACGCCGTGATACTCGACAACGAAACCATGTTCTCCAAAGCCCAGGGCCCGCTTACCGCAACCGCCCCGTCAACCTCCGTCGTCGACCTCGGCGCCGGCGACGCCGGACCCTCGGAACGCCTCTCCCTCTTCGTCACCTGCAACCCTCCCTTCACCGGCGCCGGCACACTCACCGTCGAACTGCAAACGGCCGCCGGCGTCAGCGGCGACGCCCTCTCCTCCCCCGCCGTCGCGGCCGCATACTCCATAGCCAACGCAGCCCTGCTCGCAGGCGGCAAACTGCTCTCCGCACGCCTGCCCCACGGCATGAAACGCTACGCCCGCCTCAACTACACCCTCAGCACAGGCGCGACCCTCGCCGCCGGCAAACTCACCGCCGGCCTGGCGCTGGATACGGACGCCGCTTGACGGACGTCCCCCGGCCGCGCTGCCCCGGACCCCATCAGGGCTCCGCCCTGAAACCCGCCGGGGCGCTGCCCCGGACCCGGCAGGGGCGCTGCCCCTGCACCCCGCATCAGGGCTCCGCCCTGAAACCCGCCGGGGCGCTGCCCCGGACCCGGCAGGGGCGCTGCCCCTGCACCCCGCAAGGAGCCTGCGGCCCCTTGACCCCCATTTTTCCCGCCGCCCGGCACAATTTCCGCTTATCGCCGGCCGCGCTGAACCGTACACGGCGAGAAAACCGCCTGTCCCGCGAGGTATACAGTCATGCAATCCACGGTGCAGCTTTTCAACACCGCGCTGGCGCGCCTGGGAGGAGAACAGTTCCTTCCGCTGACGTCGCCGCAGGAGGACAACGCGCTTGGAGCGTTGTGCGCGAATGTGTTCCCGCATGTGCTTGACCTGTCGCTGCAGGCGCATGCCTGGGGCTTCGCGATGCGCACGGCCGTGCTTGCGCCGGTGGCCGGCGGGCGCGCGGGGGCCGGAGGATTCCTGCGCCGCTACATGCTGCCCGCCGACTGCGTGCGCCCGGTCGCGCTGGAACCGGAGGTCTGCGGCCCGCCGTATGCGATACGCGGAAGCGCGGAAGGCACACTGCTGTTGTGTGACGAAAATCCCGCGGTTCTGGCATACGTGACGCGGACGCCGGACCCGAAAAGCTGGCCGGCGGCGTTTGCCGACGCCCTGGCATGGGGTCTGGCCGCGGAACTGGCCGCGGCGCGCATCAACGACGCGCAACGGCAGCAGTATTACATGCGGATGTACCGGGAAGTTTTGGGAGAAGCCGCGGCGCAGGACATGCGGGAGGCCGGTCCGCGGCCTGTCCCGTCGGCGTGGAACGCGGCGCGTTTCGGCACGGCCTGCAACCTCGGAAGCGAAAGATGAGCGTTTCAATACTATGGCTTCTTTGAGCCATTACATCTTTATTCATGCCTTGCGGCCCATGCGTCCATGCTTTTCCGCATGTCGCCGGCTATGGCGGAAATATCACGAATGAACGCATCTTCAACACTTTTCCGTCGCTGCTGCCTTCTTTTGGAAAGCATACATTGTACCGCGCTTGTATAGTTCCCAGATACATCAAAGAGGGAACCCAAGAAAAAAGAAAACGGCACCGCTTTTCTGTCCGTCAACATTTTCGAGAACGACATTGTTATCCTCCTTAAACCCAAGCAGCCCGGATCGTCCGTGATTTCCAGTTATATCAAATAGATACAGCACACATAAGTTACATCCCGCAGTTCACATTCCGCGATCCGTAAGGCCCGCGCTCCGTCCGTAAGGCCCGCGCTCCGTTCAGCCTGAACTGTTTGCATCTTCAGTGTACCCGTTTCCCGTGCTTCAGACAAGGGGTGTCTGCATGAAAATATATAATAAAATCAAGCTTGTTGAACAGGTGTTGCCGGGACGTGGTCACGCGGCGGCCGAAAAATGCCGGAGCGAAAGATGACGGCCGGACCGGGCGTCGTCCTGCAGGGGGCGTTCACGGCGGGCGAGCTTGCGCCGTCCCTGGCGGCGCGCGTGGATCTCGACAAGTACGCCAAAGGCTGCCGGACCCTCAAGAATTTCCTGGTGCAGGCGCACGGCGGGGCGGTCAAACGACCCGGCTTCGAACTGCTGGATCTTTTGCCGGGGCCGGCCGTCCTCGTGCCGTTCGTGTTCAATCCGGAGCAGGCGTATTGCCTGGCGTTCGGCGAACTGTGGATGCGCGTCGCAACGCATGACGGCCTGGTGCAGGCGGACGGCGCGCCGTATCACGCGCCAAGCCCCTATACTCTGGCGCAGGCGCGCGCTTTGTCCTGGGTCCAGAGCGCGGACGTGCTGTTTCTCGCCTGCCGCGACGTGGTTCCATACAAACTGCAGCGGCACGGGCATACCGACTGGCGCTTCGCGGCCATGAATTTTACGGCGCCTGTTGAAGCTCCGCTCTGGGATTCAAAAACCGTCACCAACTATATGTATGAAAAAACGTACGCCGCCGGACAGGCCCATACACATTACTCGTACGCCGATCCGGACACGGGGCTGACGACGTCCGGATACGCGCCCGTAAACGTCGACCTGTACACACGCGCGGCAACGGATACATGGGTTCCGCATATCGCCTTCGTCAACGGCGCGAAAAATTCCGACGGGTCGTCTTCCCCGGCGCAAACGACGACGCCCTATACCTATTATGTGACGGCGGTAAACGCGGAGGGCAAGGAAAGTGAAGTTTCCGAAGGCGCGGACATCACCGGGCCGGCGTCGAACAACTGGCAGGGCGGCGATTACATCGCCCTGTCCTGGCAGCCGGTCGCCGGCGCCGTGGAATACCGGGTGTACAAGGCGACGTTCGGCGGCAGGCCGTCCTTTATCGCGGCCGCTACAAGCCTGACTTACCACGACAACAACGTGGCCCCGACGATAAGCGAGAGCCCGCCCAGGTACGAGGACCCCTTTCCGGACGGGGATTATCCCGGCGCGGCGGCCGTTTTCGAGCAGCGTCTCGTGTTCGCCTCCTCACGCAACAGACCGCAGACCGTCTGGATGAGCAAGAGCGGCGATTACGACAATTTCGCGCGCTATGACCCGCCGGGCGCGGATTCCCCGCTGGAACTGACCATTGCCGGGCGTGAAGTGTCCGGCGTGGAATGGACGGCCGCGCTGCGCTCGCTGATTCTCGGCACCGCGGGCATGGAGTGGGAGGTTTCCGCGCGGGGCGGAGAAGCCTTTTCCGCGAAAAACGCGCGGGTTACGCCGCAGAGTTACTGGGGCAGCTCGCTCAGGAGCGTGATTACCATAGGCAACGTCATCCTGCATGTGAGCGGCTCCGGCCGGCAGGTGCGGAACCTGCAATACGACTTCACGTCCGACTCTTACGGGGGCGCGGACCTTTCCATACTGGCCGCGCATCTGCTGGAGGACGGCGGGATTACGGGCTGGACCTGTCAGAAGTATCCGGATTCCATAGTCTGGGCCGTGCGCGACGACGGCGCGCTTTTGGGGCTGACCTTCCAGAACGAGCATCAGGTGTCGGCGTGGCACAGGCACGAGACGCAGGGGCGCTTCGCCTCCGTGTGCGCGACCCCGCACGGCCGGGAACACTCGCTGTTCGCCGTGGTGGAACGCGGCGGGACGTATTGTCTGGAACGCATGGCCGAACGCTTTCGGGCCTCGGACCCGGCAGGCGCGGTCTTTCTGGACTGCGCGACGACGTATGCCGGCCGGGCGCGGCGGGAACTCGCCGGCCTTGAGCATCTGGAAGGAAAGGAGGTCGGGATATACGCGGACGGGGCGGTGCAGACGCCGCGCGCGGTGCGGGGCGGGAAGATCACGCTGGATTACCCGGCCGCGCGGGTGACTGTGGGGTTGCCGTATACGGCCGACCTGGAAACGATGCCCGTGGAAGTGATCGGACAGGGCGGCGCGAGCGTCGCGCTGAAAAAGACCGTCAATGCGGCGGACATCCTGTTTCGCGACGCTGTGGGGGTGAAAGTCGGGCCGTCGTTCGCCCCCGGCGCGTTGCAGGAGGTCTTCCGGCGCGCGGCGGAGCCTTACGGCACGCCGCCCGCGCCTTTTTCCGGCATAAAAAGCGTGGTGCTGCCGGCCCTTGCCGACAATGCCCCGACCGTGTGCATCCGTTCGGACACGCCCACGCCCGTGACCGTCCTGGCCGTCGTAAGCAGGATTCGGGTGAACGCGTGAAAATGTTATCGGCCGGCCCCACAGCAAATTTTGAATTTCTTCCCGCTTCCGCAGGGGCAAGGCTCATTGCGCCCTGCCTTTCCCTTTTTGCGAAGAACATACGCCGGGTCGAAGACGGAAAACATACCACGGCGGCAGGGGGAAAACAGGCGTGAAACCCCGGCGCATCGGGCAGGCGCTGCCCGAACATATCCCGGCCGTTGCGGCGAACATGCGCGCGGCCGACCGGCGCGAAGTGTGGGCCTACCGCAGGCATACGCCGGAAGAAGCCCTGCGCTTCAGCCTGTCCCGTTCCCTCTTCGCCCGGACCGTCGTCATCGCCGGCCGGCCCGCCCTTATGTACGGCGTAGGCGCGCCCACGCTGCTCGGCTCCACGGGCAGTCCCTGGCTCCTGGCAACGGATGCCGTGTATGAGGTGCTGTTCTCTTTTCTGAAATACAGCCGCGAAGTCGTCCGGCACATGCAAAGCCTGTTTCCGCGCCTGGAAAACCGCGTCCACGCGGACAACGCCCTGTCCCTGCGCTGGCTGCAATGGTGCGGATTCAGCATCGATCCTACGCCTGAAGTATACAACGGCGAAAATTTTTACCTTTTTTGGAGGAACGCCGATGTGTGAACCGTCGACCGCGGCCATGCTTGCCGTGACGGCCATATCCACGGCCGTGTCCATGTACGGACAAAAGGTCGCCGCCGACAAACAGGAGTCCGCGCAAAAGGCGGCCGCGGCCTACAACGCGCAACTCGCGGAAAACGAGGCGGCGACGCAGGAACAGCTCGCCCGCGCCGAAACGGCCGCGGGCATCGCCGAACGGGAGCGGCAACAACGCGATGCCGCCCGCAAAATGGCCGACATGCGCGCGAACATGGGCGCGTCCGGCTTTACCCTGGACTCCGGGGCCAACCTTTCCCTGCTGGCCGATGCCGCCGCCGAACGCCAGTACGACTCGCAAAGCATCATGAACGAGGCCGGGCAGCGGGCCCTGCGGCATCAGACCGCGCAGACAAACGCCCTGAACAGCCGCAACGCGGCGCTTTACCAGGGGGAACAGGCCGGGAACGACGGCGGGGCAGCGGCGCTCGGCATGGCCGGCACCCTGCTCGGCGGCATCGCCTCCGGCATAGGGCGCTACGCCGCGACGGCAGGGAAGCGGACCCCGGCGAACACAGGCGCGTCCGCGTTCCCCGGCGCTTTCAGAACCCCGTCCATGCAGTTTTCATGGAATCCCTGACCTGCTTTCACGACCCGCCGCTTTCCGAAAAATCCTCCGGCCGCGAAAGCCCTATGCCCCGGCAAGCCTTTCAGTCCGGGGGCATAGCTGAAAATCCTCATGCCCCGGCAAAACTTTGCGCCTGCGGCATCCCGGAAAACCCGTTCACGCCGCCCGCTCCCGCTTCTCCTTCCATGCCGCGCAGCGCTGGTAAGGAAGAAGCAACAGAAACAGCGGCACGGAATACATGGCCGCGACCAACACTTCCGGGAGCGCGAAAAGCTGCGCCGACAAAACAAGCATAAGGCCGTTGTTGGCCGTGCCCATGCTCACGACATAGGCCGTGCTCCGGGCCGCGCTCCTGCCCCGCCCCGCAAGTATCCCTATGCCGAAAAAAACGGCCGCCAGCAAAAACGCCCCGGCCAGAGCCTCCGCCACCATAAAAGGATTGGCCCGCAACGGCGCGGAAAAACGCGAAAAAATCACGAACATGCTGCATGCTATGGACGATACGGAAATCACATAACGTCTGCGCAAAATCCCTTCCGCCGTTGCCGCCGCGCTTTTCCACAGCACCTTGGCCGCGACGAACGGCACAAAAATATACAGAGCCAAGGCCAGACCCGTCGTGAAAAACGCCTTCCACAGTTCCGGCCCGGCCTCCTGTCCGGCAACGTACAGATAACTTACCACCAGTACCGGCATGGTCAGCGGCAAAACCAGACAACTCGTCACCACCCCGGCGATGATGAAAGTCACGTCCGCCCGCGCCAGTCTGCCGAAAAACGGCGCGGTCACCCCTATGGACACTCCGCCCATGAGTATGGCCCCCAACGCATAGCGGGGCAGCAGCACGGCGAAAAGGCCCCAGCAGACCAGCGGCGTAAGCAGCATCTTGATCCCCAGAAAACGCGGCAGTCCGGCCATATCGACGGCGCCGGCGACCGCGCCCGGAGCGGTCGTGTCCAGAAAACACAGCAGAAGCTGAATCATGAGCATCAGCGTCAGCAGATGGCGCAAAGGTTCGCCGAACTGCGGCAGGCAAACGCCCAGAAGCATCGCTCCGTAAGAACATGCAATGAAAACAAGCGTGTCTCTGTTCACGGGGTAACTGTCTCATACCAAGTTGTATTCAAACTCGTTTGAATACAAGACGACAAAGTTTTTGAAAAACAGGCAAAGCCTGATTTTTCAAAAACTTGCGCGCGGCGGCTTCGCCTCCGCCATACCAGATTTGCTTTCTGCTGAAAGCAGATTGGTATCACAAGGCGCATATGGAGTCAATTCGCCGTTCGTCGCGGCATAAGGGAAACGCCGACCGGGAAGGCGGCATGGGCCTTCAGGCCGGGGTCTCAAACCATAAAGGAAGCTGTGATGACCGTCGAAACCACGCGCGCCAAAATCATTTACGCGGGCAACGGCGCGGCGACGGAGTTCCCCGTGCCGTTTCCCTTCAGCGCGCCGCAGGATCTGCGCCTGACCTGCACCGCGGCGGACGGTACGGTATACGAGCCTACCGGCAACTACCGCGTCGCCGTCACGGCGTCCGGCGATGCGGCCGTCGTTTTCCCCCTTGCCGGTTCACCTCTGCCGCCCGGCGCACTGCTCACCGTCCACCGGCAAACGCCGCCGGTGCAGATCGCCGGCCTGAGCGCCGGCGGCGCTTTCAACCCCGAAGTCCTGGAACACGACGTCTTCGACCGCCTCGTGATGATGATTCAGGAACTGCACGAAGCCGTAAGCCGCGCCGCGAAATTCCCCCTCACTTTCCCGGAAGCGGACGCCGGCGACCTGCTCGGCAGCCTGCTCGCCGCCGTCGAACAGACGGCCCGCACAGCCGAAGACGCCCGCGCAACCGCTGCCCTGTGCCGCGAATACCTCGGCCGCATCCCCGCCCCAACCCCCGAAGACGCCGGCAAAGTCCTCGCCGTCGCCCTGATAAACGCCGCTCCGGCCTTTACCCTGAGACCCGATTCCGCAAGCTCCCCCTCCGGGTTCGCGCACTATACCCTGCCCGTAAACGACGCCGGCGGCAACGTCGCCGTCTCCCTGGCCGGCCTCGGCCACCCGCCCCTCCCCGGTCCCGTCAACCCCATCGTCAACCTGCTCTCCTCCCAACCTTACACTTTCACCATCACCCGCCGCACGGCCCAGGGATTCACGCTGCAACTCTTCTTCCCGGGCGGCGCGCCCGGCGTCAACTTCGCCGACCGCATCGAATGCGGCCCGACCGAATGCAGCCCGCTCACCGCCTGCGGCGACCCCGGCGCCGGCGCCGACGTCCGCCTGCTCATCAGTATTCCCCTGCCCCCTGTTCAGACCGACTCCAGCCGGGACTCCGCCCCGGCCCCTGCCGGGGGGGAATGATTCCCCCCGGACCCCCTCATAAGGGGAGACGCGGGCAAACGTTCGCAAAGCTGAAAAATGGGGGCGCAGGGGCATCATGCCCCTCCGGGAGTCGGCCTGATACCAAGTTGCTTTCAGCAGAAAGCAAATTGGTATGAACAGGTGCAAGGCCGACCGGGCAGCGCCCCGGTACGGTTCAACCGCTCACAAGGAGTGCGACATGGCTGATTTCGTTGCTTTTTGGCGTGACAGTGAAGCCGGGGCGCCCGGCACTTTTTTGAATGCCGTGAATATGGGGAGGGTACAGGCGTCTGTGAGCAGTGATTATGCGCGGTACCTGGCGACTGATCCCGGCAATGCGCGGGGGATTCTGTTCAGGGGAGGAACGTATGTCAAGCTGCGCGCGCCGGATGCGTTTGGGGTTGCGAGGCATTGTGTTTTCGGAGTTGAGGATGATTTTGCGCTTCCGGATGTGCGGCAGCGTCTGGACGAGGGTACGGAGCTGCTGCCGGGGCGTGATTATTCGGTTTACCTTCGGCTGTTGCCGCCGGATGCGGAGTTTTCGGCATACAGGGCGGATTTTGTCGTCAGTCTGAATTCGGGGTGCCCGGCGAACGGCAACGCGGGCACGACGCGGAGGATCGGCGGGTTTCATACGCTCTGCGCGGATGCGGGCGAAATTCTCGGGCATCCGCTTTCCGGGCTTGGGGCGGGCGACATTCTTCCGGATTCTCTGTGGGACCTGCTGCACCGGCCGTGTTGCGCGCCTGACGGCATGACGTTTGTGCCCGGCCTGGGGCTTTGGGCGGACGTTTATCTTCAGTCGGGAACCGGGGCCGGCGCGCGCTCGGCCTTCGGCGCCGGGATAACCACCGCGCGTTGCTGCATGGATCATGTGGATGATTTGGCGGCGGTGGGCAAGCGTTTGCTTTCGGACGAGGAATTCCAGGTTGCGGCTGCCGGTTCCAATGAGCAGGGGCGTATGGATGCGCGTCCGGAGACGGCGGGCGGGCATACGGACAACAACGGCCGGCGG
Organism: Desulfovibrio sp.; assembly: GCA_031276485.1. Lineage (GTDB taxonomy): Bacteria > Desulfobacterota > Desulfovibrionia > Desulfovibrionales > Desulfovibrionaceae > Frigididesulfovibrio. The sequence continues at coordinate 21,878 of JAISMY010000016.1, read as the reverse complement.
ATGCTTTCGGCGTGCGGGTTGGAAGACTGCTGCGGGGCGCTGTGGCAGTGGCTGGGCGGGGGCGGCTGGCGTTTTACGGATACCGGCGACGCTTTCCATCCCATCGCGGTAAATCCTTCTGCGGACTGGCCCGGCGGCAAAGGCCAGATCTACCATTCCGACGGGCGTTCCGGGCTGATAGCCGGCAACATGTACGGCAACACGCCGGCGGCTTGCGGGTCGCGTTCGCGCAGCGGTTCCGTACCGCGTTCCGTCTGCGACGACAAAATCGCCTGCCGGGGCTGTGCGGTTCCGGCATAGGGGAAGAAAAGGGTGGAGAGTATTCAAACCGGAAAGGAGCATTGATGATGACGAGGCAAAAGAAGGGCAGGGGAGCGGAGGGCGTCGGGATAGCTGCGCTGGTGGGCGCGGGGGCTGCGGCGTTGTTGCGGATCATGATTCCCCGCTACGAAGGCGAGATTTTGCGCGGCTACGCGGACCCTGTGGGGATAGCCACCAAATGTTACGGAGACACGGAAAACGTGGAAACAGGCCGGATATACAGCCGCGAGGAATGCCTGCGTTCGCTGGAGAAACGCCTTGCCGATCACGCCGGGCCGGTCATGGCCTGCGCGCCTGAGCTGGCGGGGTATACGGACGGGGAAAAGGCGGCGGCGGTGAGCCTGGCCTACAACATCGGAGTTGACGCGTTCTGCCGTTCAACGGCGGCGCGGAAGTTCCGGGCCGGGGATCGGGCGGGCGCCTGCGCGGCCTTCGGCATGTGGAACAGGGCGGGCGGCCGCGTCCTGCCGGGGCTTGTGCGGCGGCGGGCGGACGAACGCCGCATCTGCGAAAGCGGCCTGGACGCCGCCGCAGGCCATGCCGACAACGTCAACCAGGGAGACTGACCATGCGCTTTCTGCTGTCGCTGCCTTTTGTACGGGATCTTGTCCGCCTGATAACGGACCGTTTTTCGCCGTCGCGGGAAGATCCGCGCGACAAAATTCTGGAAATTGAACTGGAAACGGCGCGGCGCGCCGGGCATCGCCTGACCCCGCGCAAGGCTCTCGGGTATCTGGTCGTAGTCGGTCTGGGGCTGGAACTGGCGCGGGTCTGGATCGCGCGCCTGGTTCCCGGCCCGGACGACGCGCCGGATATCCTGCGGGAACTGCTGCGTCTGGCGGCGGCCCTCTTCGGACTGGGGTAGTTTGAATGCGGGATTGCTCTAAACGCCGTGCCCCGGCAAGGAGTATATCCTGCCGGGGCATGGTCGGTACTTTCGGGTGACGGGGGCCGGCGTGTCGCGCCGATGAAAAGGTTATTCTTCGGTTTTCTTGCCGGCTCTGCCGCGCCGTTCCCAGAGTTTCATTTCCTTCATTTTGTTGCGCCGGTCGCGCTGAAGGGCTTTTGCAGCCAGGGCCGCGCCTTTTTTGAGACCCCATTTTTCCCTGTAGCTTTTGGCGTCCAGACCGTGCAGGGCCAGATGTTTTGCAGAAAGAATCTTAAACGTCTTGCCGCATTCCATACATATGACGCTGCGTTCCTTGATGCTTTTTCTCGCATCAGGCGCGCCTTCCTGCACGGTTTCCGGCACGCTGCCGCCTGCCAGGACTTTGAGGTCAGAGGACAATTTTTTGACCATGGACGTAATTTCGTCTTCCGTCATTGGCCTGACGGCGGCCTGAGCCTTAACGAGATCCAACGCTTCCTTCAGAAAATCACTCATGTGCGCTCCGTTTACAGGTTGATTTTTGTGGACGCCGCCTCCATGCTTTTCAGCAAGCCCGCTGCCTGCTGTAAAGAAATGCTGGTAATGCGTCGAAGTGGTGCGCAACAGTAAAGAAATTTTTTCGTGTTGTGAAGATATTTTTTTAATCTTTTATATTTTTTTTGCGGCGCAGGCGGACCGCCGAAAGCCCGAAGCCGTTTCGCGCGTGTGCAAATCCGCTCGTACCTTGGGCGTGAAGAACGCGTCAGGATAGAGGAAAGGGCGGCGAACGCCGGTATTTCATTTTCCGCTTTCCGTAAGCAGGTCTATATGGGGAGATTGCGCCCCGATTACACTTTTATCGGGCGGCGTGCTTTTGCGGGTAAGGGTTAAAGGGCGGCGGAAGCAGATATTTTATTTTCCGCTTTCTGTAAGCAGGCGTATATGAGGAGCTTGCGTCCCGGTTACACTTTTACCTTGCGGTGTGCTTTTGCGGGTAAGGGTCAAGGGGCGGCGAAAGCAGATATTTTATTTTCCGCTCTCCGTAAGCAGGTCTATATGGGGAGATTGCGTCCCGGTTACATTTTTATCGGGCGGCGCGCTTTTGCGGATAAGCGTCAGCGGTGGCCCGGCCGCCGCTCCTGCGGGATTGCCGTTCGGATTGTCCGCGCTGCCGCTCTTGCCGGCCCGGCCGTTCGTAGCGCCTGTCCTGCGTATGTTCCCGGTACTGCTGTTCGTTTTGTCCGCGCTGCCGCTGTTGTCGTTGCTGTTGCTGCTGTTGCTGCTGCTGCTGCTGCGGCGGCGGCGGCGGCGGCGGCGGCTGTCGTTGCTGTTGCCGCCGCTCGTCTTGTCCGCGCCCGCGCTGTTCTTCTGCGGCCTGCTCGCGCCTGCGGTCGTCCCGTCCTTCACCGCCCTGAACTCTCATCTCATACGCAGGCCGGTCCCGACCGGGCGCGTCTCTCCGGCCGGATTCATCCCGAGAGTCCGCCCGGTATTGTTTGCGCGTATCGCGGCGGCGCTCCCGAGCCTCGCGTTGCCCATGCAGTTCGCGTTGCCCATGCAGTTCGCGTTGTTTTTCCCGGCGCCGCAGCATTTCGTCGTAGATGCGCATATGTTCCCGGCGTTCCCATTCGCGGCGCTCCGCCTCCAGGCGCATCCGCTCATTCTGCGAGCGCGCGGCCTGTTCGCGGTCCAGGCGTTCCCGGCGCGCGTGTTCGAACGCGTCTATCTGCTGCCGGTAATAGTGCCTGTCCGCCGAATCGTAATAGTAGTACACGTCGTCGTCGTCGGGAGCTTCCGCAATACAGCCGCCGAAAAAAAGACAGGCCGCGGCAAGGGCGATGCCCGCCCCGGCCCGTGTCGCCGTCAATGCTTTTTTTGCCGTCCGCATGGAACAATGCTTCCTTCAGCGCAACGGGACGCGGCGCGTTGCCGGGGCCGCGCCCGCTTCGGTTACGGATTCCTTCAGCTCAACGGAACGTGGCGCGTTGCCGGGGCCGCGTCCGCTTCGGTCACGGATTCCTTCAGCTCAACGGAACGTGGCGCGTTTCCAGGGCAGCGCCCAGTTCCGTGACGGCTTCCGCTTTGTCGCGCTTCTGCAGGTTGCGCAGATTCCAGCGCAGTTCCCGGGTCCCGGCTTCCGTGCGCAACCGGAAGGTAATCGCGTTCGTATCTTCCAGGCGCGCTTCCTCGACGTCTTCATAGGCTGCCGCCAGCAGGGGCGCGAAAAAGGCCGGGCTGAAGATGAAGTATTCCTCATGCAGGCTGAGGGCAGGCTGATTCCCCGCCCGGAGCATGCAGTAAACGCCGGCTGCCGCAAGCCCGGCGCCGGCCAGCATAAAATCCGGCGAATGTAGCAGCGCGTAACATGCGAAGGCCGCCAGGGCGAAGAGCGCGGTCAGTACGCGCGCCGTGGTCAGGTAGGCGGAACGGAAGACGAAAAGAGGTCGAGTGCGTATCGCCCGCGCCGGCGCCGGCTTGTAACCGGCGTATGTCGTCCTGCCGTGGGAGAGGGCGCAGCCTATCAGGTAAGGCAGGCTGCCGGGCAGCATAAAAAAGGAGGCCAGCGCAGCCGGGATCAGGCCGTAGCCGCGTCCGGACGCGATCAGCGCAAGGGCAAGGGCCTGAATAATCAAAAGTCCGAAAAAGAGCGGACGCACGGCCGTTACGGCCTGGACGAAATTTTCCGCCGTTGCCCGGTCCGACTCGGCAAGGCTTGAGAGATCCATGGCGTTGACGACCGCGAACACCAGCCAACCCATAGCCAGGTTGAGAAGCAGTCCGCCCCAGGCCGCCGGATGAATATTGCGCATAGAGGATTTGTACACAGGCGGGCGCGGACCGTCAAGAAACCTTTTCCGCCGCTGTCAATGATTGCTCTTGCATTTTTGCAGGCTATGCCGCACTATTTTCTCAGGCAATTTCCACAGCAAAGGAGCAGCGCCGATGCGCAGGGACATAGTGCTTTTTCCGGATGCCGGAAGCATAGGCGACGATTTTGTCTGGCCCGAGTTTTCCGACTTCGGAGAGGTCGTCATGTGCGAACGGACCCTTCCGGAGCAGACAGCGGAACGGATTCGGGATGCCGCGTTCTTTCTCACCAACAAGGTGGCCGTCACGGCCGAACATCTGGCCGCCGCGCCCGCCCTGCGGTATATCGGGGTACTGGCGACCGGCTTCAACCTGGTGGATACCGGGGCCGCAGCCGCGCGCGGCATCCCCGTCTGCAACGTGCCGGACTACTCCACGCCCTCCGTGGTCCAGCACGTCTTTACCCTGATTCTGCTTCTCAGTTCGCGCGCCTGCGAACTTGCGGCTTCCGTGCGCCGGGGGGACTGGAGCAAAAGCAGGCAGTTCTGCTACTGGGACAAGCCCATTTTCGAACTGCGCGGCAAAACCCTGGGTATTGTGGGCTTCGGGAACATCGGCGCCGGTGTGGCCCGCGTCGCCCACGGCTTCGGCATGCGTGTGCTGGCCTACGCGCCCCGACCCAAGCCGGCGCCTGAGTTCCGGCCTTTCGACTTTACCGGCCTGGATGAACTGTTCGCCTGCTCCGACGTGATCAGCCTGCACTGCCCGCTGAACCGGGAAAGCGAGGGCATGGTCGACGCCCGCCTGCTGGGGCTTATGAAAAAGCAGGCCCTGCTCATCAACACGGCACGCGGTCCGCTGGTCAACGAGCAGGACCTTCTGGACGCACTCAGGGAAGAACGCATAGGCGGTGCGGGGTTGGACGTTGTCGCCGTGGAACCCATAACCGACGACAACCCGCTGCGTTTTGCGCCGAACTGCATTATTACCCCGCATGTGTCCTGGTGCAGCGTTGAATCCCGCATGCGCCTCATGCAGGCCGCGCACGACAACATCCGCGCTTTTCTGGACGGCGCGCCCGTCAACGTGGTCAACGGCATCACGGGCCGCGCCGACCCGCGCGTTTCAATGCCGAACCGCCTCGGCGCCGTGTAATGCGCAACCTGATACCAGGTTGCAATCAATACCGTGTAAATTTGATGAAATATCCATCATACTATACTGATAAATTCAGCAGATTTTTATAAAATAACTGCCTATTGCCGTCAACTTGGTATGAGTAATGCAAAATTGAGGAAACATACAGAGAGAACATTACACGACGCCGGCGCCGTGTTGTTTTCAGCAACGACTCGCGCAGGTCCGTTTGCGCGCGTCGCCCGGTTCCTCGTCCTCTGCCTCTTTCTCTGCGTGCCGGAACCGCGGACGGCCTGGGGCAAAACCGAAACATACCCGGCAGCCGTGCGCAGCTTCGGCGTCTGGATACCTGAAACACAGGAACGTTTTGATTTTTCCGTCTGGTATCCCGCCCGCGCGACCATGACCGCCGGCGTCATGGACGGCAGGCTCACCCAGGCCGGCAAGCGGGGCCGCATCATTCCCGGTTTTTACCCGTTGCTGCTGCTTTCCCACGATACGGCCGGCAGCCGCTTCGACCACAACGATCTGGCAACGTCCCTGGCTTCGGCGGGGATGCTTGTCGTGGCCCCGACCCACAGCGGGGACAACCGGAATGCCGGCGAATCCATATTCACGGCGGAATTGCTGCGCGACAGACCGCGCAACCTGCTGCGCGCCCTGGAAACAGTACTCGGCACGCCGGAATTCGCGCCCTATGCCGACGAATCGCGCATCGGACTGCTCGGCGTCGGCTTCGGCGCAGTAACGGTTCTTCAGCTTCTCGGCCTCAGCCCCGACTTTTCCCTGCTTGACGGCTACTGCGGCGCAGAACGTCCGGAGGACGGCTTTTGCGCGCCCTGGACGGCGCAGCGCCTGTCCCGCCTGCCGGAAGCCATGCGCATGATGACCAGAACACGCGGAAGGCATGTCTTTACGCCGCAGCTTTCCCTCTTTGCCCCCAAATTATTGAGCGTTGCCGTGCCGCGGCCCGCTGCCGAGGCCGCGGAAAACACGGGGCCGGAGAATTCCGCGCCGGAAAACAGGAGCCTGTGGCAACGCCTTTTCAGCGATGCCGGCGAAGATGACGAGCCGCCGCAGGACGTTTCGCCGCCGCTTCCCCCACCGGCTGAAGACGCGGAGGCCGGCGGCGAAACGCGCGCCGGCGCCGTTGCGGATTTCCCCCTGCTCCTGGATTTTCAGGGCGGCCCGCTGTTCGGAGGCACCGACTCCGGCGCGGCCTTCGTCCACATCGCCCTTGCCGATTCCCCGCAGTACAGGGTCCCCGTGCGCGCGGGCGGTGAAGACATGGGCGGACCCGCGCCGCCGCCGCTCAGAGTCGACGCGTCAACTCCGTTCCGCCGCCGCGCGGAAACGCGCGCCATCCGTGCCGCGGCGCTGCTGGCCCCGGCCGGCGGCATGCTCTTCCGCCCGGACGCCCTGCGCTCCGCCGGCATCCCTCTGGCCGTTGTAGAATCCGCACTCGACACGCTCTACCCGCCCGAACGGCACGCCCGACCTTACCTTTCCGGAGCAGGGGAACCGCCTGCGTTGCTGCGTGTCGAAAACGCCGACCACTATTCGCTTTTCGCCCCCTGTGCCGCGGATTCGGCGGCAATGCCCGAGGAAAGCTGCGGCAGACTTTCCGATCCGGAACGCCGGGAAGCCGCCCGGGAACGTGACCGCTTTCTCCTGGCGTTTTTTCAGTCCATTTTGGGGGGAGCGGAAAAAATCCCCGAGCCGTCAGGCTTTATCGCGGCGCCCAACGGTCGGTGACCGGGCGTCAACACCTTGTTTTTGCAGGCAGTTGCTAAAAAATTAACTTGCGGTATGATGGAACGGTCAAATGTTGTCGGGAATTGCGGGATCAAGAGGACGCGTTGCGGTGCGGTATGAGCGTCGTGCTGATGTATGTGACGGATCTGAAGCCTGAATCGGCGCCCGCCGATGTGCCGGAGCATGTAGCCTTTTTCCCGAGCGGATTACCCGAGGGACGCGTCCTGTCCATACCCGGCGCGGACGGGAAGAGTCCGGACGGGACGCGGACGCCTGCCGCCGTCCCCGAAAACTCCGCCGCGGGCCGTCCCGCGCGTTCCGCAGCGGCCGAAGACGCGAGACGGGCGGCGCTTGCCGCCCTGCCCCTTTCCCCTCCTGAAGCGCAGGCGGCCCTGGAAGAACTTTTGCGCATGGGTCTGGAATACTCCCGGCACGGCCTTTTGCACACAGCGGAATTGTACGGGCAATACGCCGCGCCGGACGCGCCGGACGCCGCTGAACGCGCCGGGCTTGCGCGCTTTGCGGCCTCCGGCGAAGCCCCGCGGAAGGACGACGCGCCCCCCGCCGCGAAAGCGGCTGACGACGCCGGGCAGAGGCGGCGCAGACGGCTGGTCGAGGCGCAGAAAATCCTGATCCTGGCCGAATACCTGGAAGAAAAAAATCTGGAGCGCGCAGCGCTGGAAATGAGCGTTCGCAGGACGGAACAGGCCCTGCGCGCGAGTTTGGGCGAAGGCGGGGAAATCTGCCCCGAGACAGCCGAACAGGAGCCGGACAACGCGGCAGGAAAGGATTTCCAACGCGTCGACCCGCGCACGCTGCTCCGGGCCGCCCGACATTTTCTGCCGGAACATGCCGCGCTGTTCACCGCAAACGACGAACTGATCGCGGAACTCACGGAGGAAGGACTGCTCGGTCCCCTGCCCGCCGGGCGCGCGATACTCGCGACGTCCCTGCCGGAACATGACCGCCCCGGTCTGCTGTACGCCCGGTTGCCCGCCCATCCCCCTTATCTGCGGGAAACGGAACTGCTCGCGCGGCCCGGACGCCCACCGGGGGACAAGGGTACGACGCATGCCTGAAACAAAGCGGAACGGCGCTTTCGCATCCGAACTCAACGGGCTGGTTTTCGACATAGACGGGGTCATGCTGGACTCGCGCGCTTCCAATATGGAGTTTTACAACCTGATCCGCGAGGCCGTGCGCCTGCCTCCTCTCAGCCCGGAAGAAGAAGAATACTGCCACATGGCGTCGGAGGCAGAGTGCCTGGCCCGCATCATTCCGCCGAAATATCGTGAGGCGGCCTATGAGGCGCGCATGAAAATCAGCTACACGGTACAGATACTGCCCCTGCTCTCCCTGGAAAGCGGCCTGCCGGAAGCCCTGCGCTGGCTGGACATGTGGGGCGTCAAACTCGGCATTTTCACCAACCGCAACAAAAAGGTCCACGAACTGCTGCATTACTTCGGCCTGGAAGATTTTTTTCTCCCGGTGATGACCGCGTCCGACTGTCCGCCCAAACCCTGCCCGGACGGTCTTGTGCAAATCGCGGCGCAATGGGGCGAAACGCCGGCAAACATCGCCTTTCTGGGAGATTCCAGGGTGGACGAACAGGCCGCGCGCGGCGCGGGCGCCGCATTCTGGTCTTTCCGCAACGCCGCGCTGGACGCCGGACTGCATGTCGACAATTTTTTCGATATGATCACGATGATAACGCCCCTGGTGGAAAACCCCGGGCCGGCGCGCCGGCCGCATAAACGACGCCCCGCAGCGGAGGACGCATGGGACTTCTCGTAACCCTGATCAAGGCCGTGGACTTTGTCGTTTCTTCGCTCGTCAACCTGTATTTTTTCGTTGTGCTGGGCGCCTGCATCGTAAGCTGGGTCAACGCCGATCCCTACAACCCCATTGTGCGCATCTTACGTCAGCTTACGGAACCGGCGCTGCGGCGCGTACGGAAATGGATGCCGTTCACCTGCATCGGGGGCCTGGATCTGTCGCCGGTCGTGCTGCTTCTGGGCCTGCAGGTGCTGCAGATACTGGTCTCAGGCATACTATGGCAAATACCGGCGCTGTTCGCGGGCTGAACCATGTCCGTCAACCGGGTCGACATCCTGAACCACAGCTTTTCCCGCTCCTTGCGCGGATATAATCCTGAGGAAGTGGACAACTACCTGCAGGATGTCGCGGACACCCTTGCCCGGCTCGGCGACGAGCGCGTGCGCCTGACCAATCTCACGACCCGCCTTGAGGAACAACTGCAGACCTACGCCGAGCGGGAAAACGCAGTGCGCGAAACCCTGCTCATTTCCCGGCGCATGGCCGAGGAACTGAAAAGTTCCGCGCAAAAGGAAGCTCAACTGCTTATCGAGGCGGCCCAAAACCGGGCGGAAAACCTGACCAACCAGGCAAATCAGCGGCTGGCCCGCATCCTTGATGAAATTGCGGAAGCGCGTAAACTGAAGGCGCAATTTGAGTTCAAAGTGCGCTCCGTCATCGAAGGGCACCTGAAACTGCTTGAGTTCAGCCGCATGGAGGATATCCGCATGGAGCGGGCAACGGCGGCGCTGAAACGCGGCGGCGCAGCGGAACGTCCCGGCGGTGACCGGGGAAGCGCCGGCCAACCCGAAGCGTAACAGCGGGCAAGGAGACCGTATGCCTGCCCCGGACACGCCCGACACCTTGCCGCCCTTTGTTTCACGGGCCGCCGACGGCGCATGGCTCCTGCTGGTGCAGGCCCTGCCCGGCGCGAAAAAATCCGAATTTTCCGGCATCAGGGCAGGACGCCTGTGCATCCGCGTTGCCGCGCCCGCCGTGGAAAACAAGGCCAACGCCGCCCTGGCGGAGCTGACGGCGCGGGCTTTGGGCCTGCGGTCGGCAAAAATATCCGTGCTTTCCGGCGCAAAGGGCAGGCAAAAATGCCTGCGCATCGCGGCGGATACCGAGCCGGACTGGAATCGTCTGCTGCCCTGAGCGCACATGCTCCCCGCACTACCCGCCCGCACTCCCTGCGCAAGCCGGCCTGACGGGAGAGTTAAGGGAGTCGCTCCCATGTTTCAATCCACGGCCGACTCCATCCGCCGACCGACTCCGTCCCGGCGGAGAGGAGCCGGGCGGATTGCCCCCTCCATGAAGGAAGGGGTTACCGGGAAGGTAGGCCCGGCTTCGCCGGGCGTCAAGCGGGAAGCTCCCTGAAGGGAGAGGTTTCAGACCATAAAAGAAATTTTGATCAAAAAGAATGCATCCGTGTTTCCATGCAGTTGCCGATAGCTGCCGCAAAAAGGAGGAATGCCGTGGAAAAAAGAGAATACGCTCTTCTGGAAAAACTGGCCCCGACGCACCCGGACCTGAAAAGCCTGTGGGACGACCACATCCTCTATGAAAAACAACTGGAAAAGCTGGAAAGCAAAACCTTCATGACGCCTGCGGAAAGACAGGAAGCCGGGCGGATAAAAAAACTCAAGCTGGACGGCAAGACGAAGCTGGTAGCCCTCCTGCAACACTACGCGCCGGCCGCGGAGGACGGGAGGTAATGGAATACACTGGCGCCGCGATATTGATGGAATGCCTGAAGGACGAAGGCGTTGAAGTGATCTTCGGCTATCCCGGCGGGGCGATCATTGAACTTTTCGATGAAATGTCCCGGCACGGCGATGCGCTGAAGCTTTTTCTGGTGCGCCACGAGCAGGGCGCCGTCCACGCCGCGGACGGCTACGCGCGCGCCTCGGGCAAACCCGGCGTAAGCATCGTCACCTCCGGACCGGGCGCGACCAACGCCGTGACCGGCATAGCCACCGCCTACAGCGACTCCATCCCTCTGGTCGTGATCACCGGACAGGTGCCGACACAGCTTATCGGCAACGATGCGTTTCAGGAAGTGGATATTGTCGGAATCACCCGGCCCTGTACGAAACACAACTATTTGGTCAAAGACGTGAAACGTCTGGCCGGCATCGTCCGCCAGGCTTTTCATCTGGCGCGCACGGGCCGGCCCGGCCCGGTGCTCATCGACCTGCCCAAAGACGTCATTCTGGCCGAAACGCCCTTCGTAAGACCGGGCGAAGTGCGCTTGCGCAGCTATAACCCGAACTACAAACCCAACCTTGTGCAACTGCGCCGCGCCGCCGAACTCCTGCTCCGGGCCGAGCGCCCGCTCCTGCTCACGGGCGGCGGCGTCATCGGCTCCGGCGCAAGCGACGTACTCGCGGAAACAGCGATAAAGCTGAACATCCCGGTCGTCTCCACGCTGATGGGCCTGGGCGGATTCCCCGGCACACACCGCCTGTGGTACGGCATGCTGGGCATGCACGGCGCATACACGGCCAACAGGGCCGTAACCGAGGCCGACGTGCTCCTTGCCGTGGGCACGCGCTTCGCGGACCGCGTCACCGGAAAACTGTCCGCCTTCGCCAAACAGGCGCGCATCATCCACATCGACATCGATCCTACCTCCATACGCAAGAACGTCAGAGTGGATGTGCCGGTGGTGGCGGATTGCCGTGAATCCGCACTCGGTCTGGCCGACCTGCTGGCGGCGGGCAGGGTGGACGGGGACACCGCGGCGGCGCGCGCCGCATGGCTGGAACGCCTTGAGCGCTACAAGGCAAAGCATCCGCTCGGCTATACGCAGGGCGGGGAAATCAGGCCCCAGCGGGTCGTTGAACTGCTCGACCGCCTGACGCGGGGGAAATATGAGGTCGTCGTCACCACGGACGTGGGTCAGCACCAGTTGTGGGCGGCCCAGTTTTTCAAATTTACCCGGCCGCGCAGCTTTCTGTCCTCCGGCGGACTGGGCACTATGGGTTTCGGCCTGCCCGCGGCCGCTGGAGCGCAGATCGCAAGGCCGAACGACCTCGTTATCTGTATCGCCGGCGACGGCTCCATCCAGATGAACATTCAGGAACTGGCCTCCGTAGTGGCCGACGGACTGCCGATCAAGGTCGTCATCCTCAACAACCGCTTCCTGGGCATGGTGCGCCAATGGCAGGAACTGTTCATGAAACGCAATTATGTCTGCACCGACCTCGAAGGCTGCGAGCCGGATTTCGTGAAACTGGCCGAGGCCTACGGCGCGACGGGATTGCGCGTGGAAGACGACGCCGCCCTTGAGGAAACGCTGAAAACAATGCTGGAAACCCCCGGTCCGGTGCTGGCGGATGTGCGCGTCAGCCGGGAGGAGAATGTCTATCCCATGGTCCCGGCGGGGAAATCCCTGGCCGAAATGATCGTTTGATGCGGATTGCAACAGGAGATACAACGTGAGATATGTCCTTTCCGTTCTTGTGGACAACGAGCCTGGGGTACTGTCCCGGGTGGCCGGTCTGTTCAGCGGCCGGGGCTTCAACATAGAATCGCTGAACGTGGCCCCGACGCTCGAACCCGGCGTTTCGCACATGACCATCGCCACCTCGGGCGACAGCCAGATCATCGAACAGATCATCAAGCAGTTGCGCAAGCTGGTGACCGTCATCAAGGTCGTAGATTTTCAGGAACTGGCCGCCGTCGAGCGCGAAATGATGCTCATCAAGGTGCAGGCCGACGATTCGCGCAGGGGGGAAGTCCTGCGCATCGCCGATATTTTCCGCTGCAAGGTGGTGGACGTAAGTTTGGTGGACCTGACCCTGGAAGCCACCGGGGATCACGAAAAAATCGGCGCCATCATCAACCTGCTGAACCGCTTCGGCATCAAGGAACTGGCCCGCACCGGCACCATGGCCATGAAACGCAGCATGCAGCACGAGTAAACGCTGTTTTTCGCGCCGGCGCGCCTCTTCCTGAAAGAAAAATACCCCGCGCCGGACGCCGGTACGGGTTCCGACATTGAGGCCGCGCCTCCGCCTGAAAGGATAAGATACCGCAAGGGTCTTCCCGGCTTTGCCGGGAGTCGGTCGGGAATCTCCCCGAAGAGAAAGCCTGCAAACCATAAAGGAACGTATGATGAAAGTGTACTATGACAAGGACGGCGACCTCGGGACGCTGAAGGGCAAAACTATTGCCGTCATCGGATACGGAAGCCAGGGCCACGCCCATGCCTTGAGCCTGCGCGACTCCGGCCTGGAAGTCGTCGTCGGGCAACGCCCCGGAGGTCCCAATTACACGCTGGCCCGGGAACACGGATTTGCCCCGCTGTCCGCCGCGGAAGCCGCCGGGAAAGCCGAGGTCATCATGATCCTGCTGCCGGATCAGCATCAGGCCGACGTCTACGCGCGGGACATCGCTCCGCACCTGACCAAAGGCAAGGCGCTGCTCTTCGCGCACGGCTTCAACATCCACTTCAACCAGATCCTGCCGCCCCCCGATGTGGACGTCATGCTCATCGCCCCCAAGGGACCGGGACATCTCGTGCGCCGGACCTTCACCGAGGGCGGCGGCGTGCCCTGTCTGGTCGCCGTCCACCGGGACGCCACGGGTAATGCCCTGAAAACGGCCCTGGCCTATGCCAAGGGCATCGGCGGCACCAGATCCGGCGTCATAGAGAGTACGTTCCGGGACGAAACGGAAACCGACCTGTTCGGCGAACAGGCCGTGCTGTGCGGGGGGCTTTCGGCGCTGATCAAGGCCGGTTTCGAAACCCTGACGGAAGCGGGCTATCCCCCGGAAATGGCTTACTTCGAGTGCCTGCACGAGGTAAAGCTGATCGTGGACCTGATCTATGAAGGCGGGCTTGCGCGCATGCGCTATTCCATCAGCGATACGGCCGAATACGGCGATTATGTCTCCGGGCCGCGCGTTATCAACGACGACACTAAAAAAACAATGAAAGCCATTCTGAAGGACATTCAGGAGGGCGTCTTCGCCCGGAACTTCATTCTGGAAAACAGAGCAGGCATGGCTTCTTTCAAGGCCATGCGCCGCCTGCAGGCGGAACATCCCATCGAAAAAGTCGGAGCTGAACTGCGGGCCATGATGCCCTGGCTCAAAAAAGAATAGCCGCACTCCTGTCGGCAGAAGCCGGGCGGCCGGGCTCCCGGCCGCCCGGCTTCTGGGCAGTTAACGCTTGAAACAGTTCGCTTACGGCAGGCTTTGCCCGCCTGCTCCTGTTTCGCGGCAAGGCTTTGCAAGCAAATCCTTGCCGAGTAGTTCACTCGTTTCATTCGTGAACTGCTCTACGCCTGGCGCGCGAAGTAAAAATGGCTCATATCGCCCTTGATGCTGACTTGGTAGCAAGATGCCCCGGCGCCGGCGTTGAGGGCGGCATAAATGTCTTCAGCGCGTTCGCGGCGGACGGCATTGCACAGGTCGGACAGGCCGCGCAGCAACGCGGCGCGCACCGCCGTTTCCGTAAACAGCTCCGTAAGCTCCGGACGGTAAGCGAGGATCTCTTCCGCCGCCGCTCCGGCCGGATCGTCGCCGACGGCCTCCAGTTTCGCGTCTTCATCCAGACGCAGGGTAAGCTTGGAAGACGGGTCGATGCCGCGTTCCTTCAGTCCCGTGCAAAGTTCCCGCAAAAAATCGTCCTGCATGCGCACGATGCTCTCGGACAGCGCGGCCGTGACGCGCGCGCCCGGCTCGCTCCCGTCCGGATGAGAGGGTATGTCGCAACGGTCCAGAAGCGCCAGAGACTGCCTCAACCCGGCCAGAATAGTTTCCAGTTCAGCCTGTTGTTCTCCGAAGGCCGGAGAATCCCAGGCTCCGTCAGCCGGCCCGGCCGCCGCGCCGGGCGGCGTTTCGGGAGCCGGCGCATGCAGCGTCTGCGGGTATGTCGTCGAAAGGTCCACAAGAACTCCTTGCCTGCATTTTTTTCCCCTATCCCCGTACACCTCCCCTTCTAGCAAAAATAGTGCCGCGCTTGTCGCTTTTTCTGGATTTTGTCTAAACTTTTTTTCGGCGCCGCGCGCAGCGGCCGCATACCTTGTACTTCCGCTGTTCCTCATCCAAACTTTTATCATTACTGCGAGTAATGTAAACGCCGGGATGAGTTGCCGTACTGCCTTCTACAGGTTTCTTTTCCCACGCGGGTTCTCGAAGCCGCCAAATCGACACATTTTCCAGGGCGCTCCGCGCGGGTGCTGTGTTGCCGCAGTAAGAAAATTTAGATGCGCCGGCCCCGGCTTCGACGGCGAAAACGCAGACTGACGCAGGAAAAGCAAGAGGCGTCAAGATAGATTCTTCGCCTTCAGCAATTCTCAGTATGACTTTTTTACCGTGTTCAGCAGGGATTTTGTGCCTTCCTGTCAACGACAAATCAATGCGTCAGCACGACATGCGGCCATGGAGGCAGGGCAGTTCCGGCCATAATGAGACTTGCCGGCTCTGCCGCAGCCCGCTTGCAATAATCTCCTGGTCTGCATAGGCTGCCGACGCACGGCTACCCTTCAACCTATGCGCCTGGGCGCGGCGCACTACAGCAAGGAGGGTATCAGCCATGCTGCGGAAACTTGTTTTCGTCGCGTTGATGGCTCTGATACTGCTTCTGCTCTCAGCCCCAACGGCTGAGCAGCAGTTGGCCCCGTATCAGTTAGGCGCTGATACGGGGCCGAAAACGTGTGTCCTATGCCGGTAGCCGTGTGGCAGGCGCTCACGCGCCGTGCCCAGCCCCGGTTCCTGTTTACGCATTTACGCAGGGGCCGGGGTTCCTTTTTTCTATACAACCGCCCTGAGGCAAAGTCAAGGTCATGCGCGGCTCCGCAGCAATTCCAATTTTAGAAGGGGTATACGTTATAGTCGTGAAATATCACAATTTTTTACGATTACGGAGGAGGGACACCGGTTATGACTGTTCTCATCAGCATATTCCATGAGTTGAAAACGTGATTTGTTTACCTTTTACTATTTTTTCTATGTGCTGTGCTGCTTTTAGACCTCTACGAAATTCACATAATACTTTATGACTACTATCTTTGCATGTAAAGATAAAATTTCCACCTTCTTTCAAAATTCTATTACATATCTCATGCTTGGCATAAAGCGCATCGCCAAGGTATATAGGATTTAACTTTTTACAAAAATCTATAAATTTGTTAAAATTAGAATCGCTGCTTCGCCTTCGCTTCACTGCGGCTCAGAATGACCGCGCGTTTGTCATTCTGAGCGCAGCGAAGAATCCATCCCCATGCCTTTCAAAAGAATACAGCGGCGCTTCCATGCGCCCATGCGTTTTTGACGTGCCGGCGCGGCGGGACCGCAGCCCCGCCGCGCCTCACCAAACGCTTTGCATTGCGGCGCGACCTCCCTGTCGCGCTCTCCAATCCCGGACAAAAATTACGTCAATTTTTATCCGGAATCGGCATTATGACGTGATCAGCAGTATCTGCTGCGCCAGTTCCTCATAGCTGCCGTTACTGTAATTCAATTCAACAGAATCCAGAACTATCTGCTGTACCGGCTGGGCGGGATTGTCGGCCCCGCCGATGTTGATGGTGGTCTTGCCGTTCTCCACTGCAAAAGACACCAGATCAGCCGCCGTCTTGCCGCTGTCTCCGGCAAGATCGTCCAGAATCCCGCGCAGATCCAGAGCGTCGCCTTCCAAGCCTTTCGCAAAACCGTTTACTGTATCCACCACCGGGCTGCCGCCGCCCGCCGCGTCCCCGGCGTTCCACACCAGGATGTTCTGGTTGCTGGTGTTTTCCAGGTTTATGATGTCGTTGCCGCCCCCGGCCTGGATGATGTGCGACAGATTCTGGGAGATCAGATCGAAGCTGATCGTGTCGACCCCCGCAGTGCCTTTCTCGTAGTTTCCATCCACGGCGTAGATGGAAAGCTCGCCCTCGCCCGTCGCCTTATACTCGCCGTCAACACCGTTGTCGGTGACAGCGACCTTGAATTGGTCGATGACGCGGTGTTCTCCGTCGGCAAAGGCGTCGCCGTTGCGCTTGTAGTGGTAAGCGCCGGACTGTTCGTTATAGAGCAGGCTGCCGTAGTCTCCCTCAATCTCGTGGGTGTAGGCGTCCGAGGGATTGGAAGCAATGGCGGCGGCCTGTCCGTTATAGCTGATGCTCACAATGGAGGGGTCGGAAACGGCGTTGTCCGGGTCAAGCCAGGATATCCCGCCGATGATGTCGCCGCCCGCCTCGGCCAGGCCGGAGAGGGTGAAGACCAGCGGCGCGTCGTTCACGCCGGTGACGGTCAGGTCCAGGTCCACATGCGGCGTGGCGTAGCCGGGCGTGGTAGTGCCGGGAATGAACCCGGAATGCCCGGCGTTGACCACCTCCGCCCAGGCGGAGATCTCTATGGGCAGTTCCTGCCCGTGAACCAGCTTGCCGTTGCTCTCAAAGGAATACTCCCCTGTTTTGGGGAAGAAGACGATCTGTCCGTAGTTGGTCCCGCCTTCCGCCACCTGGATGAGCACCCGGTCCCCTGTCTGCGCCGCCGTGGGATAGACGACGCCGTTGACCTCCAGACGGTAGGTCAGGCTGTCGTAGGCGTCCTGGATGTTGAACACCTGCGCCAGGGCGTTGGAGAAGACGGCGTGTTCGCCGGTGGCCGTGAGGACGCCGGAGGTGTCGATCGACTCGGCGAAGTTAGTATCCTGGCCCTTGACAGTGACGTTGACGGTGCCGGTTTTGCTTTCTCCGTTCTTGTCCACCATGGTGACGGAGAAGTGTTCCTCTTTGCTCTGGCCGTCCACCATGCGGGCCAGCTCCTGGCGCAGCGCGTTCACCTGGGCCTGGGTAAGCTCCTCGCCGTTCTTGATGTCTCCGGCTTCATACAAATGGTAGGCGTAGTCGGTCCCGTTCCATTCCAGGTAGCCGTAGGCTCCGTCGGCGCGCAGGGTAAAGCCGTTGTCCGCCGTGGCGTGGTCGGCATCCGTGTCCTCGGTATCCCAGCCGGCGGCGGTGTGGCGGGCGGTGCCCACGGTGTGGGAAGAGGCCGCGCCCACGCCGGTGGCCAGGCCGTGCTCGTCCGCATTCAGCAGGGCGGCTTCGTTCAGGCTCACATCCAGCCCGGCCGGAAGCACGTCGGAGCCGGTGACGGAGATGTAGTTGAAGGCGCTGTTCGAAGCGCCGGCAGCGTCCTTGGTCTGGGCGGCAAAGAACATCATGTTCCGCGCCTCGTTCTCGGAGAGGTTCTTGAGGGCCTCCATAAAGGCGGCCAGTTCCGGATTGTCCGCGTCAGGGGCAAAGAAGTTGACGCTCATGCTGCCCCGGGCCTCGGCGTAGTTGCGCACATAAATGGGATTGCCGTTCTCATCCCAGCCCGCAGTCATGGTGTTGGTCCCGGCGGTCTGGGTATAGGTGCCCACGCCCACCTGCACGCAGGTGAAGCCGGCGGCCTTGGCCGCGGAAACCGCGCCGGTGTCGGCGTTTACCCAGGCGTAGAGGGGAACGTCAAAGACCTTGAGGTCGGGATCGCCGCCGGTCATGGCCTCGCGCAGGTTTACCCAGGGGTTATCCTCCACGGCGCCCCAAACGGGATTGCCGGCGGCGTCCACCTCGCCGAAGCGCAGGTTGATGTCGTCGCGGTCGGTGTCGTAGCAGAGGGGGGCGTTGAATGTGGCCGGCGCGCTGTTCAGGAACTCGGCGCCGTCGTCCGCGCTCACCCGGTCAAAGAGGCTGGAGGAGCGGATTTCCGAGGTGGTGCCGGACTGGACGTGATAGCTGCTGTAATACTGGTTCCCGTTGTAACTGACCCAATACTGCAGGCCCAGATCGCCCTCGTGCACTTCCCCGGCCGCGTCCTGCACTTGGTAGGGCACATGCACGGTCAGGGCTCCCTTCAGTTGCTCGGCGGTCAGCCCGGTATCTTTAATCATCTGCTGCTGCACGGCGTGCTCGGTATGGGCGTAGATGTTGTAGGCTTTCCCCGTCACCGTGTCGTAAACGATAATCTGCTGGCTTCCCTCCCACATGTAGGTGCCGTCGGAATCCAGGGTCAGGGCGACATTCCCGAGCCTGACCACAAAGCGCCCAGGTTCGACCCCCTCCTGGTCCTCCAGGTAGGCATTAGGCGCGAATTCCCGCGCGGCGGTGAAGCCGGCGGCGGCCCCGCCCTTGGAGACGTTCTCCAGCTTGTCCACTCCGGCGGCCCCGATGAAGTAGTTTTCCAGGTGGTAGGTGCCGGCGTTGAGCACTTCGCCGGTGGTGCCGCTGTCATTGTCCAGGACATTCCCATCCAGTGTCCACTGTTCGTGTTCGCTGTGGGTGGCCCCTCTTAGGTCGTCCCGCACATTGATGACAGCTCCGCCGGCGCCGTTGGCCAGGGTGATGACGTTTTCCGTGGCGCTGTTGCCGTCGGAAACCACCACCCGGATGTTGTGGTTCTTGCCCGCATCGGGCGCATCGTCCTTTTCGCTGTAGGTGAAGGTGCCGTCGGCCCGGATATTGAGGGTACCGTGCCCGTACTCCACCGTCTGGTAGTCCTCGCCCGTGGCCGTGATCCGGATCAGGCTGTCCTCGTCATCAGGGTTTTGCACCCACAAGCTGAGGAGGGTTTTGGCCGTATCCACGTCATGGAAGAGCACCCGCCCGCTGCCCTCGCCATCGACCAGGCTCAGGCGCACCCCGTTGACCACCGGGGAATCGTCGGCAAAGCGCATGGTAAAGTCCAGATGGATTTCCGTCTTGCTGTCCGGAGACAGGGTGGAGGTGGCGAGAAGCTTCAGGGGTACGGTCCCGGCCGCGTCCGTAAAGAACTCGGAAAACTCGCCCTTGAGGTTCCACTTGGTTTGGGTGCCATCCACAAAGTTAATATGCAAAATCCTGGTGTGCCCGATGCCTATGGTGCCGATGCGGACGATGGCTCCGGTCTCCGCGTCTTTGCCGAACAGGGCCTGGCCGTTGGGGAAGGAATAGGTATAGTTGCCCCCGGTTCCGTCCAGGGCGCGCACCAGGTTGTCCAGGTTCTCGCAGATGCGGAAAGACGCCACGTCATCCTGCCTGTTTTCGCCGATATCGACATTCAGCTTGCCGGCATTGAGGGTGGCGGTTCCGTCATCGGCAATTTCCACATCGCTGCCCCGCTCCATGCCCAGATTCCAGACGGCGCGGGTTGCGCCGTCCACCACTTCAGGGTCGAAATGGCTGTCGCGCAGTTCGCCCACCGTATCCAGAGCGTTGACGGCCAGCTTGTCGTAGCCGCCGCTGATGCGGATGGTGACCGAGCCGGAATCAGTGCCCCGGTCGGCATAATCGTCCTGCGAGGCAAGGCGGTCCGTAACGTCGAAGTTGATCTTCACTTCCAGGGGCTCGCTCTGGGGGTTCAGCCTGATCACGTCGGGATTGGTGCGGTCAACCACAAAGTCGTAGCTGCCGTCCGGATGCGCCACCAGCCAGCCGTATTGATATTTATATACAATGTCGTCCGCCGTGCCCACGGTCTGGGTGTACTTCCCGCCTTCCGCCCAGTTTCCCTGGGGGTTGAAGACAAAGCCCGCCGGCAGAGTGAGGTCGGCCGGGTTCAGATCAACCGTGAAGCCGCCGGTCCTGCCGCTCAGTTCGACCGTCCCGTCCCTGAAGGTATAGTCCAGAACGTCCCTGGTGTTCACGTCCCTGGCCAGATCGGCGAAGTGCAGGATGCCGGAATCGTCGTTCCAGCCGGCTGTTGTCGCCAGGGTGAGGTCGGAGGCTTCCGGAGCGCTGTTTTCCCCGCGCACGGTTACCTTAAGGTAGCTGGTGATGGTGTTGCCGGCGGGCGCGCCGGGGTCGGTCACGGTATAGGGAATGTTGATGACGGCCTCGCCGCTGGACCCCAGTGCCTTGAAGGCCGCGGAGTCCGGATCGGGGGTGAAGGTGAATTCCCCGCTCTCATACAGCCGCCAGGTGCCGTATTCCGTACTCCCTTCCCGGTACGCGCCGTTCGCGTCCGTATGGTCCAGCGCCCCGCCCGCGGCCGCGACCACCGTCACGCCGTTGTCCACGGCGCTGAGTTTCTCGTTGTTCAAATCGTTGAGCAGGACGTTGCATTGCGCCGAAGCCGGATTTTCCGTTTCGCCGAATTTCTCAATCCCGTCCGGGCTGACGACGGCGAAGTCCGGAACCGGCACTGCCTTCCCCATGCCGGGGGTAAACAGGGAGGCTTCCACATGCAGGGTAGCCGCGGTCGCCATGGCCGGGTCCGGATTGGCGAGATCATAGGCCGGGTCGTGGGCCACGATCTCCACGTTGAACTCCACGTTGAGCATCTTGTGCGATGCGATATACTCGGAATCCATGATATACTTGTACTTCCAGAAGCCTTCGCCGGGGAAGGTGTCCGCCTGGAAGCGGTCGTCCCCGCTTTCCGCCTCGCTGGCGTCCCAATGCAGGGTCAGGGTGCCGTGCTCCAGTTTGAACACATAGCCCGGATAGCCGTCCGCGCCCTGCTCTATGGGCGCGCCTTCCACGACCTTGCCTTCTTCCACCAGATGGAAGGTGAGCTTGGCGTCGTCGGAATCGATGTCCCCGAGGCGCAGCTTGCCCTCCACCACCTTGGTCTGGTCGATGAGGGGGGTGAGCACCAGAGGAACGGCGGGGTCGTAGCCCGTGCCGTACATCGTATCGCCGTAGAACACGGGGACGTCGTCGGAGGCTTCGATGGTGACGTCAAAATCCTGCTCCACGTGCAGCCCCTTGTCGTCCGTGACGCGCACGGTAATTTCGTCCGTATGATCCTCCCGGAGTTCGTCCGCCCGGTTCAGCACGGTGTAGAAGAACTTGCCGCCTTCATAGCTGACCCGTCCGTAGTCCGTATCAAAGTACGTGGCGCCGTTCTGGAAAGCGGAGGCCGTTCCGGCGCTCTGGCTCCAGGTGAAGGAGATGTTCTCGCCGCCGCAGGCGATAGTGACGGTAAGGGGATCGCTGTCCACATCCGAGAAGTCGAGTTGCAGTTCCGTTTTGTTGGTGGTCAGGCCGGCGGCCACCGTTTCGGCCGACTGCGCTCCACCCCAGGCTTCCACCAGACCCGGTTCGTCCAGGCTGAAGTCTTCAGGAACGGAGAGGCGGGGGCCGTCGTTGGTTCCGGTCAGGGTAACGGCCACCTGTTTGGAATCGGAGCCGCCGTGGCCGTCGTCCACCTTCACCGTATAGGTCAGGGTCAGGGTTTCCCCGTCTTGCAGGCTGTCTATGGCCGCCTTCTG
>JAISMY010000094.1 GCA_031276485.1 Desulfovibrio sp. | reverse complement strand
TTTTTCCTACTACGGCAAGAAAGCGTCCTCGCCGGGCACCGCGGAAAGTCCGCCGTCTTGACGGCCCCAAACAGCTGCTATGTTGCGCCGCAACGAAATTTAGATGCGTCTGCCCTGCCGGCTTCGGAGCAATGCTCGGAATGACAAAAGCTCAGGAGTTGTTTTTCAATTACCCTAACAGGCATTTTACTGAGGCAAATAATTTTGCGCTGATTTTAATAACAAAATGAGTAGGCAAAGTGACAATTTGTAAATGTTATTTATGAACAATTCCCTAGTCATTCCGAGCTTCGGCCTGAGCAGGGCGAAAGGCCGAACATTCTCCGTCAGGTGAAGAAGCCGGCTTCATGCATTGTGCCTTTCCTGCATTAATCAGCGTTTCCTGTGAAAAGCTCTATTGTTTGACGGCTTCTTCCAGGATCGGAATGCGCTGTTCCGCCCTGCTCAACCGCCCCGCGCCCTCATGCAGGCCGTCCGCGCTCTCTTTGCACATGCACAATTCACCCTGCAACACGGCGCCTTCCTCCATGATCAGGGCCGGCGTCGTCAGGGTGCCCGTGACTCTCGCCTCCTGATGCAGAATGGTGCGCCTGGACACGACGGCCTCGCCGGTGAGCATGCCGTGTACGACCAGTTCCATAACGGCAACCGTGCCCTCAAGCCGCGCTTCCTTGCCGAGTATGAGTTTGCCGTCCGAACTGATGTCGCCGATAAAACGGCAATCGACGCGCACGGTTCCCTTGAAAGTGAGCCGTCCCTGGTATTCCGTGCCCGAACCCAAAAATGCGGTGAAATCGTCCTTGACCATGAAAAAAACACCTCGGTTGACTGTGCCGCGGCCCGCTCGGCCGCACTGGGAAAATCGTCAATTCATCTTGAACATGAAACGACGCATGGAAATGTTCAGCACAATGCCCAGCAGGATAAAATTGACGATGGTCGCCGTGCCCCCGTAACTCAAAAAAGGCAACGGCACACCCACAACCGGCATAATCCCGGCTACCATGCCCATGTTGATCAGTATCTGCCAGAAAAAATAGAAAAAAATACCCGCGCAGAGCATGCTGCCGAACTGATCTTTGGCATTTCTGGCGGTATTGATGATACACAACAGGAAAAAACAAAACAAGGCCAAAAGCGTGATGCAGCCCAGAAATCCCCACTCCTCGCCGAAGACCGCCACCGCGAAATCCGTATGTTTTTCAGGTAGAAAGCGCAGCATGCTCTGCGTACCTCCCTGGAATCCCTTGCCCCACAGTTCCCCAGACCCGATGGCAATCTGCGACTGGGTGATGTGGTAGCCGGCCCCCTGCAAGTCCTTGGACGGCTCAAGAAAGGTCAGGATGCGCTCCTTCTGGTAATCCTTCAGTCCGAGCCAGCCGAGGGGCAGCAGCAGAGGAAAAACGACGCAGCAGGTACGGAAAACGTATTTTTTCACGCCGTGAAAGAGTATCATGCCCCCGCACAAAAAAATGAGCAGCAGGGTAGTTCCGAGATCCGGCTGCGCGAAAATCAGCGCGCAGGGCAGGGCGGCCGCGGCCAGTATAAAAAACAGCGCGCGCCAGCCCAGGCTGTCCTTGAAACGGGAAAGGAGGTGAGCGCAGAGCAGGATACCCGCAATTTTTGCCGTTTCTCCGGGTTGCAGGCTGAAAAAGCCGAGGTCCAGCCAGCGTTTCGCCCCGTATACGGTTTTGCCGACAAGCGGCACCAGAGCCAGCAGGACAAGGCTCACCAGGAAAAAGGGCACGGAAAGGGTACGCAGGTGCCGGTAGTCGAAGATGATGAAAACGATCATGCAGCCCAGGCCGGCCGCCCCCCAAACCAGTTGTTTCTGATAAAAGGGCGCGATGCTGATGCCGTCCTCGAAGCGGACCCCGCCGGCCGAATAGAGATTGGCTATGCCGATGAAAAAAAGCAGGCCCGTAATGGCGAGAAGCGTCCAGTTGGCATGGGTGATGAGTCGTCTGTCCACTGCGGCCATTCAGTCTCTCCGCTCCGCCTGTCCCCGGCTTTCGCCGTTCTGCGTCGTTTCCCGCGCGGCCCTGCCGGCAACCGGCCCGAAAAGCGCATCGTACACTTTGACGGCGACGGGTCCGGCGGTTGAACTGCCGCCTCCGCCGTGCTCGACCATGACCACGACCGTATAGGTTTTGCCGTCCTTCATGCCCCAGGAGGTCATCCAGGCGTGATCCCGGTGGCGGTAGGCCATTTCGCCGCTGCTCAGACGCCGTTCACCGATGCGCACCACTTGGGCCGTGCCGGTTTTGCCTCCGATGACCGCATCCGGGCGGTTGATGCGCCGCGCCGTGCCTCCGGAGACCGTGGCGCGCATGGCTTCCAGAATAAAGCTGCGGTGCGCGGGAGGCATGGGCAGTACGCCGCGCACGACGGGTTCTTCGTTTTCGAGCAGACCTGGTTTGAGAATTTTTCCCTCATTCAGCAGGGCGCTCACGAAAACCGCCATCTGCACCGGCGTGACCAGAGTGTATCCCTGGCCTATGGAGACGTTCAGCGTCTCTCCTCCCTGCCAGGGCTCGCCGAAGCGCCGCCGTTTCCATTCACGACCCGGCACCAGTCCGCCCCGCTCGTGCGGCAGGTCTATGCCTGTGGGGCTGCCGAAGCCGCAGGCTTTTGCAAAGCGCTCTATGTTGTCGATGCCCACGCGCTGCGCCGTTTCATAATAGTACACGTCGCAGGAATTGGTCACCGACTGCAGCATGTTCATAAAGCCGTGCCCGCCGCTTTTCCAGCAACGGAAAGTGTGCGAGCCGAGATGCACTCCGCCGTGACAGAGCACGCCGTGGCGCGGGTCGATTTTCTGCTCCAGAAACAGCCCGACCATCATCAGCTTCCATACCGAACCGGGGGGATACACACTTTGTATGGCCCTGTTCTGCAGGGGATGACGGGGGTCGTCGGTCAGCTTCGCCCATTCCTCCCTGGACAGGGTGGCCGTAAACATATTGTTGTCGTAGCTCGGGTGCGTGACCAGGGCGCGCAGCTTGCCCGTATCCGGCTCCATGACCACCACCGCCCCGGCGTGTTCCCCCAGGGCCTCGGACGCGGCCTGCTGCATGTCCGCGTCCAGGGACAGGGTAATGTTTTCCCCGGCCAGGGGGGGCTCTTCCCGGCGCTTGTTCAGCCTGCGGCCCAAGGCGTCCACCTCCACGCTGTTCAGCCCCTTGGCGCCGCGCAGGGACTTTTCCAGCACCAGTTCAAGTCCCTGTTTGCCGACTATGTCGCCGAGGGCCAGTTTTTCGTCCGCTCGCAGGTCCTTTTCACCGGCGTCGGCCACATAGCCCAGGATATGGGCGAACAGCGGACCGTACGGGTACCAGCGCCGCTGGCGCGTTTCCACGGCCAGCCCCGGCCATTGAAAAATCTGCTGCTCTATCTCGTAAATTTTTTCAAAGGGAATATCCGTGGCCACGATCTGCGGCTGAAACGATTTGACGCGCATCGAGTCCTGCCGGAAACGGTTGCGCAGGGCGGACAGGGAATTTCCCGTCCAGCGGCTCACCTGGGCCAGAGTCGCCGGAATATCGGGACAGTCGTCGCGGACCAGGGTCAGCACGTAGGCCGGCCTGTTCTCCGCCAACAGCCTGCCCTTGTTGTCCAGAATGATGCCCCGCGTCGCGAAGACGCTCTCCCGGCGCGTCCTGTTGGCGTTGGCTTTTTGCGCGTATTCTTCACCGTGCAGGATCTGCAGATACCAGAAACGCAGCACGAAAAGCACAAAAAGAAAGGCGGTAAGCCCGTAAAGCAGCAGCACACCCGAACGCGGCGGTTGATAGCCTTCCCGTTCCCGGCTGAGTTCCATGACCGTCCTCACGGTGTCGCGGCGGCGTTTTTGGGTCGGGCCAGATGGGCAGGCACCCAGATCAGGGGAATCGCCAAGGTCTGGATCAGACTTTCCTTCACCAGCAGTTCATAATCCACGGGGATGGTCTGTATGGCGCACATCAGCCGGATCAGCAGGCAGTGATAAAGGCCCAGGCATGCCGAGAGCATGGAGATGAACACGATGTTGTCCTCGACGAAAAAGCCGTGACTCATGCGGAAAAGCAGCGCCGCGCCCGCGTAGCTGAGCATTGCCGTGCCGAAACCCAGACTGCCCGCTCCTTCCTGAACAAGCGTAAAGACAACGAACAGGAGCATAAGCTGCCGGGGCCTGTTTTCCTGGAGGGCAAGCAGAAAGCCCGGCATCAGGGCGTCCACGCCGGGTATGAGCTGCTGCACGACCACAGCGCCTGTCGTATACAGGAACCACCAGAAAAGGCGGTACAGTTTTTTCATGGCCCGGCGCGTGTCTGCTCCGTTTCATTCGGAATTGCGATTTTATCCGGGAGTGGACTCAGGCGGCAACAGGGGCGGAGCATCGCTCTTTTCCTTGAGCAGGAGTACTTCTTCCAGGCGGTCCATGTCAACAAGGGGCCGGGCGTGGACCTGGAGAAAGAGGATTTCATTGCCCGGCATGACTTGGGTGACCACGCCCACGGGGATGCCCTTGGGGAAGGAACCGTCCGCGCCGGAGGTGATCAGCATTTCCCCCGGCGCGATGCGGGCGTTCTGGGCCACATAGGCGACTTCAAGCCTGCGCTCCGCGCTGCCCGTGATGATACCCGGCGTTCTGCTTTCGTTGCTGATGACGGCCAGGCGGAAACCGGGGTCGGTGAGCATGAGCACTGTGGCCGTATGGGGAGAGGCGCGTAGGACGCGCCCGACTACCCCGGTTCTGGTCACGACAGGAGTGCCGGCCGTTGCGCCGTTCAGAAAGCCCTTGTTGACGGTAAAGGTTTTGAGTACGGCCTGCGGCCCGAAGCGCTTGGCAATGACGCGGGCGGCAAAGGCGGGCCGCTCGCGCAGCGCTTCAAGGCCGAGCAGGTCGCGCAGGCGCTGCAGTTCGGCCCTGTCTTCGGACGCGAGCAGAGCCGATGCGCGGGACTGTTCCAGTTCGGCGCGCAGGCGCGCGTTTTCCGCGGCCACGTCCACCAAGGCCAGATAGCTGTCCCACCAGCCCGCGCAACGATCCCACAGCCAGACCACGGGCGAAAGAACATAGCCGACGATTTCCAACCCGCTGCGCTCGGCTATGGTATCCAGGTAGCCGGTGCGCGCGTTCCAGGTGAACAAACCAAGGTAACAGAACAGCAGGAAAACGAGGATGCCGATCAGGCGGTTGGAAGAAGGGGCGTTAATCTACGCAGACCTCCTTCAGAATATGGATGTTGTCCAGGGCCTTGCCGGTGCCGATGACCACCGTGGACAGAGGGTCTTCCACTACCGTGATGGGCAGGGACGTTTCATTGCGTAAAAGCTGATCAAGACCTTTGAGCAGGGCGCCGCCGCCGGTGAGTACGATGCCGCGGTCCACAATATCGGCGGCCAGTTCCGGCGGGGTCTGCTCAAGGGCGACCCGCACGGCGAGGACAATGGCGTCCACCTGTTCCGAGATGGACTTGCGCACTTCCTCGGAGGTGATGATGATGTTCTGCGGAATGCCGGTCACCAGATCACGGCCCTTTACTTCCATTTCCAGTTCCGGACTCAGCGGCGATGCCGAGGCGATGGTCATCTTGATATTTTCGGCGGACGCCTCGCCGATGAGCATGTTGTACTTGCGCTTGACGTGGTTCATGATGGATTCGTCCATCTTGTCGCCGCCGACGCGCACGGACTTGGAGTAGACTATGCCGGCAAGGGAAATGACGGCCACCTCGGTGGTGCCTCCGCCGATATCCACAATCATGTTGGAGGTCGGTTCCTGAATGGGCAAATTGGCGCCGATGGCCGCCGCCATAGGCTCCTCGATGAGATAGACCTCGCGCGCGCCCGCGCTCTGTGCCGATTCCTTGACCGCGCGTTTTTCCACCTGGGTGATCCCGGTCGGCACGCAGATCATGATGCGCGGCCGCACCAGACGGCGGGAATTATGCACCTTGGCTATAAAATAGCGCAGCATGGCCTCGGTGATTTCAAAATCGGCTATGACTCCGTCTTTCATGGGGCGGATGGCTTCAATATTGCCCGGCGTCTTGCCGAGCATTTTTTTGGCTTCCATGCCGACCGCGAGGACGCGGTTGTTGCGCAAATCCTTGCGCACGGCCACGACCGAAGGTTCGCGCAGCACTATGCCGCGCCCCTTGACATAAACGCAGGTGTTGGCTGTTCCCAGGTCTATGGCGAGATCGCTGGAAAAAATTCCAAGCAGCGCATCCATAATTTTGGACATACGTTTTTTTCGGCCCGTTACAAGGTTGTCAACAAGGAGCGGAAAGTACGCCGCACTTTCAGCTCCCCGCAATATGCCGGAATATGGCGGGCTTTGCGACCGGACACGGCCGGACACGGGCGCACAGCATAGCCTGTTTCGCCGAACTTTTCCAGCGTATTTCAATCCGCAGCAGCAATTCTCATTATGTCCCCGGCTGTGGTTTTGCAGCATCGGCCGGCAGGATAAAACGCCGATTCTGTGGGAATAAGAGCCATTTTTCTTCGGTTCAACAGGCTCAGGTGGGAAAATCTTCTCAAAAAAGTCTAAAACAGGAATTGCTGAATCCGCAGCCGGCGTCGGGCGGATTGTCCCCTCCTTGAAGGAAGGGGCTGCCGGAAAGGTATGCCCGGCCAAGCCGGGCGTCAAGCTGGAATCTCCATGAACCGGCAATTCTATGTATGGACCCGCGCGGCGGCTCCATACATAGGGACACACAGATTATTCTTTTGAAAGGCATGGGGATGGATTCGGAGCAATGCTCAGTAATGACGAAAGCGTGGTCATTCTGATACCAAGTTGCATTCAAACGAGTTTGAATGCAAGACGCCAAAGTTTTTGAAAAACAGGCAAAGCCTGATTTTTCAAAAAGTTGCGGGCGGCGGCTTCGCCTCCGCCATACCAGTTTGCTTTCTGCTGAAAGCAAATTGGTATATCACGCAAGGAGTTGCACCATGTTTCAAACCATAAAGGAGTTTCCGATGAAAGGCCGTCATTACCTCGTTGTTTCGCTGTTCCTGCTGTTTACTTTTGCGGCTTCGGCGCTTCCCGCGCGGGCCGCGGACGCCGTGCTGCGCATCGGCTACCAGAAATCCTCCTCTCTGCTCATCCTGTTGAAGGGACAGGGAATTTTGGAGAAAGCCCTTGAAGCGCAGGGCGTCAAGGTGCAGTGGCATGAATTTACCTCCGGTCTGCCCATGCTTGAAGCCCTGAACGTCGGGGCCCTGGACCTTTCGGCGGATGTAGCCGACACGGTGCCGCTGTTCGCCCAGTCGGCCGGGGCGGATTTCACGTATTTCCTGCAGGAGAAGCCGTCGCCCACGGCCGAGGCGCTGGTTGTCCCCAAGGATTCGCCCGCGCAAAGCACGGCGGATCTGAAAGGCAAAAAATTGGCGGTCGCCAAGGCTTCCGGAGCGCATTACCTGACTGTCGTCGCTTTGTCGCAGGCCGGGCTGGAGTTCGGCAAGGATGTGACGATTTCCTACCTGCAGCCGGCCGATGCCCGCACCGCCTTTGAATCCGGCGCCGTGGACGCCTGGACGACCTGGGATCCTTTCCTGGCGACGGTGGAACTGCAAAGCGGGGCGCGCATTCTCGCCGACGGCAAAAGCACCGGCGTCTCCTACACGCGTTTTTATCCCGTCTCCACAACATATCTGAAAAACAACCCCGCCGTTCTGCGGGTTGTGGCGGATGAGCTGGGCAAAATCGGCAAATGGGTCAAGGCCGACCCCGAGGCGGCGGCAAAGGTCCAAGCTCCGCTGGTGGGACTCAACATTGAAATCGTCAAAAAGGCCAACAGCCGGCGCAGTTACGATGTGGCTCACGTGGACGGAGCGGCGATCGCCGAGCAGCAGAAAATAGCCGATCTTTTTGTCGCGCAAAAATTGTTGCCCAAGGCGATCAAGGTTGCCGACGTGCCTGTATGGGGCGGCAGATAATGGACCGGACGGACCTTGCGGTCCGGCGGGACAGGGAAGAGTCGCCCGGCCTTTGCCCTGAGCGGAGCATTGCTCAGAGTTCTGAACGGAACCTTGACTGGAGCCTCGCCCGGAACCCGGTCCGGCCCGGATCGGCCGGCGGGGCTGCCGGGCTTCCGGACGCCGGCGGAACGCGCAGGGCATCGGCGCAGGCGCGCCGTTTGCGGGAGGAAACGGTTACGCGTCTTTTGCCCTGGCTCTTTCCCGTCCTTCTTTTCCTCGTCTGGCAGGCGGGGTCGTCGCTCGGCCGGATCAACGCCAGGGTGCTTCCCTCGCCTGTGGATGTTTTTGCGTCCGTGTTTCGTCTGTCGGCAAGCGGCGAGTTGTGGGACAATCTCCGGATAAGCTGTTTCCGGGCCGGTTGCGGATTCGTGATAGGAGGCGGTCTGGGGTTGCTGCTGGGCTTTGCCACGGCAACCTCGCGCTTTTTGGAAACGCTGTTGGACAGCTCGCTGCAGATGTTCCGCACCATACCGCATCTGGCGCTGACGCCGCTTGTCATCATCTGGTTCGGCATAGGGGAGCAGGCCAAGATTTTCCTGATTGTCTGCGGCGTCATGTTTCCCATCTATCTCAACACCTTTCACGGCATACGCTCGGTGGACCCCCGGCTTATCGACATGGGCCGGGTGTACGGGCTGAGGCGCAGGGAACTGTGGCGGCAGATCATTCTGCCGGGCGCGCTGTCTTCCATACTGGTAGGCGTGAGATTTTCTCTGGGCGTTATGTGGATGACGCTGATTGTGGCCGAAGCCATCGCCGCGTCCAGCGGCATAGGCTACATGGCTTCCAACGCCAGGGAAATGATGCAGACCGACGTCATGGTGCTTTCCATACTCTTGTACGCCCTGCTGGGAAAACTGGCCGACGTGACGGCCCGTCACCTTGAACGGCGCTGGCTGGCCTGGAGGCCGGAATTTTTGAAGGCCGTCGCGTGATGCCGTTGTCGGGCGCAACAGACAGGGAAGCCGGCGCAACGCGCGGGCGCGGCGATACCCCGGCCGGGGTGGCGGTGTGCATAGCCGGCTTGGAAAAAGCCTATGCCGGTCGCAAGGTGCTGGATGCGCTGAATTTTTCCATGCGTCCCGGCGAATTTGCGGCGGTGGTCGGGCGCAGCGGCTGCGGCAAAAGCACCTTGCTGCGCCATCTGGTGGGTCTGGAACTGCCGGATGCCGGGGCCGTGTATGTGGACGGGCAGCGGCGCGATTCTCTGCATGCGGATACCCGCATGATGTTTCAGGAAGACCGGCTGCTGCCCTGGAAAAGCGTGTTGCGCAACGTGGCTCTGGGGCTGGACGGGGAGCGGGGGATGTGGGCGGCCCGGTCCGCTCTGGAGGCGGTCGGGCTGGCCGACAGGGCGGATGATTGGCCGGCCGTGCTGTCGGGCGGACAGAAGCAGCGGGTATCGCTGGCCAGAGCCTTGGCCCACGCCCCGCGTTTTTTGTTGCTGGACGAGCCGATGGGCGCCCTGGACGCGCTGACGCGTCTGGAGATGCAGCGTCTTATTGAGCGGCTGTGGTTGGAGAGGAAGTTTACAACGCTGCTGGTCACGCACGATGTGGGCGAGGCAATTACCCTGGCCGACCGGATTATCTTGCTTGAATGCGGCCGGATTGCCGAGGATCTTACAGTGGACCTGCCGCGCCCGCGCCGCAGGGGCGCTGCCGCATTCGGCCGCCTCGAAGCGGAAGTTCTGGAATGGATCATGAGCGTACACGGCGGGTTTATTTGATGTAACCCGGCATCAATCGTCCGCCGGGCCGGCGCGCAACTCCGCTGTTCCGGATTGCACGGACGACAGGCCGGCGCGCAGTTCAGCAATCTGGCGCTGCACGGACGCCGGGCCGGTGCCTCCGGGACTTTCACGGCGGGCGACCGCGCGCTCATAGTCCAGAATTTCGCGGACGTCGTCCGCAATCCCGGGGTGTATGCCCCGCAGAACACCCGCAGGCAGATCTTCCAGCCCGCAGGCGCGCCTGTCCGCTTCATCCACGGCTTGGCCTGCCGCGCGGTACGCATCGCGGAACGGTACACCCCGCACCGCCAGATAGTCGGCGAGTTCCGTGGCGTTGACAAAGCCTTTGCGTAAAGCTTCACGCATTTTGCCGGGCACAAAAGCCGCCTCGCCCAGCAGCCCGGCCATCACGCGCAGGGACAAAGCAACGGTTGCGTCCGTATCAAAAAATTGTTCCTTGTCTTCCTGCAGATCCCGGTTATAGGTCATGGGCAGCCCCTTCATCACCGTCAGCAGCGAGAACAACGCGCCGTACACGCGCCCGCATTTGCCGCGCGTCAGCTCGGCCGTGTCGGGATTGCGCTTTTGCGGCATGATGCTGGAGCCTGTGGAATACGCATCCGGCAGCCGTATGAACCCGAAGGCGGGCGAGGCCCAGAGAATGATATCCTCGCTCAGGCGGGAAAGATGCATCATGATGAGGGAGGCGCAGAACAGGGCTTCCAGAACGAAATCCCGATCGGACACGGCATCCATGCTGTTACGGAAGACGCCGTGCATGTCGAGTTCGGCGGCAACGGCATGAGGGTCCAGAGGAAAGGTCGAGCCGGCCAGGGCGGCCGCGCCCAGCGGACAGACGCGGATGCGCCCGTCCGCCTCGGCCAGCCGTTCAGCGTCGCGCCGAAACATCCAGGCATAGGCCAGAAGATGCTGGGCCGCGCTCACCGGCTGGGCGGGCTGCAGGTGGGTGAAGCCGGGCATAATCAGATCCGCGTGCTGTTCGGCGCGATCGGCAAGGACCGCAATCAGAGCGTGCAGCAAATCTCGCCAGATGCGGCTCCTGTCCGAAATAAAAAGGCGGAAGTCAAGGGCCGCCTGATCGTTGCGGCTGCGGCCCGTATGCAGTTTTTTGCCGACGTCGCCCGCCAGTTCGGTCAATCGGCGCTCGATATTCATGTGCAAGTCTTCATCCGCGGCGCGCCATACGAAGCTTCCGGACTCAATTTCGCCGAGCACCGCGTCCAGTCCCCGGATCAGCCTTACGGCCTCGTCGGCGCTGATGACGCCCCGCGCCGCCAGCATGCGGGCGTGGGCCTTCGACCCGGCTATGTCCTGCCGGTACAGGGCACGGTCATAGGAAACAGACTGGGTGAATTCCCGGACAAGAGGGTGCGTGCCCTGCGAAGAACGCGCGCGCGCGAGCGCGTCTCCTCTGTCGGTCATATCATGCGCTTCCTGTTTCGGCGTGATGAAGGCGTTCAACGCAGGGCGCGGGGACGCCGCGGGCCGTCAGCGTCCGCACCCGTACCCCTGAATGCGCAGGCCGTTGAGCCGGATGAAACCGTAGGCATCGGCCTGATTGTAGATATCGTCGCGTTCAAAGGTAGCCAGATCCTTGCGGAACAACGAGTTCAGCGACTTGCGCCCCACAGGGTATATGCCCCCCTTGTACAGCTTGACGCGCACCGTGCCGGTCACCACTTCCCGGCTCTTGTCCATGAAAGCCTGCAGGCATTCGCGTTCCGGCGAATACCAGAAGCCGTTGTACACGGCGGCTGCGTAGCGCGGGATGAGGGCGTCGCGCAGGTGCAGCACTTCCCTGTCCATGCAGATGCCTTCCAGATCGCGTCCTGCCGCGCGGAGGATGCTGCCGCCGGGGGTTTCATAGACCCCGCGGGACTTCATGCCCACAAAGCGGTTTTCCACCATGTCCAGGCGTCCGACGCCGTGCCTGCCGCCCATGCCGTTCAACGTGCGGATAAGAGCGGCGGGCGTCAGGCGTTGCCCGTTCACGGCAACGGGATCCCCGGCTTCAAAGTCTATTTCCACATATTCCGGCTTGTCCGGGGCCTTTTCCGGGGGCACGGCAAGGGTGTAGGTGCCCGGCCCGGCCTCTTCCCACGGATCTTCCAGTTCGCCGCTCTCGTAGGAAAGATGCAGCATGTTGCGGTCCATGCTGTAGCGTTTGGCGGCAGCGGAGAGGGGTATGCCGTGTTTTTCCGCAAAGAGGTTGAGGTCCGTACGCGATTT
The DNA here is from genome assembly GCA_031276485.1 of Desulfovibrio sp. Lineage (GTDB taxonomy): Bacteria > Desulfobacterota > Desulfovibrionia > Desulfovibrionales > Desulfovibrionaceae > Frigididesulfovibrio. Next base: position 4,641 of record JAISMY010000094.1, on the reverse strand, counting down.
GAGATTCCATATCCGCCAGGGAGCGATGACGGCCAGATGCGGAGCCAGGGCGTAGACGGTCAGTTCAAAGCGCACCTGGTCGTTGCCCTTGCCGGTCGCGCCGTGGGCTACGGCGTCCGCGCCTTCGGCGGCGGCGATTTCCGCCAGCCGTTTGGCTATCAGGGGGCGGGCCACGGAGGTGCCGAGCAGGTAACGGCCCTCATACACGGCCGCGGCGCGCAGCAGGGGAAAGATGAAGCCGTGCGCGAACTCCTCGCGCAGATCCTCTACATATGCCTTGCAGGCCCCGGTTTTCAGGGCCTTTTCCTCTATGCCTGACAATTCTTCTTCCTGCCCGAGGTCGCAGGTCAGGGTCACGACTTCACAGCCGTATTCCTCTATCAGCCAGCGGAGAATGACTGAGGTATCCAGTCCGCCGGAGTACGCGAGCACGATTTTCCGCGGTGTTGAGCGCATCGCTGTGTCCTTGTGTCCTGTTGTGTAACTGCGCGTTTGAAAGCGCATCTCATACCAGGTTGCATTCAAACGAGTTTGAATGTAAGACGCCGACGTTTTTGAAAAACAGGCAAAGCCTGATTTTTCAAAAACTTGCGGGCGGCGGCTTCGCCTCCGCCATACCAATTTGCTTTCTGCTGAAAGCAAATTGGTATCAAGCGTGATCTGCGCTATGTGCGGGCGTCCTGTTCCGTGAAGACCCATTCCACAAGCGCCATTTGCGTGTGCAGGCGGTTTTCGGCCTGATCAAATACTATGGAGGCCGGACCTTCAAACACTTCGGCGCTGACCTCCTCGCCCTTGTGGGCAGGCAGGCAGTGCATGAACAAAGCTCCGGGCGCGGCGGCGGACATAAGCGCATCATCCACGAAAAAGCCTTTGAACGCCTGCTCCCTGGTCTTTTGCTCGGCTTCCTGCCCCATGGAGGCCCAGACATCGGTGTTGACGAAATGCGCCCCGGCGACGGCCTCTGCCGGGCTGTCGGTCAGGGTGACGGCGGCGCCTGCCGCCCGCGCTTCGCTCAGCAGCGAAGGGTCGGGGCCGTAGCCGCGCGGGCAGGCGAGCGTCAGCGTGAAGCCGAAGACAAGAGCGGCTTCAATGAACGAATTCGCCATGTTGTTGCCGTCGCCTACCCAGGCGGCCGTGACGTTTTCGAGGTCCGGCCTGCGTTCGTACATGGTGAACACATCGCTCAACACCTGGCAGGGATGGCCCTGGTCAGTCAGGGCGTTGATTACCGGGAGCCCGCTGTATGCCGCGAGCTTGCGCACTTTTTCCTCGGAAAAAGTGCGCACCACGATGCCGTCGTTGTAACGGCCGATCACCCTTGCCGTGTCTTCCAGGGGTTCGGACCGCCCGAGCTGGCTCTCCAGAGGCGTCATAAAAATACACTCGCCGCCCAGACGCCGTATGCCGACTTCAAAGGACAGCCTGGTGCGGGTTGAGGCTTTCTCGAAAAGCAGCACTATGATTTTGCCGCGCAGAAGCTCACTGCGGAAACCGTTTTTCTTTATTTCTCCGGCCCGGACCAGCAAGGCGCGGGCATCAGAACCGAGATCCCGAATTTTTATGAAATGTCTGGGCATAGCACCTCCACCCCGGCAACGGCACAAGGCAGAACAGCATACCGGCAAATACAGCCGCTTGTAAAGGGACGAAAAATCCCATAATCCATGTATAGACCCGCCCCGCGAGTCAAGGTTTTTTTGAGTTTCCGAAGCGGAGAATATTTACTTTTAGATAGGTTTATCAGTATAATTTCAATATGTTTATACCGTGAGGGCTTACGAAGCATCATCGCGCAGGTAGGGGCGCATGCTTGAGACCGCGACGGCCGCCGTGGCCGCATTGTGCAGAAAGGCCGACACGCGCGGGCTGAGCAGACCCGCAAGCCCCCCCAGCATGAAGACGCTGTTCCAGAGCAGCGAAGTGCGGAATCCGGAGCGGATTCTACGCAGCATCGCGTGGGATATGTGCCCGGCAAGGAGCAGCCCTTCCAGTTTCCCGTTGAGCAGTACGATATCGGCGACTTCGCGCGCGATGTCCGCGCCTTCGGCCATGGCTATGCCGGCGTGCGCCGCCGAAAGAGCGGGAGAATCGTTGATGCCGTCGCCGACCATAACTACGGTGAAGCCGTCCTGTTTCAACTTGCGGATAAAGGCCGCCTTGCCTTCGGGCAGCATGCGCGCTTTGAATTCGCGTATGCCCGCCTGGGCGGCTATGGCGGCAGCGGTTCTTTCTCCGTCGCCCGTAAGCATGATCACGCGCTTGATGCCGCCTGCGTACAGCGCCCGAACAACGGCCGGGGCCTCGGCGCGCAGGGCGTCTTCAATCAGCAGAATGCCCGCCGGTTTGTCGTCTATGCTCAGGTACAGGACGGAGCGGCCTTTTTCGGTTTCCCGGTCGATGACGGCCTGCTGCGCGGCACTCATTCGAACTCCGTTGTCTTCGCAGATAAAATGCCGGCTGCCGAGACACAGCTTTTTGCCCTGCCAGGTGGAGGCAATCCCGTGGGCGACGACGAAATGGACTTCCGTATGCTCTTCCCTGTGCTTCAAGCCTTTCTTTTCCGAGGCGCGCACCACGGCCTGCCCCACCGGATGGACGAAATGCTCCTCAAGACAGGCGGCTAGACGCAGGATGCGGTCGGCGTCCGTTCCGTCGAAGGGTATGACGTCCACCAGCGCCGGCCGGGCCTCTGTAAGCGTGCCTGTTTTGTCGAAGATCACGACGTCGGCCAGGGCAAGCGCTTCCATGTACTTGCCGCCCTTGATCAGGACTCCCGCGTCGGAGGCCTCGCGGACGGCGGTCAGCACGGCCAGGGGCGCGAGCAGACGAAGCGCGCAGGAATAGTCCACGAGAAACACGGAACTCGTACGGACGACATCCCGGCTCGCTGCATACACCAGACCGCCCGCCAGAAAATTGTAGGGTACAACGGCATCGGCCATGCGTTCATAGCGGCTCTGGACCGCCGCCTTCAGCGTTTCGGAGTCTTCAATGGCCCGGACCAGCGCGTGAATGCGCGTATTGCCGCCCACCTTCGTCGCCTTGACGATAAGTTCCCCTTCCTCCAGCACCGTGCCGGCATAGACGGACGCGCGGGCTCCGCGGTGTACGGGCTGCGACTCCCCGGTCATGGAAGCCTGGTTGATCATGCCTTCGCCGCTCAGCACCGTCCCGTCCACGGGCACGGCGGACCCGGCCCGCACAACGACATGATCGCCGACCTGCACTTCCATGCAGGATACGCACATTTCGACGCCGTCGCGGCGCACCCATACGGCATCCACATGCAGGGCCAGACTTTTTTCCAGGCTGACCCGCGATTTTTTGCGCGTCCAGTCCGTGAGATATTCACCGAGTGCGAAGAAAAACGTCAATGAGGCCAAGGTCCTGAAATCCCGCCGTACGAGACAGAAGATCAGGGCGGTCGCATCCAGGGCTTCCAGATTCAGTTTCCCGCGCAGAACCGCTTTGACGCCGCTGAAAAGGTAAGGAAGGGCGCGCAGGACGGCCACGGCAAAGGTAAAGGCGCGCGGATATAAGAAACTGCGCAGTTTGCCCGGTATGGGATTGCGCGCGGCAGGCGCACGGGACCGGGAAGCCGGCAGGGCTGCGCCTGCGGGCCCGTACCTGACCAGAATGCTTCCCGTGCGGGCGGAGACAACGATCGTGCCGCCGGGAAAGCTTTTCCGGATAACGGCAAGAATCCGCTTTACGGCATCCCCTCCGCCGGCCGGGGCGCTTCCCCGCACGGTCCTCAGACGGAAGCGCCCCGGTATGTCGTGGACAACGCGGTATTCTTCCGGACAGGCGGGGGCGCGGCCCGGCGCCGCAGGCGCGGGCAAGGGGCGAGACCCCGCCCCGCTCACAAAACCTGGTCCCGCGCTTTGCGCTGTTCCTGCTCCTGTCTTGCCTCAGCGGCAAGATCGTCTATGTTTTCCTTGGCGGTTTCCATTATTTCCGCAGCCTTGTCCTTGATATCCAGACCGCGGCTCAACAGCGAGGCAACGGTTTTTTTCACCGCGACGTCGTTGCGGGAAAGCAGTACCGCGCCGAGCGCCCCAACGAGTACTCCGGCTCCCGCAGCCAGACCATATTTCCAAAAATTTCCGCTGAGACTGAACATAATTCCACCCCTTGTTTTGAGTTTGAGGAGAGTTTGAGGTTTGAGGAGGAGGTTGCATAACGCTGCGGTCGTATCATAACAAGAAGAAAATGAATGTCAATCTCACAACGGCTTTTCCTCTAGGGCAATCAAATAAACTATCTAAACAGTTGAAATACCAAGTAATATTTTGAAGAAAAAACATCTGCCGCCGCCCGCGGCGGTGGTATGAATGTGCCTCTCGAAGGGGCTTTACGAGCGCGGTGCGGCCCCTTCTCGGGCGCTGCTTGCGCCGGCGCCAGCCCGAGTTTAACAAAATTGAAGAAAAAAATTAATAATTTTAGTATGTTGAATTTTTTGTACCTGATTACGTACCATGTTCAGCCACTCTTCCTCGATCTGAAAAAACAGATCTTCTTTTTGAAACCAAAGAGTTCTGAACACCTCGAAAACCTGTTCAATTTCAGGGAGAGATGAGTGAGCCTACACCCCTCTCCGTCATTTTACGCGAAGCGAAGAATCTATCTTCCCGGCTT
>JAISMY010000089.1 GCA_031276485.1 Desulfovibrio sp. | reverse complement strand
AGACTGTGGGACAGAGCCATGAAAGAAAATCTGCCCTTACCCGAAACATGGGCGGGATATGCCCAGCATGCCTATGATGCGCTGCCTCTTCCGACGCGGTGCCTGCGTGGAGAGGATGTCTTGCGGTTCAGAGATGAAGCCTTTCATCAATATTTTGAAAATCCGGACTACTTGGCCATGATACTTAAAACATTCGGCAGGGGCGCGGTAGACGAAATAGCCCGAATGGTTTCCTACAGGCTGCCCCGGAAATATGCGCCGACTGTTGATGCTTGACCGATATAACAAAATTTGCCTGTGCCGTTCCGAATGTGCGCATGGGGCTGACCGGTTGGACCGTTCATAATGCAATGCGTGATTTTAGCCGGAGGCATCGGATCCCGCTTGGGAAATTTGGTGCGTGACACTCCGAAGCCCATGCTGGACATTGCCGGCGAGCCGTTTATCGTTCTCCTCATAAGAGAAATCGCCCGCTTCGGGTTTTCACATTTTTTACTTTTGGCCGGCTATAAATCTCAATCTATCAGTGACTATTTTGAGCACACCGATGTGGATATCCCCGCAGGAATTTCAGTTCAGGTAGTGGTTGAGCCGAATATATTGGGTACAGGAGGAGCGTTACGCGGAGCTGCCGAGTATGTAGAAGACGAATTTCTGTTATGCAATGGAGATTCACTGTGTTTATTCAATATTCTTTCTTTTGCGCAACCTTTCGGTGTATCCGGATTCCTGGGTCGGATCGCATTGATGTTTATTGAGCATAACACCAGGTATGGAGAAGTACTGCTGGAAGGGAATAGAGTCTTGGGTTTTGCGGAACGCTCTCGAGGCAAGGTGGCAGGCCACATGAACATGGGAGTATATTATATGCATCGGGGGCTGCTTGAGGCTATCCCGCCGGGGAAATCCTCTTTGGAAAAAGACGTCTTCCCGAAACTGGCGGCAGCCGGAGTATTGGAGGCGTATCCGGTCAAGCCGGATTTTTTCATTGACATAGGCATTCCTGAAGATTTGGAAAAAGCGCGGGCGGCGATTCCCGAAGCACTGAAACGCCCCGCGGTGTTTTTTGCCGGCGACTGTGTGGTTAACCAAGGCTATGGGCATGTGCATGACGTCAGCGATCTTCCGTGGATTTTAGGCGCGCGCGCGAGCATTTTGGCGTGTAACGATGCCGGATATTACGTTTTTGTCGTGACCGGCCGGGCAAGCGTTGCCGAAAGATTGTACGAGGAAACTGCAATGCATGAATTGCATGCGCGTATGCAGTCGGATTTGCGCATGATCGGCGCTCATGTTGACGCGTTTGCCTCTTGCCCCTGCCACACCGAAGCGCTTGCGCCTGAATTGCGGTACGCGTGCGAATGCAGAAAGCCCGAGTCCGCGATGCTCTTGCGGCTCATAGCCGATTGGAATATAAAAAGGAATTCCAGCTTTTTGATCGGCGCCAAGGTCTCGGATCCGCAGACCGCCGGCGATGTCGGGATTCACGGACATTTTTTCACCGGCGGCAATTTGCTCGACACTCTTTTGCCTTGCCTGTCCATATACGGACATGGGACGACTGCATGATCATAACCAGGACTCCGTACAGGGTTTCTTTTTTCGGCGGCGGTACGGATTTCCCTTCGTATTATGAAGAGCACGGCGGCTCCGTCCTCTCGTGTACCATCAACAGGTATTCGTACCTTCATTGCCGTATTCTGCCGCCCTTTTTCGACCACAAATACCGCATCCGCTATTTCCGTACGGAACGCGTGGGCAGCATTGATGAGATTGCCCATCCTTCCGTGCGGGAATGCTTGCGCTTTCTCAACTATCCCTATCCGCTTGAAGTTCTGCATTCCGGGGATATACCGGCCATGTCCGGCATAGGCTCAAGCTCGTCGTTTACCGTCGGCTTTTTGCTTGCCCTGCATGGCTTGATGGGCAGAATGGCTACGAAGCGGGAGTTGGCCTTACAAGCCATTGAAGTAGAACAGAACAGGATCGGGGAGCATGTGGGCTCGCAGGATCAGTTTGCCGCGGCCTTCGGCGGTTTCAACCGCATAGACTTCGGCCCCGGCAGGCAGATACGCATTACGCCGCTGATAATATCGCCGCAGAAGCTCGCGCGTCTTCAGAACAACCTGTTGTTCTGCTTCAGCGGCATTTCCAGACACTCTTCGGAAATCCAGACCGTTCATATCCGGAACATTCCTGATCGCAAAGCGGAACTTGCCGATATGAAAGCCCTTGTTGATGAAGCGCAGAGCATTTTGAATCAGCCGGGAGCGGATATGGACGCATTCGGGCGGTTGCTGGACACGGCCTGGAAAATCAAGCGCCGTTTTTCGGACAAAGTGACGAATGATCTGCTTGATGATACATACGCAAGCGCGATGCGGGCCGGGGCGCTGGGCGGCAAGGTCTGCGGAGCGGGAGGCGGCGGCTTCATGATGTTTTATGTCCCCGGACACAGACGTAAAGCCGTCAGAGAGGCCCTGCAAAAATCACTGCTGGTGCCGATCCGTTTTGAATATCTTGGGGCACATGTCATTTTCTTCGCCCATGAGGAGGTAGCGGGGAAACAGATATATCAGGAGCCGGGACAATGAAAACGCCGTTGTTGTCGCAGGTCATCGTGGGACGGAATGACAATTATCTCGGCAACTTCAAACAACGCCTTGAAATAGCTGTCAACTACACCTGCCGGAATATCGAACGCAGCGGCAATCTTGGCGACTACGAACTGCTGATCTGCGACTGGAACAGCGATGAGCCGCTTCGGGAGGCGTTGAATCTCAATGCCGCGGCGATCGCATGCACATCTTTTCTGGAAGTGCCGCCGGCGATGGTCACGCGGCTCGGATTTACAGCATATCCGGTAAGCATGTCCACCGGACCGAACGTTGCGGTGCGCCGCGCCCACGGCGATTTTATTATGCTCGCGCCGGCCGACGTCCTGTTTCCGTATCAGTCCGTTACGGCCCTCTTTGCCCTGCTGCGGGGCGAGGCCGCGTTCCCGGCGGATGTCGGGCGCTGCTATCTCGGCATTGAACGCCGGCTTATACCCTGGCAGGCTTCCGCCAGACTTCGCGAAGAGGATCTGGATCGATATCTGCTGTTGCATACGACACAGATGCAGTTGGGCAGCGGTTGTCTGGGTGCCGGCTGGCACGGCTTGGCTGCGGGTGAAGGAGCTCATCTGATGGCGGGCGAGCTGTGGCGCGCATTGCGGGGCATTAACGAAAACTATGTTTTGTGGGGTGCTACTGAAACGGATCTTGCGCGCCGCGCCGCCCAGTCCGTCCCGCAACTCAAGGCCGATCTCGCGGGAGTGTTTTGCTATGATTTCCAGCAACGCCCGCAGCTTCGGCAAGCTATACGATACAATAAGGATGTGTGCAGCCTGACGACAGAGGTCAACGATGCGGACTGGGGCCTGGGCAACGAAGACATTCCCCGTATACCGGCGCAGCCGTGCCCGCATGTGCATAATTCCGGTGTTCCCCCTGCGCCCTATGACAACTTTGAGCAACGAACTGCGTACAGATGGCGCGGTATGATGAAAGGCCGCGAGATAGACGGCCGTTTGTACCTTGAGCTTTTTATAAAGCTCATGGATCGTTGGCTGGCGAAGCGGATTTTTCAGTGGGGAGTCCCCTGGTTCTGTGGAGAGTGGTACGGAGAGGGCGAGCAGATAAAAAAATTTTTTCTACATGCAATCCGTGAGAGACTGGACCTTGCCGGGCCGTCATGGGGAGTATCTTCGGCGTGTTTTGCGCTTGCGGTACTGGCGACGGTCGGCCGCCGCCGGCCCGTCCGCTTTTTCCATGCCGGCGGCCGCGATTTGTGGGTAGCTCAATGCGCGGCCTTTGTCGATCCGACATTGGAGATTACGGGCTATGACCATTGGCAGGGGGCAAACGAAGCCGGCAACACCGTGTCCCCTGCTATGAACGATGTGAATTTTCAGGGATATTATCATCTTGAGTCCGGACCGATGGAAACCGCATGGCGCAGGTTGGCGGACACTCCCTTTGCCGGGGAACCATATCATTGTTTTGCGCTGGATTTGGAGTTTTGGCGGCCTGTTAATCTTGTATATCCGGATTTGGCCCCTTTGGTCGCGGATTCCTGCGCGATGATCCTCGGCGGCGGTGCAAAAAGAAGGGAAGAGTTCGGCGGCGCGCTCATTCGGGAAGGGTTTGAGCTTACGGCTTTATTGCAGGGAACATCCGTTTACACCAGACGTTGCTGATTTTCGGCCTGTTATGACGAGGCGGCGCGGCGTTTCATCAAAATTTCCTTTATGGTCTGAAACTTCTCCCTTCAGGGAGATTCCCGCTTGACGCCCGGCGAAGCCGGGCCTACCTTCCCGGTAACCCCTTCCTTCAGGGAGAGGGCAATCCACCCGGCTCCTATCGCCGGGACGGAGTCGGTCGGCGGATGGAGTCGGCCGTGGATTGAAACATGCCGGTGATTTTTTTGTTGCGACCCGGAAGCACCTTCCGCGCGGTTGTCCGCGAAGAGTATGTCAACGCCCCGTCGCAAAACCCGCGAAAGGTTCCGGCAGTCTGAGGCGCCTGCCTTTCAGGCCGGCAAGGCCGAAACCGGGCAGAAGCTCCCGTGGGGCAACAGGGCGGGGCCGGTCAAGCAGACCGCAAAGGTGGGCAATGCCGCCGACAAGAACGCGGGGGCAGACTCCCGCGCCGCGCAACGCCGCAAGCTCCAGGCTTTTATGCCGTTTGGCCGGCCGTTCGCCCTGGGCATCCAGCAGCAGGGGCAGGTGGATATACAGCGGAGGCGTTTTGCCGAGCAGGAAAAACAGCAGAGCCTGACGCGGTGTGGAAGACAACAGATCTTCTCCCCGTACCACTTCGCTGATCGCCATGTCGGCATCATCCGCGGCAACAGCCAACTGGTAGGAAAAAACGCCGTCCGAACGCCGGAGGGCGAAATCGCCCCCGCATGCGTCCTCGTCAATCTTCAGTTCCCCGGCGAACAGGTCGGCAACATAAAGACCGGCCGTGCCTGCGGCAGGGGAGGCGTCCTTGCCGGCCTCGCTTCGGGAACCGGCCTGCGCATTGAGAGAACGGCCGGCGGCAAGCTCGCGCAGGGCCGCCCGCACATCAAGGCGCAGGCAGGACTTGCGGCCTGCGCGTTCCTTTTCAGCGCGCTGCTCCCGTGACAGCGTCCGGCAGGCGCCCGGATACGGCGCGCTGCGCTCGTCGGCATGCGGAGCGCCCGCCAGATTACGCAGTTCTTTGCGCGAGCACCAGCATGGGTAGAGCAATCCCCGCGCCTCCAACGCCTCCAGAATGCCGGTATAACGGGCCGTCCGCAGGCTCTGCGCGTAGGGCGCATACGGGCCGCCCCGCCCCGGCCCTTCGTCGTAATCCAGTCCGAGCCAGGCAAGATCCCGCACGATGCCCTCGGCAAACTCCGGCCTGCAACGCGCAGGGTCTATGTCCTCCATGCGCAGCACCGGGGTTCCCCCGCGTGAGCGGACGGAAAGCCAGGCCATGAGAAAGATGTAGGCGTGGCCCACATGCAGGCCGCCGGTCGGGCTGGGCGCGAAACGCCCGCGGATGCCGCCCCGCGCGTCCATCGCTCCGGGCCGGTCAGTACCTGTAATGATCCTGCTTGTAGGGGCCTTCGACCGGCACATCGATATATGCCGCCTGCTCGGGACGCAGCAAGGTGAGCCTGGCGCCGAGACGGCCGAGGTGCAGGCGGGCCACTTCTTCATCCAACCGTTTGGGCAGGGTGTAAACTTCTTTCTTCAATTCCTTGTTCATCGCCAATTCAAGTTGAGCCATCACCTGGTTGGTGAAACTGGTGGACATAACGAAGCTCGGGTGTCCCGTGGCGCAGCCCAGATTCAGCAGTCTGCCTTCGGCAAGCAGCACTATGGAGCGCCCGGAAGGCAGAATCCATTTGTCCACCTGAGGCTTGATGTTGACTCGCAGGCAGGCGGGGTCGTTTTCCAGACGGCTTACCTCAATTTCATTGTCGAAGTGCCCGATGTTGCCGACCACGGCTTCATCCTTCATGGCCTTCATGTGTTCGTAGGTGATGACGTTGCGGTTGCCCGTGGCGGTTATGTAAATGTCGGCCGCGGGCAGGGCGTCCTCGACCGTGGTCACTTCAAAGCCTTCCATGGCCGCCTGCAGGGCGCAGATGGGGTCTATTTCGGTAACCAGCACGCGGGCGCCGAAGCCGCGCATGCTTTGCGCGCAGCCTTTGCCCACTTCGCCGTAGCCGCAGACCACGACGACCTTGCCGGCCACCATGATGTCGGTTGCCCGTTTGATGCCGTCGGCCAAGGATTCGCGGCAGCCGTACAGGTTGTCGAATTTCGATTTGGTGACGGAATCGTTCACGTTGATGGCCGGGAAGAGGAGTTTTCCCTCTTTCTGCATCTGGTACAGGCGATGCACGCCGGTGGTGGTTTCTTCGGATACTCCCCTGATACGGGCCGCCGCGGTCGTCCAGCGGCGGGGATGCTCTTTGAGGGAGACGGCGAGGCGGCCCATGATGATGGACAGTTCCTTGTTGTCCGTCGGCGTCTTGAGCAACTCCGGGGTTTGTTCGACCTCGACGCCTTTATGGACGAAGAGCGTGGCGTCGCCGCCGTCGTCGACGATAAGGTCCGGGCCTTGGCCGTCCGGCCAGGTGAGCGCCGTTTCCGTACACCACCAGTAATCTTCGAGACTTTCGCCTTTCCAGGCGAAGACGGCGGCCAGGCCGTCGGCGGCGACGGCGGCCGCAGCGTGGTCCTGCGTGGAAAAAATATTGCAGGACGCCCAGCGCAGATCGGCGCCCATAGCGCGCAGTGTCTTGATGAGCATGGCCGTCTGGACGGTCATGTGCAGGGAGCCGGAAATGCGCAGCCCGCGCAACGGTTTTGCGGTTTCGTATTTGCGGGTCAGTTCCGCAAGTCCCGGCATTTCCCGCTCCGAAAGCTGCATTTCCTTGCGCCCGAGGTCGGCGCCGCTGATGTCAGCGACTTTGTAAGGCAGGGAAAGGTCCAGGGGACGCACTGTGCTGTCTGTCATGACGTTCTCCTGTCGGTTGTTTGCAAAAAACAGCGCCGACGATAGGTTTGCTTGTTTTTACGGGACGGCGGTCTGATACCGATTTGCTTTCAGCAGAAAGCAAATTTGTATGAAAGTACGCTTTTCAACCTGTTCCTCGCCGCTTCGGCGGCACGGAACTTTTCCTGTTTTGCCGTTCCCGCGGTTGCCGGCAGGCGGCGCGACGATGCAGGCCGGAGACATTCAGGCCGCGGCCGGGTTTTCCGAAAGTATGCAGTGCAGGACAAGGCCGCGTTCAAGTGCGGCCTGTTTTGTGTCGCGCACCAGAAAACCGGCGTGGGCGAGGAAGGAGCAGAGGGTATCCAACTCGAAGCCCAGCCTGAGATCGCCGTATTCGTTGCGCATCCGCTCATCGTTGTGGCTGTCGAAGTCCGTAAGCAGCAGCAGTCCGGCAGGGGCGAGGACGCGCCGGATTTCGCGCATGACTTCCGCGGGACGGCTGATATGATGCAGCACCATGTTCAGGGAGGCGAAGGCGGCTTCACCGTCGCGCAAGGGCAGATGGGAGAGATCGCCGATGCGCAGGGAAACGCGTCCGCCTTCACCCGCAAAACGCCTGCGCGCCAGTTCCAGCATTCTGGGAGAACCGTCCACGCCGATGACGGTTTCGGCTTTTTTCAGCATGGCCTGCAGCACGCCGCCCGTGCCGCAGCCCAGGTCCGCGGCGACCCCGCACTCCGGCATGGCTTCGCATACCGCCGCGGCAAGGTCGAAGCTGCCCAGTATCCCGCGCGCCTGCCTGTCCCAGTCCTCGGCAACGGCGTTGAAAAATTGCCGGGTGCTGCGCGCGCGTTCCTCAATCATTTCGGCCGCCGCGTCCAAATCGGGCTGCATGGCCGGGTCTGCGTAAAGAAAAGGATGCAGGACGTCGATGAATACCTTTGCCTTTCCGGACGACGGGGTGCTGTAGAAAACATGCAGACCCTCGCGCCGGTACCCCAGCAGGCCCGATGCCGAAAGTATCTTGAGATGGCGCGAGATACGCGGCTGCCCCATTTTCAACACCAGCACCAGCTCGTTGACGTTCAATTCATAGCGGCTCAATACGCCGAGCAGGCGCAGGCGGGTTTCATCCGCCAGGGCCTTGAACCAGGGAAGGACTGTAAAGGCAGTGTTTTCCAAATCGGGCATAGCGGGTTTTGCCGGTATAATGCTGATTTTCGATATCTGTATCAATATTTCCATATATAGTATATGCTGTTTCGGTAATATGTCAAAGGTTTTTAGCGCGCCGTCGGGAGCGGACCAGGAAGGCAGCATGGGCCTTCAGGCCCATGCGTCCTGCGCCTGGGCGGTGTCGGGCTGACCGGCCTGAAGGCCTGGGTCTCAAACCATAAAGGAAGCTGTGACGATATGATCTAAAACCCTGCCTTGACCGTGCGCTGAAGCGCCGGTATGTTGAACGGGCTCCGGACACAAACACAAGGACGGCAATATGCGCGCAGCCTTATGCATTCACGGCCACTTTTACCAACCTCCGCGTGAAGACCCCTGGCTAGGCGCCATCCTCACCGAAGGCGGCGCCGCTCCCATGAACAACTGGAACGAGCGCATCCTGCGCCAAAGCTATGCGCCCATCGCCTGGGCGCGCAGGGTGGACGCCTCCGGCCGGATCACGGATGTCGTAAACTGCTACGAATGGATGAATTTCAATGCCGGCCCTACCCTCCTGCGCTGGATGCGCGACGCCTCGCCCGAAACCCTGCGCCGCATGCGGGAAGCAGACGCCCGCAGCCTGACGCGCTGGGGACACGGCAACGCCGTTGCCCAGGTCTACCACCACATCATAATGCCCCTGGCCACTGACGAGGAACGCACCCTCGAAACACGCTGGGCCGTCGACGACTTTCTTTTCCATTTCGGACGCGCTCCGGAAGGCATGTGGCTGTCGGAATGCGCCGTCGATCTGCCTTCCCTGGACTGCCTCGCCGCCGCCGGCATCAACTACGTCATCCTGGCCCCCGGACAGGCCAAAGCCCTTGTCCGCAACGGCAAGGTCACGCCGGTCGACGAAGGCTCCCTGAATATCGGCGAACCTTACTTCGTGAAATTGCCCTCCGGCAGGTCGATGACCGTCGTCTTTTACAACGGTTCGCTTTCGCGCCGCACGGCCTTCGACGGTCTGCCCCGCGACGGGGAATTTTTCTGGAAAAGTATAGTCCGGGAAGCCGAGGCCCTGACCCGGCGGGGCGGGGACATGCCCCTGCTCACCTTGGCCACGGACGGCGAAACCTACGGTCATCATTTCGTTTTCGGAGAAATGGCCCTGGCCTATGTGCTGGCCCAGGGCTATGCCGGGCGCGACGGCATCCGCCTGACCAACATCGCCGCCTGGCTTGCCGCGACCCGACCGGTATGCGAAGTGCTGCTGCATGAGCCCTCGTCATGGAGTTGCGCGCACGGCGTCGAGCGCTGGCGCAGCGACTGCGGATGCCGGGACGGCGGACACGACGGCTGGAACCAGGCGTGGCGCGGCCCCCTGCGCGAGGCGCTGAACATCATGCGCGCCGCCGTGAGCAGACATTTTCACGGTATCGGCCGCAACTGCTTTACCGACCCTGCCGAAGCCCTGTCGGCGTACGGCGTCGTCCTCGCCGACCCGACGAAAAGCGACGGGTTCGCGGCAAGCCGTTTCACCAGCCGGGGCAGAGAAAAGGATCTAGCCTGGAAACTGCTGGATATGCAGGAACAATCACTGGCCGCCATGGCAAGCTGCGCCTGGTTTTTTGACGATATCGCCCGCATTGAACCGGAAAACGCCATGTCCTTCGCCCTGCGCGCCATGGAACTCCTGCGCGAGTGCGGGGGACCGGACGTCAGCGGCGCGGTGCTCGACGTCCTGGAACATGCCGTGTCCAATCAGCCCGGCGAAGGCACGGGCAAAGACATCTTTGAACGGGAAATAACAGCGCGCCGCAGTGACCCCGCCACCCTCTGCCTCGCGACCTGGGTCTCGACGGTTTCCGATGCAGCCCGGCCCGCCCCCGGCGACACGATCCGCCGTGACTGGCCCAAAATCCGCGTCGAACTCCGACCGGAAGAGGAAACGGACGGCACGCTGCGCGGGACGGCCGTCATCCGCCGCAGCTTTGAAAAAAACGGACGGCATTTCGCCTGGCTGCTGAAGCCCTGGTCCGCCGTCACGGAAGACCCCTTCGTCCCCCTGGCTGCAGCGGCGATGCGCGTCGCGTCCGAGGATGCCGGGCTGCCCGACGTGAGCGCGCGGGCTGTGGGCGATCTTTCCCGTTCCATGCTGGACAGCCTGCTGACCTTCCGGCTGGAAAACGCTGAACGCGAACGCCGCCCGGCCCTGGCGGCGACCGCCCTGCACACGGCTTCCGCGCTCGCGGAACGGCATGAAGAACGGGGAGGACTGCCGGAGCCGCACCTGTGGCTGAATATCTTGCCCTACATGGTCGCGCAATGCATGGCGAGTCCTGCGTGTCTTGCCCGCGGCAACCCCGGCGCTGCCGCCTGGAATGCGGCTTTCCCTGCCGAAGCCTTTGCGCGGATCCGCGCCGTACTCGACGCCCTCCTTACGCCGCAAGCCAGGCAGTTCGCCTCCCGCCTCGCGTGCGACGCCCTGCTTGACGCCCTCAGGGGGACCGGGGAACGCCCGCCCGCGGGCGATGCCGAACTTGCGCGGCAGGCGCGCGCAGCGCGCGAACTTCTGCCGGATATCGCATGGTGGGCACTGCAGAACGAGGTCTGGGAGCGGGGGCTCGGCGCTTACCCCCTGCTCGCGGCTGAACTGGGATTCAGCCGCTGAACGGCACCGGCGTGGGCGGTCGGTCGCGAGCTTCCGAAAAACTCCTGGTCTGGCTGGGCAACCCTTTTTTCAGCAGTTTCCTCGCGGCCCCGGGCAGACGTGTGCTCAACGCCCCCTATAGTCCGGGCGGAATTTACACGCCGGAAAATATCCTTGAGCTGACCGGCGGCGTAATGCCCGATGTGCTGCTTGCGGCCGATCAAAGCGTACCTCCGTATCTTCTGGGTATGGAAGACATGCCCTGCCTGACGCTGTTCTACTCCGTGGACGCCCATATCCACAGTTGGCAGCCGGTCTACGCGCGGGGCTTCGACCTCTGCCTGGTATCCCTGAAAGAATACCTGCCGCTCTTTGCCGGGAGCGCATGCCTGTTTCACTTTCCACCCTATGCCCAGGACGGACACCGACCGCCGGCGCCGGCGCCGGAAAGGGATCTGGACATGGTGTTTGTGGGCACCCTGGACCCGGAACTTGCGCCGCGACGTTGCTCCTTTATTGCCGAACTCAGGGAAAAGTTTCCTTCCCTGCACGTCGCGCGCGGGGCTTTTGCCGACCTCTACGCACGCGCCGAACTGATTCTGAACGAGTGTTCGCGGAACGAACTTAATTTTCGCGTCTTCGAGGCCATGGGCATGGGCGGTTGCCTGCTTACGCCGGACATAGGCCCGTCCCTGACCGAATTGTTTACGCCCGGCAAGGAGCTTTTCACCTACCCTCCCTACGCTGTCGGAGAATTGATTGCGCTCGCGGAGCGGCTTCTTGCCGATGCGCCCCTGCGGGAGAAAGTCGCCGCGGCGGGGTTGGCGGCGGTGGATGCAGGGCATCGCGCATCGCATCGGGCAAAGGCTTTTGCCGGCATTATCGGGGAGCTTTTTTCTTCCGGGAAGGCGGCGGAACTGATTGCGGCACGCCTGCGCGGCGCGCCTCAGATCCGCAGAAATTTTTTGCGCCCGCTCTATCTGCACCACGCCGCAACCGTCGGCGTGGATTTCCTGCGCGACCGTTACCTGCAGGCGGCCAAAAAACACTGACGGCGGAAACGAATCAACCCGTCCTTTTCGGCACGGACGACCCTGCCTTCAGCTTCCAGGCGTTCCAGGAACGCGGCCGTATCCTGAATCGCAAACCACTGCTGCGACGGCATATAGCTTTCCCATCCGCCGCCGGACCGGGAGCGGTGCAGCAGCGGCGTCAGTTCCGCCGCCGTCGCTTCGCTGTCCCCCAACAGGCGCAGCGTATCCTCCAGCCGGCGCGCCCGCCCGGCGCGCAAAGCGTCCATGCGCGCGCGCGCGTCGGAGAATATCCTCCCGTGTCCGGGCAGGACAAGCCGTATGTCGCAAGCGCGCACGGAATCAAGGCTGCTCAGAAAAACGCCCAGAGGATCCGGCATGTTCGGCTGATACGGCGTTGTGGTCGAGACGTCCGCGAATATGAAATCCCCGGACAACAGTATCCCCCGCGCCTCATCAAACAACGCCGCATGCCCCGGCGTGTGCCCCGGCACGAGAAGTACGCGCAGCGATGCCGCCCCGTAACGCAATATATCCCCTTCGTTGACGAAGTCTACCGCAACGTCCCCCACGGGACCGGCGATCATGCCCGGATGCGTGGTCGCCACGGTCCGCATCAGAAGCTCAGGACACCCGTGCCGGGCCATGCCGTCGAGCACGCCGCGCCAGAACGCCGGACCCTCTGCCGCCAGCCGGATCACCGCCGCGCCGTCCTCCGCTCCGGCGTACACGGTCGTTTCCGGCCGCGCGGCAAGTTCCGCCGCCAACCCGGAGTGGTCCGCATGCATGTGCGTGAGAAAAATATCCAGGCCGCCTTCAAGCGCCCCCAGTTCGGCCAGTCCGGCGTACAGGGCGTCCCGGCTTTCGGGCAAGTTGAGGCCGGTGTCCACCAGCAGATTGCGCGGCGCGGCGCGCACCAGGTAGGCGTTGAGAGTCCGCAGCGCGGTGCGCGGCAGCGGAATCTCCATCCTGTAAATGCCGGGGGCGAATTCTTCCGTCATAGTTGCCGAATAAATGGTCAAGCCGGCGTCTCCCTGACGGGAGCGGCCTCACACCATAAAGGAATTTCCGATGAAGGCAAGGGCGCATTCAGGCCGGCAGCAATTTTAATTTTAGACTTTTTTGAAAAAATTTTCCCACCTGAGCCGATTGTACAGAAGAAAAAAGTCCATTATTCCCACAGAATCGG
>JAISMY010000062.1 GCA_031276485.1 Desulfovibrio sp. | reverse complement strand
ATGGCAGCAAACGGTCCCCGGCCTTTCGGTACGGATGCGGAATCCCTGGTTTTTTGGGACAAGTATGTAAACAGCATCCGTTTCCGCCCGGTCGGCTGACCGCCTGCGCAAATCTCTTTCGCTACAGGCTTTCGAATGAATGTCATGCGACAAAGCACTTGAGGAAAGGAACGCTTATGTCTCTGAAAAAAGAAGGAAAGGGCGTCATCCGCCTGGGTGACGCCACCTGCCTCGGCGGGAAAGTGGTCAGCGCTCACAAGCCACCGTATATTAGCGTGTCCACAGCCTGCGCAGGTTCTATGAAAAGGAAGAAACAGCGCAGGTTTTTCCCAGTTTCTTTCATGCGATATCAAGCAATGAGCGCTTGAGACGCAGGTAGTCGGTTTTGCCGCTGCCGAGCAACGGGATGCTTTCCACGCGCATGATGCGTCTGATGTTGTAGAGCGGGGATAATCCGGCACGGCGCAGGGCCGCGTTTGCTTCAGCCATGTTCACGTCCATGGGAGTAAACAACACAATCTGCGGCGCCGTTTCTTCGGGTCCGGCTTCCACAGCCAAGGGAGGGCCATCCTGCGGGACATCGCCGCGCAAAGCGAAGCTCTCCAACAGCGCCGCTTCAATCTGCGGCAAAGAAATCATCTCTCCGCCGATTTTCACAAAGCGATTTAGGCGACCACGAAAAGTAAGCCGCCCGCTTTCGTCCATACTTACGATGTCGCCGGTCCGGTACCAGATTTTGTCTTCAAATTCCACGAAGGGGTTCGGCGCGTCACCCAGATACCCTCCGAAAACATTCGGTCCGCGCACGAGCAGCATGCCGGTGTCTCCTTCAGCTCTCCCCTGAAGCTCCCCGTCTTCTTCCTTGACCAGAACTGCGGAAACCGAGGGCAGGAGGTGCCCGATGGTGCCGGACACAATGTCGTCCGGATGGTTGACGGCGACAACAGGCGAGCACTCCGTGATGCCGTAGCCTTCGCAGAGTGCCGCATCGGGGCACTGGGACGCGAAGGCGCGGTAGACGTGTTCCGGGCACTTTTCCGCCCCGACAAAGGCATAACGCAGTGCGGCAAGGTCCTGCCTGCCCTCGGCGTGTTCCAACAGGGCTTCGAGAAAGGTGGGCGGCGCGGCCAGCATGGTCAATTTGAAATCGCGGGCAAGACTGACGAGGGGTGCCGCTTCCGTGGGGTTGGGGTGAAAAGCTGCGCGTAATCCCGTGCCTAGAGGCAGGACCAAACCGACCATAAGACCGAAGGAATGGAAAGGCGGCAGCATGGCCAGCACCGAGTCGTCATTTTTCATGCTCAATACGGCGAGTACGTCTTTGGCGTTGGCCAGCAGGTTCTCGTGCGTCAACGGCACGGCTTTGGGCAGGGATTCCGAGCCTGAGGTAAACAAAACGGCGGCCGTTTCGGACGCGTTGTTCGAGCAGGGGAAGCTCCCGCAGCGGGCTTTCAACGCGCCGAGGATCTTTTCGCGAAGCGTGAGACCGGCGGCGAGTAAATCAAGCCGAACCCAGTTCACAGGCAGCCCGGCCGGATCTGCGCCTAACCGTTCCAGGCGCTTCAGCAGCGCCGTCGCGCTGACAATGTGACCGACGCCGGTTATGCGCAGGCAGTGGCGCAGGTTTGCCGCCCCGACTGTCCAGTTGAAAAACACCGGCTCCTTGCCCGCCGCCAAAGCCGCAAGCCAGACAATCACAGTTGCCGGAGACGCCGGCAGCATGATGCCCAGGCGCTTGCCGGGCAGGCTGTGCAGCCGCGCCGCCAGAATAACAGCAGCCGTCCAGATGTCGCGCCGCGTTTTCAACCCGCTGCGGTCCGCGAGAAGCACCCTGTCCGGCGCCTCGCGGACAAGGGCGGCAAAGGCGCTCGTTATGGTCGGGCAGCCTTCCGGCGCCTGCAATTCGCGAAGTGCCGGCGCGGCGAACCACGCCGCCGGGGGTGCCTGTTCCGCTTCAGGCGCCTGCCGCATGCCCGCTGCAGCCCGCAGGCAATCGCCGACCGTGAGCAGACCCTCCAGATTGCCGACCGTGCGACCATACTCACGCTCGACAAAAAGGCTGAATTCCATAACCCCCAGACTGTCCAGCCCGAGGTCGCCGTCGAGTCTCATATTGTCGTTCACGGCATGATCGCGCGGAAGCGCGGCGGCTTCACGCAGTGCATCGTACACGGCCCGGCGCATCGCCTCGGGAACGGCGGCCGCATCGTCGGTTTCGGAAAAACTGCGCGCCGTCTCCTCCGGGATACGGTAGGGTTTCTTACCCTGCCAAAAAAAGCGCGGCACGGCCTCAGCCGGTCGGCGAACCTCATTGTAAAAAGCTTCCAGGCGGGCATTGAGAAGACGTTTGTTTCCATCGCGCGGAAGATCCTCGACCTCAAGAAATTCCACGGTGACTTCGCGGCGCGGAGCAAAGAAGATGCCGTTGACGAGCAGCGTTGCCAGACCTCGCAGCAGCGCGCGCGCAAAATCAGGGTTGCCGCCGTATCCCGCATAGCTGAACGAACTGCCCCAAAGGCCGCTTGTGCGCGCAAGCACCACACGCAGGCCGGGAACGTCGCGCAGGATAACGGCTGCGCCGGAATTGGCGCCGATGTGTTCGGCGGCGGAGCGAAAAATGCGTCCGGACGGGTAGAAAAGGATAGTATCGCCGTTGCGTAGCGCCTGAACAACGTCCTGCAGTCCCTGTTCCACGTCTTTGCGCGCTCCGGCCCCGTCCTGTCGCAGGTCCGGTATGACTATGGGCTGCAGAATCTTAGCCGCAATCCGCCCGAGAAGACCGCTCATGCGTCGCGCGTCCGACATGGGTCGGGGGGAAAAGTCAGCCAGCAGGGAGTAGATGATCAGGGGGTCAATCAGCGCCGGATGATTAGGCATGATAAGCAGCGGAATGCCGGCGGGAAAAGCGTCAAGCCCCTTGACCGTGACCCTGTAGCGCAGGCTCAAAACAGCTCGCAAAAAAAGCCCGAGGAAACTTTTCCCTGCTTCCGCCGGTGGACGTGCGCGTTCTTCTTCTTCGAGGGCGGGCAGACGGTGTATGCGTCGGGCGACCCAAAGCATGAAACCTAAGGCGACAAGCCCGCCGCCGGAGAGCAGCAGCGCAGGACTGTATGTCCCGGCCAGTTCCAGGACGAATCCTGAGAGCATGATGCCGCTGAAGCAGCAAAAGTTCGATATTCCCTGCACCTTGCCTTTCTCGTCCGCGCCTGGGCGTATTTGAATGAAGCTGATAAGCGGAATGAGATAGATACCGGCCGCGATGCCCGCGCTTGTGAACAGGAAGAGCAGATACGGCAGGGCGTAGGTTTCGGGCAGGCGGGGGGCGTACCCGGACAGCGCCAGACACGCGCCCATCACTGCGCCTGCGGGGACGACGGCGCGCCGCCAACTGTCGTGCCCGAGACGTCCGGCCGCAACTGCGCCGAGGCAGATGCCAAGCATCAGGGCAACGGAAAGTAGACTGGTGAGTGTCATGGAAAAATTCAACTGCCTGACGCCGAGGTTGGTGATACACAGTACGGCGAACGAGGAAAGACAATAGAAAAACGCTTCTCCCATCAGCGTTGTAAAGAGAGCCGGGTTCCGTCTGCGGCATTGCAGGGCGTGACGCAATGAATCCAATGGCCCCAGGAAGGGAAACGGGGCAACTTTGCTGCCGGAGAAGGCGGTTTTGCGTACCCCGAAGGCCGCGAACAAGCCGACGACGGCGACGAGCAATGCAGCGCACCCGACCACCGGCCTGCCGAACGCGTACATGCCGTCTACCTTATCATGCGGGAAAAAAGAAGGTGCCGGCAGGTCCAGAAGCACGCCGGCCAGAGCTATGCCGAGCAATATGCTCACTGTGGTCGCGGTTTTAAGAAAAGCGTTGACGCGGGGAACGTCCTGCGCAGAAAAAATCTCCGGAACGGACCCGTTGAGAGCCGGACTGAATACGGCTGACTGCAGACCCATAAGAAAGACAACCGCCAGCATGCCGTCCCAGTTGAGCCATATCAGGCTCCACACGGCAGCGCACATGGCGCAGACCTCGACAGCCTTCGCGCGGATGACTATGCCTCGTTTGGGCATCCTGTCCGCAAGCCAGCCGGCCCACGCAGAGCACAGTATAAACGGGAGAGAAAAAAGAACGGTCGCCTGCCCCTGGATATAGGACAACCCGGCCGTAGCGGCCAACAGCAAGGCGGCTTGTTTGAAGAAATTGTCGTTGAATGTGCCGAGGGCGTAGGTTATGCCCATGCTGCACAACGTAGCGCGCTGCGCTCCGCGTTCGCTTTCAGCCGGACGCGACTGCCGTGTGTTCATGTGCGCCTCACAGGTTACGGTGTTTTTCCCGGTTCTTTTTGCCGGCATGTTTCGCTCAGTTCTTCGTCGATGAAAAGGCGCAGTTTCTCCAGCGCGTCCAAAATCACCGCAGGTCGGATGGAATACAGGGCAAATCCTCTCTGCCTGCGTGCCGTAAGTATCCCTGCGCTTTCCAGTTTTCTCAGATGATGAACGATTGTTGTCCGTCCCAAAGGAAAGCAGGCGGCGATGTCTTTGATGGACAAGTCCTCCCCCTTCTCGAAAAGAAGCAGTATTTTCTGACGCGTCTCGTCGCCGAGAGCCGAAAACACAGCAGCAACCGGCTTCCAGTGCTCAGGGTAGTCAAGTAAGTGCTGCTTTCTCATGACTAAATAACTAGTTTATTAGTTTTATGATGTCAAGCTTTTTTCGCACTGCCCGGAAAAGGTAAAGGGATGCTTATAAATAACATTTACATATAGGCTCATCGTCTGTTCTGCTTTTCGTCGTAAATCAGTGAAAAATAATCAGCCTCGACCATAGATCTGTTAATATAATTAAAAAACAATACCTTATTCCATTTCTAAATCAAATATGATATAATATATTCACCTTGAGGAGGTGGATATATGGCACGACCGGCAAGTGGACGAGAGATTTTGGCAAAGGCAAAGGAAGCTCTGAGAGAAGTCA
>JAISMY010000060.1 GCA_031276485.1 Desulfovibrio sp. | reverse complement strand
CTTCTCTCAGAGCTTCCTTTGCCTTTGCCAAAATCTCTCGTCCACTTGCCGGTCGTGCCATATATCCACCTCCTCAAGGTGAATATATTATATCATATTTGATTTAGAAATGGAATTATGCCCACTAAATTAGCATTTTATCCCACCAGCCGAGGCTGCAAAACCACATCCAAGGCGACAAGGAGCCATAATTAGAATTGCTGGGCAATAGTTTCCTTATGGACGTCCAGTCCGACATAGAGTATTTTTTTTCATTGGCCTGTCCTCCTTGGTTGTGGCTCTGAGCCTGTTTTTTGTGCCTTCTGCTTAACTCACGCGGGCAAGGATAGACAGGCCTTTTTTCAGGCACGTTCAATCATATTATCTCTATTGAAGTCTGCGTTAAAAGGAATATCCGATGCTTGACGTGCAAAGCTCCCCGGCCGACGTGCCCATGCCCATAGACAGCGTCGGTGTGCGTAACCTGCGCCTGCCCCTGACCGTTTCCCGGCGCGACGGCGGCCCGCTGCACACAACGGCTCTGCTGGAACTGGGCGTGGATCTGCCCGCGCACTTCAAGGGCACGCACATGAGCCGGTTCATCGAAGTGCTGGAAAACCGGCAGGAAGACTTGAGCTACAAAAGCATCAAGCGGCTGCTGGAGGATATTCTGGAGCGTTTTGAGGCAAGCCGGGCGCGCGCGAGTTTCGCGTTTCCCTTTTTTCTGCCCCGGCCCTCGCCGGTGAGCAAAGCCTCGGGCGTCCAGAGCTACCGATGCAGGATCAGCGGCGACCTTTCCCGCGCCGGCGGCGGAAAGCCGGAATTTCTGCTGGAAGTCACAGTGCCGGTCATGACCGTATGCCCCTGCTCCAAGGCCGTCAGTGCGGAAGGCGCGCACAGCCAGAGGACGGAGGTGCGCATCCTCCTTCTGCTGCGGGGGTTCTGCCCCCTTGAAGAATTCATCGAAATAGCGGAAAATGCGGGTTCTTCGCCCACATACCCGCTGCTCAAGCGCGAGGATGAGAAATTCGTCACGGAAAGCGCGTTCGCCAAGCCCTGTTTTGTGGAGGATGTAGTGCGCAACGCTGCCGAACGCCTGGACGGGCACCCGCATGTGGCCTGCTTCCGCGTGGAGGCGGAGAGTTTTGAATCCATCCACGCCCATAACGCCTACGCCCGCATTGAACGCGGTCGTGTGCCGGATACGCGCCTGCCGGATTGATTGCATACGTTCCCGCGGAGTTTGGGGAGGAACCCCGAACAAGCGCGGGAAACGCCGCTTAATGCGGCAAAGGCAAAAGGCATCAAGACAGATTCTTCGCCTGACGGCGCGTGTTCGGCCTTTTGCCATGCGCAGGCCGAGGCTCGGAATGACTGCGCTTTTGTCATTCTGAGCGTAGCGAAGAATCCGTCTTCATGCCTTTCAAAAGAATAAAGCTGCGTTTCCAAAGGAATTGCGCATGTGTCAATCCACGGCCGACTCCATCCGCCGGCCGACTCCGTCCCGGCGGATAGGAGCCGGGGGGGGATTGCCACCTCCCTGAAGGAAGGGGTTCCCGGGAAGGTAG
This sequence comes from Desulfovibrio sp., assembly GCA_031276485.1. Classification (GTDB taxonomy): domain Bacteria; phylum Desulfobacterota; class Desulfovibrionia; order Desulfovibrionales; family Desulfovibrionaceae; genus Frigididesulfovibrio. Next base: position 3,396 of record JAISMY010000060.1, on the reverse strand, counting down.
GCCCGGATTCGCCGGGCGTCAGGCGAGAATCTCCCAGAAGGGAGAGGTTCCATACCAAGTTGCAATCAATACAGTGTAAATTTGATGAAATATCCATCATATTATACTGATAAATTTAGCAGATTTTTATAAAATAACTGCCTATTGCCGTCAACTTGGTATCAGACCATAAAGGAAATTTTGATGAACAGTGCGGCGGAGTTTGTTTTGACGGCGGCGACCGGGTATTGCCTCGGTTCCGTGCCTTTCGGACTGCTGATCGCCCGCGTGTTCACGGGTATTGACCCGCGCTCGGGCGGCAGCGGCAACGTAGGCGCCACAAACGTCGCCCGGCTGTGCGGTTTCCGGTGGGGCCTGGCGACCCTGGCCTGCGATCTGCTCAAGGGCTGCCTGCCCGTTCTTTTTACGGCGTCCTCCGGCGATTACGATGCGGCGTACCTTATCGGCGCCTGCGTTGTGCTCGGGCACATGTTTTCCTGTTTTCTGCGTTTTCGCGGCGGCAAGGGCGTCGCCTCTACGGTAGGGGTATTTCTGGCCCTTGCGCCCGGGGTCTTGATTCTTGCCGGAGCGGCCTGTATCCTGACCATATGGAAGAGCGGCTTTGTTTCCGCAGGCTCTTTGGTTCTGGTCGGACTGTTGCCGGTCCTGTTGCTGTTTTCCGGACCTCCGGGGAGCGCTCCCTTCGCCCTGTGCCTTGCTGCGGCGGTCGTGTGGGCGCACCGCGACAACATCCGCCGCCTGCGACGCGGCGATGAAAAATCCTGGCTCGCGCGCCGGGAGCGTCCCTGACCGGCGCGCCGCGACTTCTCTCTTTAACCGCTGCAGAAAAGGCCGCCATGTTGACGCACGCTTTTCCTTCCTATCGCGGAGTTATGTTTTACCGTTGTCTCGGCTGCGGAGCTGAACACGGCACCGAAGACCTGCTCTACACCTGCCCGCGCTGCGGAGCCGTGCTGCTGCTTGAGGATCGGCGCTTCCCGGAACTGCTGGAAAAAGGCGGCGCGTACTGGCAGGATCTGTTTGATGTCCGCGCGGCGGCCAAACGTCCGGCCTTGCGCGGCATTTTCCGTTTTTACGAAATTACGGCCCCCGTGCTTGAGGAAGAGGACATCCTGTATCTGGGGGAGGGCAACACCCCTCTGATTGAGGCTTCTCCCGACCTGCGCTGCCTTGTCGGCCGCGCTTTCGCCTTCAAGAACGATGGACAGAATCCCAGCGCGTCCTTCAAAGATCGCGGCATGGCATGCGCTTTCAGCTATCTGCGGGCGGCGGTGCGGCAACACGGGTGGGACGACGTGCTGACTGTCTGCGCCTCCACCGGCGACACTTCGGCAGCGGCCGCGTTGTATGCCGCATATGCAGGCGGAGTGATCCGGTCTGTGGTGTTGTTGCCGCAGGGCAAAGTGACCCCGCAGCAGCTTTCGCAGCCGCTGGGCAGCGGGGCGCTCGTCCTGGAGCTGCCCGGGGTGTTCGACGACTGCATGAGGGTCGTGGAATTTTTGGCCGCGCGCTGCCGCGTGGCTCTGCTGAATTCCAAGAACAGTTGGCGCATCCTGGGGCAGGAAAGTTATGCCTTTGAGACGGCCCAGGCTTTGGACTGGAAGACGGACAAGGTCTGCGTATTCGTGCCTGTGGGCAACGCGGGCAATATCACGGCCGTGCTTCACGGCTTTCTCAAGCTGCACGATCTGGCGGTCATCGACGCCCTGCCGCGTATTTTCGGGATACAGTCGCATCACGCCGATCCTGTGTACCGATATTACGCCGCGCCGGAGACGGAACGCGTGTTCCGGCCGGTCGAGGTGACCGCGTCCGTCGCCCAGGCGGCGATGATCGGCAATCCGGTTTCCTTTCCGCGCGTCAGGGCGCTGGCGGAGCGCTACCGCGCCGTTGCCGGGGAACGGGCTTTCCAGATCCTGCAGGTTACGGAACAGGCCGTTATGGAGGGCATGCTCACGGCAAACCGCCACGGGCATACGGCCTGCACCCAAGGTGGAGAATGCCTGGCGGGGCTGCGCGCGGCCGTTGCCGCAGGGCTTGTGGGCGAAGACGAGTACGCGGTGCTGGATTCCACGGCGCATGCCCTGAAATTTATCGATTTTCAAAATCTCTATTTTGCCGATGCCTTTCCGCGCGAGTACGGCGTCAAGGCCGACCCGTCCCTGGTCAACGCCCCGGAAGCGCTGTTCATTCCTGAAGAAAGGGAAGGGCTGGACGATGACGCTTTTGTGCGGGAAAGCGCGTCGCGCATCGCGCGCCGGCTCGGGTTGACGGAAACAGACGGAGGGTGAGGCGTGGAATGGTCACGGGTGCGCGGGTTTCTGCGCCGGCATTGGTATATTTTCCCCGCTGCGGTTCTGGGTGTCGCGGCGGCCTGCCTGCTGTTTTTCAGTTCCGGGAGAGATCCCGCCGAGATGTTCAGCGAGTGGGGTTACCTGATCATTATAGTCTGGACCTTTCTCGAAGGCGAAACCATCGTCGTCCTGGCGGGCATGACGGCCGCGTCCGTGGGGCTTGAGCCGCGCTACATAGCGTTGAGCGCGTTTTGCGGCAGCTTCACCTCGGATCAGGTAATGTTCACCTTGGGCAAGTACAAAGGCGAAGCCGTCCTGAACACCTTTCCCCGTATTGCAAAAAACATGGACAAGGCCAAACGTCTTCTGCAGAAATACGACACCGCCATGATTCTGGGGTTTCGTTTTATTTACGGGGTACGCAACGTCACGCCGATCATGCTCGGCATCAGCGGGGTGAGCCGCAGGAAATTTTTCCTGCTCAACGCCGCGGGAGCCGGGGTCTGGGCGCTGACCTTCACTTACGGGGGGCATTACGCGGGACAGGCTTTCATGCACATGATGGAGCGGGTCGGGCACGGCATCCTGTATGCGCTGCTTGCGCTTGCGGCCGCGCTGATTGTATGGCGCGTACGCGCGGCCCGCAAAAATCGGTAAAAAGCAGGCTTATCCCCGTTCAGGCAGGCTGCACGGCCCTCATTCCAGAAACGTCAGCAGATTCCCCGCCGTTTCCGCATCGCCTCCGGCGCGGTAATACTCCGCAAGACAGCGGTAAGCAGCGTCCCGAAAGGGGGACTCCACATCGCGCAACAGCTTGTCGAGGAACCCGAAACAGCGCTCCCTGTCGCCGGCGCGCAGGAAGTATCGCGCGGCAACAGCCCAGACCGGGGGAATGTCGTGATAGCGCAGGTAGTGATTCAGGATCTCTCCGGCCGCATGCAGTTCGCCCCGCGCGATACTCCCGGCAAGAGCTTTAGCCTGTCTTTAACAAACTCGAAATGACACGATTATTTCCGCTTATAGTGCGGATATTACGAATCAGCCCTGGCAAAATACCGCAAAAGATACCGTGTTTTTGAAACGGTGTAATCAGGCCCGTATT
>JAISMY010000046.1 GCA_031276485.1 Desulfovibrio sp. | reverse complement strand
TCAGGCGCTGCGAGGCTTCGCCGCCGCTGCCGTGGTCCAGAAGAACGCGGTCCTGTTCCACGTATGTCTCCTTATTTGATTCAGAAATGCCTTTATGGTTTGAAACGTTTGATACCGGTGTGCTTTCTGCTGAAAGCAAACCGGTATCAAAGCACCCGGCATGCTCATGCGCCGTACCTGAAGGCGGCGGCGCAGCTTCCTTCCGCGGAAACCATGCAGGGGCCAGTGGGGTTTGCCGGGCTGCAGCGGTTGCCGAACAGAGGACAGTTGCGCGGCGCGATGCGGCCCCGGAGCACATCTCCGCAGCGGCAGGCGGGGTTTTCCGGAACATCGGGCAGGTCCGGCGCAAAACGCGCGCGCGCGTCAAAGCGTTCATACTCGCCGCGCAGGATCAGTCCGCTGCGCGGGATGCTCCCCAGGCCGCGCCACAGGGCGTCCGCCGGCTCGAAAACGCTGCTGATGAGGGCGCGTGCGCGCAGGTTGCCGTCGGCGTCAACGGCCCTGCCGTAACAGTTGCGTATCTCCGCGCGGCCTTCACGGCGCATTCCGGCCAGGGCCAGCAGGGCCAGCAGGATGTCCGCGGGTTCAAATCCTCCGACAACCCCCGGTTTTCCGTATTTTTCCGCTATAAAACGGTAGGGCGCGGTCCCGATGACGACGGAAACATGCCCCGGCAGCAGAAAGGCGTCGATGCCGCCTGCGTCTTCTTCCGCGAGCAGCGCCTCAAGGGCGGGAGGTATGAGCTTGTGCATGGAAAACAGGGCAAAGTTGTCCATGCCCTGCGCCGCCGCGCGTAAAACCGTCGCGGCCGTCGCCGGGGCCGTGGTTTCAAAGCCGACGCCGAGAAAGACCACCGTGCGGTCGGGGTGCGCTTCCGCCAGACGCAGGGCGTCCAGAGGTGAATAGACGACTACCGCGCTTGCGCCTTCGGCCCCGGCTTTGGCGAGGGTCATGCCGCCGGGACCGGGTATGCGCATCATATCGCCGAAGCAGGCCGTGATGACGCCGTCCTTGCCCGCCAATTCCAGGCAGGCGGCTATCTCCCTGCCGTGGGTTACGCATACCGGGCAGCCGGGACCGGAGATGTGGGTCAGCGTTCGCGGGAGCAGAGAATGCAGGCCGTTGCGGTAGACGGCCGCCGTGTGGGTGCCGCAGAGTTCCATAAAACGCATGGGGAAGTTCAGTTCGGTGTGGATGCGGCGCAGCAGCGCCGAGCAGATTTCGGGGTCGGAAAAGGCTGAGTCTGTCGTCCGCATGGCGTGTGTCCCAAGTATTGCGATTATTGCCGTGCCTGCGGCAGTCGGCATCCTAACCCCGGGAAGGGGGCCTGTCAAAGCGCGGGCCGGCGTCGGGGGGCGGGGTTTGCGGGTTTGACGGCGGCGGGGGCTTCAGGTAGACATGCCTTCAGGCAATCCTCACACTTACCCCCGGTTCAGCGTCCTTCCGGAGAGAATACGCGGTGGCAGACTCACATCAGACGCATACGCCGTACGCGGCGCGCGCACGCGCGGCTGAACTGCGCGAACTGCTGGAATACCACGGACGGCTTTACCATCTGCTCGACGCCCCGGTTATCGCCGATGCCGAGTATGACGGCCTTTTCCGCGAACTGCTGGCTCTTGAAGAAGCCTGCCCGGAATTGAAAGACCCCGCCTCGCCCACCTTGCGCATCGGCGGCGCCGTGCTTGATTCCCTGTCGACCCGCGCTCATTCCCTGCCCATGTACAGCCTGGACAACGTCTTCAGCATGGCGGAAGGGCGCGAATTCGTGCGCAAAATGCTGCGCCTGCTGCCGGGCGCGGACGAGCGGGACATAGCTTTTTGGATGGAACCCAAGCTCGACGGCCTGGCCATGGAACTGATTTATGAAAAAGGGCTTCTTGTCTGCGCGCTGACCCGCGGCGACGGCGAAACCGGCGAGGAAGTCACCGAAAACATGCGCACCGTGCGCACCGTTCCCCTGCGCCTGGCCTCCCCTCCCTCCCCTCCCTCCCCTCCCTCCCTGCTGGAGGTCCGGGGCGAGGTGCTGATGAATAAAAAGGATTTCGCGGCCTTGAACCTTAGACAGCAGAAGACGGGAGGCAGAACCTTCGCCAACCCGCGCAACGCGGCGGCCGGCTCCGTGCGGCAGCTTGATTCCGCCGAGGCGGCGCGCAGACCCCTGCGTTTCATCGCTTACGGCATCGGCAAAACGGAATGGGTCAAAGGTTCTCCGTGGTCCACGCAACAGGAAATCATGCGCGGACTTCGGGATTTCGGCTTCGCAGCCGCGCCGGGCGCGGCCCTCTGCTCTTCTCTGGAAGCCGTCGAGCAATGGTACGACGCCTTGGTCAGGGAACGCGAATCCTTCCCCTTTGAGTCGGACGGCGCCGTTGCCAAGGTCAACAGTCTGGCGTTGCAGGAGAAACTCGGGTTTACCGCCCGCGCTCCGCGCTTCGCCGTGGCCTTCAAATTTGAGGCCGCGCAAGCCCGCACCAGGCTGGAAGACATCCTCATCCAGGTGGGACGTACCGGCGTACTGACTCCCGTTGCGCAACTTGCGCCCGTCAATGTGGGCGGAGTGGTGGTGCGCCGCGCTACCCTGCATAACGAAGACGAAATACGCGCGGGCGACCTGCGCATAGGCGATACCGTGCTCGTGCGGCGCGCCGGCGACGTGATACCGGAAATTGTCGCGGCCCTGACGGAATTGCGCAGCGGCGAAGAGCAGGTCTTCGTCTTTCCCGAGCGCTGCCCTTCATGCGGCGGGCAGGTTGTCCGCGAGGCGGGAGAAGCTGCGCGGCGCTGCGTCAACCGGGCCTGCCCGGCCGTGCGGCGCGAGGCCGTCCGCCATTTTGTTTCCAAAGCGGGGCTTGACGTGCAGGGGCTGGGCGACAAATTGGTCGAGCGCCTGCTGGACGCCGGACGGCTCAACGACCCGGCAGCGCTCTTCCGCCTGCAGGAAAAAGATTTGCTTGATCTGGAACGCATGGGCAAAAAAGCCGCGGCAAAAGTGCTCAAGGCGCTGGACGAAGCCCGGAAAAAAACGACACTGCCGCGTCTGCTGGCCGCCCTGGGCATCCGTCACGTCGGTGAACAGACAGCCAAAGCCCTGGCGCGGGAATTCGGCAGTATGGAAGCCCTCACGGCGGCTGAAGCGGATGACCTGCGCCGCGTGCGCGACGTAGGGCCGGAAGCGGCCGCTTCCATACGGGATTTTTTCGCATCGCCCGGCAACAGGGAACTGCTGCGCGCCCTGAAAGAAGCGGGCCTGTGCCCCGCCGAAGAAACTTCGCCGTCCGGCACAGATCCTTCACCCTCGTCCGGCGGTGAAGCGCACCCGGACAAGGAAACCGGCAACGCCGGCGCACAACCCGCCCGCCCCTCCCCCCTGGCGGGGAAAACCGTGCTTTTTACCGGCACCCTGCCGTCCCTGGGCAGACGCGAAGCGTCACGTCTGGCCGAAGAGGCAGGCGCTACGCTTGCCGGGAGCGTATCCGCAAGGCTGGACTATCTTGTGGCGGGCGACAACCCCGGTTCCAAACTGGCCAAGGCCGAGGCGGCAGGGGTTGCAATACTCGCCGAAGCGGACTTTCTGCGCTTGACAGGACGGTCCGAAAACTCTCAAGCGGGTTCAACATGGAAACGAAACGTTGCGGCTGGGCGGCCGGCTCCGAGCTGATGATCCGTTATCACGACGCGGAATGGGGCGTCCCCCGCCGCGACGACAGAGGCCAGTTCGAGTTCCTCATTCTGGAATCGGCCCAGGCCGGACTCTCCTGGAACACCATACTGCAAAAACGCGAGGGCTACCGGCGGTGCTTCGCCGGCTTCGACCCGGAACAGGTGGCACTCTTCACGGCACACGATGTGGAACGGATCCTCGGCGATGCCGCCGTCGTGCGCAACCGCAAAAAAATAGAGAGCGCCGTAGTCAACGCCCGCCTCTTTCTGGATATCGCCGCCCGTCACGGCAGCTTCAGCGCGTGGATCTGGGACTTTGTCGACGGAACGCCGGTCAGGAATGCCTGGAAAAGTATGCGCGAGGTCCCTTCCACAAGCGCGGCGTCCGACCGCATCGCCGCGGAAATGAAAAAGCAGGGTTTCAAATTCACGGGCAGCACCATTGTCTACGCCCACATGCAGGCCACGGGCATGGTCAATGACCATCTGACCTCGTGCTTTCGTTACGCGCAGGTTTGAAAGCCCGGTCCTTCAGACTTTCTTGTGGGTCATCTCATCACCCGGCAGCCATCGGGTAAGGGAGGCGGCATATCAGAAAAATATTCTTTATCAATATCACCCCACTGCAGGGCCGACAATGCTCCTTTACGCATACCTGTTGCCGATGCTGATCGCAGTAAGGCGGCAGCATCTTGGTCTTCTTCCCTTTTCTTCGATGACTTTACTATCTCGCTTGAACACGATATAGTAAAAGGATGATATTAACCGGCGAATGTTCATGCACCTTGGAATGTTCATGCACCTTGAAAGCGTTGCGTTGCCAAGTATTTTGAAATAGAAACATTTTTTGCGTAATACTCTCCAATGTTTCCCCAAGTACATTATAAAGGAAGTTCCTATGAAAATTTCCCGCAACACGGCCCGCCTCAAGCCGTCGGCCACTATGGCCGTCAGCGCGCGGGCCAGGGAACTCAAGGCAAAAGGGCGGAATATCCTCAACCTGTCTGTGGGTGAGCCGGATTTCCCAACTCCCGAACATATCTGCGCGGCCGCACGGGAGGCCGCCGACGCCGGATTTACCCACTACACGCCCGTACCCGGCATCCCTGAACTCCTTGACGCCGCGGCGGGCTACCTCAACCGCTTTTACGATGCCGGGGCTTCCAGGGAAAACATCATCACCGGCAACGGCGGCAAGCACTGCATCTACAATATTTTCGCCTGCCTGCTCGACCCCGGCGACGAAGTGCTCGTGCCCGCGCCCTACTGGGTCAGTTACCCGCCCATGGTGGAACTCACAGGCGCAAAGGCGGTCGTCGTCGCCGCCCCGGCGGAAAAAAACTTCAAAGTCGACCCGGACATGCTTGAAGCGCACCTGAGTCCACGCACCCGCATGCTCATTCTGAACTCGCCCTCCAACCCTACCGGCGTCTGCAGCACAAGAGAAGAACTGGACGCTCTGGCAAGCTGGGCCGTGGACAAAAAACTGATCGTCCTTTCCGACGAGATATACGACCGTCTGACTTACGGCGGCCTGCAGGCCCAAAGTCTGTGTTCCTGGTGGAAACGTTTCCCGGAACACTTCGTGATCGTCAACGGCGTTTCCAAAACCTTCGCCATGACCGGCTGGCGCGTGGGCTACACGTTGGCCGCGCCCGAACTGATCAAGGCGATAAACCGCCTGATGGGGCAGTCCACGTCCAACGTCTGCTCCATTGCCCAAAAAGCGGCCGTTGCCGCCCTGAACGGCGATTATTCCTTTGTGGAAAGCATGCGCGCCGCCTTTGAACGCCGCAGGGACATCACCCTGCGCGCCGTTTCCGGCTGGCCCGACGTCTTCTGTCCCGAACCGCACGGGGGGATCTACTGCTTCCCGGACGTACACCGGCACTACGGCGCGGCCTTTTCCGACTCGGTTTCCTTCTGCTCATATCTGCTGGACGAAGCCGGGGTGGCCGTCGTGCCGGGCGCGGCTTTCGGCGACGACCGTTGCGTCCGCATTTCCTACGCGGTGAGCGACGATATTCTGTCCGAGGCTTTGGAAAAAATAGGCGGCGTGCTGGCGCGCAATGCCGTTTCCCGCTAACGCTTCCTGCAAGAGAGGAGACAGCCGTGACCATGCACCACCTTGACTGGACCCACGCCTACACCGCCCGCATGCAGGGCGCATCGGCGGCCGGGTCGCGCGGCGCTTCGCGCCTCGGACATGTCGCCGCCTCGTTTGCCGCCGATGTGAAAGCCGGGCGCCTGCCCTACCTGACCATGCCCTATCGCGCGGAACTGGAAAAAGAACTCCCCCTCGTCCTCGAACGCCTCCGGTCCTGCAAACACATGCTGCTCCTGGGCATAGGAGGATCGGCCCTCGGCGCGCGCGCCCTGCAGAAAGCCTTTTCTCCCGCCCAGGACAGGCCGAACTGCACGGGGCGCTGCCTCTGGATTGCCGACAACATAGACCCCGATACCCTGGATGCCTGGCTGAACACCCTGCCGCTCAAGGAAACGGCTGTGGTCGTGGTCTCCAAATCCGGCGGCACAGTCGAAACCATGGCCCAGTATTTTCTTGTGCGCCGCAGGCTGCAACAGACCTTGGGCGCGGCCTGGAAAGAACATACGGTGCTTGTCACGGACGCGAAAGCCGGTGACCTCCGGGCCGAAGCGCGCAACGAGTCCATGTGTTCCCTGCCGGTGCCGGATTACCTGGGCGGGCGCTATTCCGTTCTGAGCGCGGTAGGCCTGCTGCCGGCGGGATTTCTGGGCATAGACGCCAAGGCGCTGCTGGACGGCGCGGCCTCGGTCGCCGCCCCTCTGCTGGTCTCCGAATCCGCCGTGCGCGACGCTCTGGCCGCGCACCCCGCATGGCATCTGGCCGTATGGGCTGATGAACTGACGGCGCACGGCTACAGCGAGCTGATTTTTTTCTCTTACATCCCCCTCTGGAACTATTTCGGAGCCTGGTTCAGCCAACTTTGGGCGGAAAGCCTGGGCAAAGACGGTCAAGGCTCCATGCCCGTGCCCGCGGTCGGCGTGACCGACCAGCACTCAGTCAACCAGATGTTTCTGGACGGCCCGCGCAACAAAGGCTGCCTGTTCCTGACCAGCGACGCCCTGCCCAAAGGCGAGGCCTTCGGCGACGCCGCCCCGGAAAAATGGAGCCGGCTCAGAGACAAACATTTCGGGGATCTGCTCCAGGCCGAAGCCCTGGGCACGCGCATGGCCCTGAACAAATACGGCGTGCCTCTGGTACACATCAATATGCGGGCGACAGACGAACACGCGGCGGGCAAACTCATGGAACTGTGCATGACGGCCACCATACTCGCCGGCCTGATCATGGGCATCAATCCCGTGGACCAACCCGCTGTGGAACTGGGCAAACGCCTTGCCGACGCCCGGCTGGGCGCGCCGGGCCTGACGGAAGAACAACGGGAACTGGAGGCATTCACGTCCGCCGCAGGCAACCCCGCATACCGGCAACAATTTTAAGGAAACGCTGATTAATGCGGGAAAGGCACAATGCATGAAGATGGATTCTTCACCTTCGCTTCGCTACGGCTCAGAATGACTACGTTTTTGTCATTCTGAGCGTAGCGAAGAATCCATCTTGAGGTATTTCAAAAGAATAAATCAACATTTTCTATTGTATTGAGGCTCCGCCCCTATTCAAGAGAGAGGGGAGCCTCGCGGCTCCCCTCTCTCTCACCATCGACGGAATAAATATGTACCTGTTTGCTTTCAGCAGAAAGCAATTTGGCATTAGAAGCTGAACTGTAAGGTCAACTGGGCTTTCCAGGCGTTCTGGCCGGTTGAGCCGGTATCGTCGTCAGCGCCCCGCCAGGTATCCCTGTCGGCGGAGAGATGCAGCCAGCCGAGTTCGAGAACAGCGGTGAGGTTTTCGTAAATTGCGTAGCTGTGGTCGAAGTTCACTTCGAACACATGGTCCTTGTCCGTCAGGTACAGACCGTCGCTGTCGTATTTGAACACAGACTCGTAGCCGTTGTTGCGCACCCCTTCGGAACTGTTCGTGCCTTTGTAGTAGGCGAAGCGCAGGGTGTGGCTGAGGTCTTCAATGAAGGAAATATCCGCAAGCTGGACGCCTATGCCCCATGTGCCGAGGCCGGTTGCGGTAACCGCGGTGTCCCTGCCTATGCTGAAGGTGCCCGCCGCGCCGAAGGTGGTGGGCGCGAAGCCGCCGTTGCCTTGACTCAAGGTCGGCAACCGCCCGAGTTTGCCGGTTTCACCTGCGGAGGAATTGTCGCCCGATGCCCACCAGCCGAAAATGCCGGGGGTCATGCTGAAGTCTTCGCCGATCTCCAAGGTGTAATCCAAGGTAGCACCGATGAACCAGCCGCTCGTGCCAAGCCTGTAGCCTGCAGGCAATGCGAGATCATTCTCATCTTCATTAACCCCAAGGAGCCCGGTTACATCCGTTTGGCGCAGTTTACCATAAATCGCTTCAACATTAAAAACCAGCGGATCAAGCAGGCTGAATTCCATATGTGTGCCTATCCAGAACACACTTGTACGTGAGCCGCGGGCAGAGGACGCATCTAGAAGGTTGCCGTTTCCATCCTCAGGATCTACACCCACAGTATTGTCCTCTCCGGTGAACAGGTGATCATAGTATCCGGAGCCGGCGCCGACCAGGCTGTAGAGGAACCAGGGCGTGACTTTGAGACCGGCGGGTTCGATATCAATGGGCAGAACCAGTCCGAAAATATCCATTTCATCAAAGCGCGGATTACCACCGGCGGCGTCGCCTGCGTAGGCGTCATAGGGGCGCAGCCACATGGCCGTAAGTCCGAGCCAGTCCGTCAGCGGCGTTGAGACGGCGATGCCCGCCACCTGCGAATCCAGCACCGGGGTCCCCATGGGCGTGGAAGGCAACGCTATGCCCTGAATGCCCATGCGAACCTGAATGTCCGTGGACGGGATCATCCAGTCCAGATAGGCCAGATGCGTGGCAAGGTTGACGCCGTCGGCGTCCATTGCGCCGCCGGATTCCGCGCCGATGTTTCCTTCACTGCGGCCCCAGGTTATGGTGCCGACCTGGATTCCGTAAACGGCGGAAAGATTTTCGGAAATGACGAAGTCAATCTGGGTGCGGATGCGCTGTTGCGCGTAGCCCGAATCTTCACCGTTCCCATAGGCGTCGCCGTGAACGCTGTGGGTAAAGCCAAAGTTTCCGGTCCAGCCGAAACTGAAATCCCACTCGCCCTTGACCTTGACATCCACGCCGTCCGCCCGCGCGCCGGTGCTTGCCGCAAGCACCAACACCAGGGACAGGAGCAGCAGCTTGGCCTGTTTCATCTAAAGAACCTCCTATGGGTGAATTTGACAATCATGTTCAGCGCGTGCCCTTTACCATTCAATGCGGCGGCCGTCAAGGGGCGGCTTTGCACTTTTTATTGATTTTGCCGCGCACGCTCCCCGTCCCTCCTGTACGCGGCTCGCGCAACAGTAGGAGTATGATTTTTTCAAAATTTATGCTACGCTACGCGTAAGCCTGCATCCCGTCAAGCGTTCTTTTTTACCGAAACTTCCTCTATCTCTATGGGTTGGAGACTCCCTTTCAGGGAAAGGACAATCCACCCGGCCGGGAGAAGTCGGGGCGGAGCCGGCCGGGGGTCTGCGCCGGATACGGATTGAAACACACTCAGGGCAGCTTCAGAACCACGGCGGTCGCCGCGCGGGGCTTCACGCCGCGAAAAGTGGCGCGGTGCAGCCTGCACGGGCCTTTTTCCGCAAGCGCCCGCAAATGCTCTTTCGTGCCGTACCCCATGTGCCGCGCGAAACCGTACCCTGGATACAAGGCGTCCAGACGGGTCATGATGCCGTCGCGTACGGTCTTCGCCAACACCGAAGCCGCGGAAACGGTCGGGATCAGGGCATCGCCGTCCACAACGGCGCACTGCATCGGCAGAGCCGGCACAACAGCGGGAAAATCGCCCGGAGGCGCCGGGAAATACTCTTCCCAAACCCGGCGTTCCGCTTCCGGATCGCGCGCGCAGGCCCGCCATTGCTCCTGCGGGATAACTTTGTTCCCGTCGATAACCAGCGGGGGCAATACGACGGGGCGCGCGTTTTCCGCTTTTTCCAAGCTGCCGGCCAGGGCCAGCACCGCCCTGGACATGGCCCTGAATGTCGCGTTGAGGATATTGACCGCGTCGATTTCGCCCTGCCGTGAAAAACCCACGCCGTAAGCCGTCGCTTTTTGTACTATGAGATCCGCCAGCTCGCCGCGTTTAGCAGGCTGGAGCCGTTTCGAGTCATCAAGTCCGGGAAGCTCCGCAGCAAAATCGAAAGAAGACGCGAAAAGCACAGCGGCCGCAACCACCGGGCCGGCCAGACAACCGCGCCCGGCCTCGTCTATGCCGATACGGCAGGCATGAGAAACCGGCGCGCCGGCCTCAATCAGCCCGCCCCCGCCCGGATGCAGTTTCAAAGCGCCGCTGTTGCGCCTCCGGCCGTGGATGCGACTCGGCAAGGGTCAACGTTGCCAGTGTCTGCGGGGGCGGATGCGCGCCGCTTTGCCCTTCAGGCCGCGAAGATAGAAGAGCCGGCTGCGGCGGACCCGCCCTTCCTGCACGACTTCCACCGTTTCGATAAACGGCGAGTGCAGGGGAAAGACGCGCTCGACGCCGACTCCGCCGGAGACTTTACGCACTGTGAAGGTGGCCGCCGTCGCCCCTTTGCGCAGGCGGATGACGTTGCCCTGGAAGATCTGCACACGCTCTTTTTCGCCTTCTACGATGCGCATGTGGACTTTCACCGTGTCGCCGGGCCTGAAGCTCGGCAGGTCCATACGCAGGTGTTCGGCTTCGATATTTTTTATGATGTCCATATCTTGCTTCCTCATTGCGCCGGCTTTGCCGTTGTGTAGGCGCGGCTGTTTCAGTCCAGGTCGTGCAGGATGCGGTCAAACGTCACCGCGGCCGCTGCGCGGACGGACAGGTGGTTATACGCGCCCAAAGCGCGCAGAGGCGGGGCAACGGCCGCGCACATTTCCAGCGCCTGCGGCGCGAGCCCGCGCCCCGTCCCGAAGAGCAGCAGCACCGGACGCGTTTGCAGGTATCCGGCTATTTCCGCAAAAGTCATCTCAGGCGGACCGCCGTGCCCGCTCCGGGCCGAGGTGCCGATAAGCAGGGGGGCCGTTCCCGTGCGCAGCTCAAGGTCGGCAACGGCGCAGGCAATGTCCTCTCCCTCGCGCACCAAAGCCAGCGCCCGCGCGCGGTCGGGGTTGGAACGCGCCCCCGGTCCCGCCGTCCAGTAACGCAGGATGTCCCGCAACAATGCTCTCTGGTCCGCAAGCGGGGTCAGCGCGTAAAATCCGCCCAGTCCGTATGTGCATGAGCTGCGCGCTATATCGTGAATGTCGAGGTTTGTCAATGAGGCCGCGCCGGGATTGTCCTCCCGGTCAAGGACGGGGAAGTGGACGAGGGCGCAGTAGAGATTGCGTCCGGTCGCCGGGCGGCAGACGCTTTGCAGCCAGGCGCGGTCGTCATGGTCAAGGGCGGCGGCCGCCGCAAGTTCGGGCCGGATTTGCAGGGCGGCGAGCAGAGAAGCCTGTCTGCGCCAGAGGGCGATGCCGGCATGGTCGCCCGAGAGCAGGACTTTCGGGACGGCGAGACCTTCAAACACCTCCGGTCTGGTGTACTGCGGGTATTCCGGCAGTCCGCCGCAGAGGCCCGGCGTGAAGCTTTCTTCCTCCCTGGAGCGTTCGTCCCCCATAAAGCCCGGCAGCAGGCGGGATACGGCTTCAATCAGGCAAAGCGCCGCGGCTTCGCCGCCGTTGAGTACGAAATCGCCCACGCTGACCGGTTGCGCGGGAAAGAGTTCTTCAATGCGCGCGTCGATGCCTTCATAGCGCCCGCAGATCAGGGTCAGGGTCCGGTCGCGCCCGGAGCGGTCCGCTTCTTCGGCAAGGGCCGCCGCCCGCGTTTGTCCGAAGGGGATGCCGCCGGCCTTGAACAGGAGCAGAGGCCCCGGACCGCCGGCGCTGCGCGGGATGAAGCCCAGTCCGCGCAGGGTCCTGCTCAGCGGGCCGGGCAGCATGACCATGCCCGGCCCGCCGCCGTAGGGCGGGCCGTCCACGGTACGGCGCTTGTCTTCGGCCGCGTCGCGCGGGCTGTGAAAAGAAAAGGAAAGCAGACCGCTTTCGCGCGCTTTGCCGAGCTGTCCGCAGTCCAGAGGGCCGGAGAAATATTCGGGGAACAGCGTGACAATGTTGAAGTGCATGTGTTTTCCAGGCACGGCCGCTGGACCGATACTCCCGCTGCGTCCCTGATGTTCGGGGATACGCCGATCCTGTTGATATATGCGCTGAAAAGTTTATTTTTTCAGCGCATATATCAATTGCTCACTGCGCCGGGCACCGGCCGTCGCCCGCGCCCCAGGCCAGTCCGTCGCAGTCGCCCAAGGCGCAGGCCGCGCGAAAATCCGCGCACATCTCCTCGTTTTCTTTAAGAACAAAATACGCCGAAGCCCGGTGCAGAAGGTAGACGGGGTTGTCCGGAGCCAGAGCGACGGCCCGCCCGAAAGAGTCCGCCGCCAAGGCGGGCAACCCCTGCCGCAGCAGAGCCGCCCCGCGCGCGTCATGGGCGCGGGCAAAATCCGGAGCCAGGGCCAAAGCGGCGTCCGCCTGCTCCAGAGCCGCGGCCGGACTGTCCAGAAGCAGCCGGTTGCCTGCCGACAAGGTCAGAAGCAACGGGTCGTCCGGCGCAAGACGCAGGGCTTCGGTCAGACGTTCCTCCATAAGCCGCGGCTCGTCCTCCGCGCCCCCGGACAGGATGTCGCGCAGTATTTCCAGAGCGTTCAAACGGTCCGTCGCCCACTGCACCTCGCGCGCCGCTTCTTCGTCCTCCGGTTCGCCGGGAGCGCGGCCGAGCAGCTTGTCCGCCGCGGCGTCATAACGCGCCGACACGGCGCGCAGGCGCGCGACCAGACGTCCTCCCGCCTCTACCCGGTCCGCGTTTTTCAGGGCATAGGCAAGCGAAGCGCCGGCCGGACTTTCCAAAACAACGCCGACCGTGACCAGGCCGTCCGGAGTAATACCCTCAACCCGCGCACACAGACGCCGCACGGGGAAATGCACGCAGGCAAGTCCTTCAAACAGCGTTTCGCCCGGTATGCCGAGCCGCTCGGCGGCCTCGCGGAAATCAGGAACCATCTCTCCGGACAACGCGCGCCCGGCATGCCCGTATGCCGCCGACAAGGCGGCGGCCAGAGCGGCCGCCTCCGCCCGGTCGCGACCTACAGCGGCGTTGAAACTCCGGCTCGCCGTAAACGCCGCGCCTGCTTCGGCTTTCCCGTTCTCCCCGCCCTGCGCCGTCGAAAACGGCAACAGCGGAACATGGCACAGCAGGACGGCAAAAACAAAGGAAACATACCGGCCTGCTCCTGTCCGCCGGGGCAGGGGCGTCCGGGGGGCGGCACCGTACACGGATTGCCGGAATCCCTCGGGCAAATAAGGCGACATCCTAATTATGCCGGCAATTAACGGACATTATTAATGGACATTGTAAAATGTACAGGAACGTTACTTCAGCGGATTCCCCATTGCCTCATGGGTTGACATTAGCGGATTGCCTTGTAAAAGAAAAGAGGCGTTCTCCCGCGGCACTGATTTCTGCGGAAAGCAGTAAACACCGGCCGTGGCCGTCCGCCGAAAGCGCCGCGAGTCAGCCGAAAGCAGTGCTTTCCGGCTGACGATCCTGCATAACAAGTTTACTTTTCAACACATATATCAGTATAAACCTGCATGCGCGGAAACTCGCGATACTTCCCCTGAAACTCCGGGACCACCGCGCATGCCGGCCGAAACCGTCGCCGTCCGAACCGCTCTCCTGAGCCCCCCCTTTACCGAACTGAGCTACAGTCTGCCGGACTGCCTGCCGCCCGAAGCGTTTTTCACCGGGCAGCGCGTCGTCGTCCCCCTGGGCAAGAGCCGACGCGCCGGCGTCATCACGGCCTTTGAGCGGCAGAGGGCGGACGCGGAAAACTTCACGCTGAAACCGCTTATCTGGCCCCTGGACAGGGAACCGTTGTTTTCCCCCGCCTATCTTGATTTGGCCCGCACTCTGGCCGACAGGCACGCCGACGAACTCGGGCGCATTCTGGCCGGCATGCTGCCCGCCGGGTTACGCTCGCCCGCGCCGCGTCTGCGCTTTTTCAACGAAGACGGCATTACGGATCTGGTTCCGGGCGACCTGGCCCGGCTGTCCGCGGACAGCCTGCGCGCGCTCGGCGGGCTGTGGATGTCCGGACGCGCCGAAGTCCGCCGTCCCGGCGTCAGCCCCTTGGACGCCTTTCTCTACAGTCCCGCTTCCGATCCTCCCTGGCCGGTACGGCCCGCGGCAAAAGCCCGCATCGCCGTTCTGGAGTTCCTGCTGGAAAAAGGTCCGGTCAGCCGGCGCATCCTGCTCAACGCGCTCGGCAAAAAAGCGGACGCTACGCTGACCGTCCTTACCCGCGCGGGTCTGGTGCGCGCGCTTCCCGCCGACCCTGAAGATTCATACGCCGGCACGCTGCGTGAGTGTCTGCCGGCTGCCGGCAACGGCGCTTCAGGCTTTACCCTCACCCCGCGCCAGCGGGAGATCGCGGACGAACTGCTGCGCGCGGTCGGGCAAGGCGCTCAAATCCGTCTGCTGTTCGGCGTGACGGGAAGCGGCAAGACAGCGCTGTATCTGGATGCCGCCCGCGCCGTACTCGCTTCGGGCCGCTCCGTCCTGCTGCTGGCGCCGGAAGTGGCCCTGGCCCTTAAACTCAACGATGCAGCCGAAACGGCCCTGCCCCCGGACCTGATCCCACCCGACCGCCGCCATCTTTTTCACGGCTACCAGAGCCACGCCGCCAGGGAACGGACCTTCCGCCTTCTGGCCGGCGACAAAAGCGGCCGGCCCCGCCTGTTGACGGGTACGCGTTCGGCCCTGCTCCTGCCTCTGGAAAACATCGGACTTATCGTCATGGACGAGGAACACGACGCCTCCTTCAAACAGGATGAGGGATCGATCAACTATCAGGCCAAGGAAGTGGCCTGGTACCGGGCAAACCGCGAAGGCGCCCTGCTGCTCCTCGGCTCCGCCACGCCGGATCTCAAAAGTTTTTACGCCGCGCGGCAGGGGCGCATCCCCCTGCATACGCTCACGGAACGCTTCGGCGGCAGTTTGCCCGAAGCACGCCTTGTGCCCCTGGCTCCCGGCAAAGACAAGGGACTGCTCGCGCCCGAGAGCGTCGCCGACCTGAACGAGGTCGTGCGGCGCGGCGAACAGGCCGTCATTCTGCTCAACCGCCGCGGCTATGCCCCGGTCGTCTACTGCCGCGACTGCGGCAAAACCCTGCGCTGCCCGCAGTGCGACATTTCGCTCGCCTACCACAAGGGCAGGGAAAAACTCGTCTGCCATTACTGCGGCCGTTCCGTTGCATTCCCTTCTCCCTGCCCTTCCTGCGGGAACCTGAATTTCCTGCCCCTGGGCGAAGGCACGGAAAAGCTGGAGGAAAACCTGGAAACGCTGCTGCCGCCGGGCACCGGCATCCTGCGCCTGGACCGCGACAGCACCCGCCGCCCCGGACGCATGGAAGCCATCCTGTCGGCCTTTGCCCGCAAAGAGGCGGCTGTCCTGGTCGGCACCCAAATGCTGTCCAAAGGGCATCATTTTCCTGACGTCACCCTGGCAGTCATCGCCGACGCCGACCTGGGTCTGAATCTTCCTGACTATCGTGCGGCCGAACGCACCTTTCAGCTTATCCTGCAGGCGTCCGGACGGTCCGGGCGAGGGGGGAAAAGCGGGCAGGTTCTCATCCAGACCCGCGATCCCGGCCATTATTGCTGGGATTATGTGCTTCGCGCCGACTACGAGGGTTTTTTCGAACGGGAACTGGAACTGCGCAGACGCCGGCTCTACCCGCCTTTTACGCGGCTGGCCCTGATCCGCATCAGCCACGAAGCGGGTTCGACCGAGGGCGCGGAAGCGGCGGCCGCCCTCGGCAGGAGCATGCGGCAAAAGGCGAAGGAACTGGGCGTCACCATGCTCGGACCCGCCCCCGCGCCCCTGCCCCTGCTCAAAGGACGCGCGCGCAGGCATTGCCTGCTCAAGGGCGACGACTGGCGGAGCTTCCGCCTGCTTTACAAATACGCTGCGGAAACGGCCAAAGGCGGCGCGTTGGCCCTGCGCCTGGACCTGGACCCGGTCAATATGCTGTAGTGATACCAATTCCTGATTACGTACGATAGTCCGCTACTATTCAGCGTCTGAAAATTATGAGATACTTTTTGAAACCAAGGAGTTTTCTATGCCCCGCAATCCGGTTCAGTTTCAAAAAGGGATGAGTG
>JAISMY010000077.1 GCA_031276485.1 Desulfovibrio sp. | reverse complement strand
GCGCACGCGCGCTTGAGGACGAAACGTCGTTTACCTTGAAGTTGATCGCACTGAAAGACGAACTTGAGAGTGGCAAGGTCAAGACTGAGCATGAAAAGCAGTACTCGAAGTATTTCGATCCAGAATCCTCGCGTTATTCTGATTCTGTCGAATTGCCGGGGCAATTCAGACAAAAAGGCGTGCCGCCGCGACACGTTGAAATTCTTCGGGTGTCAAATTTTCCGGCCGTGAGCGAGGGTTTATACCCAAGGCTTCCAGACTGTGCGGGGATATGCCGCGGGACGCCACGATGCGCCCCATTTGTTTGCGGCGCATCCCGAAACAGGCGTGCAGCGTCCCGGCCAGCTCCGCCCGAGAACAGGGCAGATGCGCGGAGGAGCAGCTCAGGCCGGCCTGGACGCGGGTCACGTACGCTGGAGCGGCAAGATGGGCTGCAGGGGCACAAAGACGTTGCCGGTCGCGGTTATCCGCGGAGCCGACGGTAAGCGGTTCAAAAACCAGGACCACGGAGTCCACTTTGGGCCGAGGATGAAAGACATGGGGCGGGACGACGAAGGAGGCATGCGGCCGGCTAAAGCTTTGCAGCCAAACGGAGAGAGCGCCGTAAGCGCGGCTGCTCGGCGTTGCGGTCAGGCGCAGGCCGACTTCTTTTTGCAGCATGAACACGGCTCGCGCCGGGGCGGGCATGCGGCTGAACAGTTCCCAGAGCAGGGGCGAGGCGATGTTGTACGGCAGGTTGCCGATAATTTTCCAACCGGTGGAGAAGTGTTCAAAAGGCAAGGTCAAGGCGTCGACGTGCAGGACACGCAGCCTGCCGGCATCGGCCGGCGGGGATTCGTCGGCACCGTGGATCTCCACGTCCGCAGTGCGGGAAATTTTCGCGTACGCTGCGCGGTAATTGTCTTTCTCCGCAACGGGGGATGTGACGGGGCCGTATTCGGCAAGCAGGTACGCCGCCGCTTTCGCCCAATAGGCGTCTTTTTCTACGACCAGCAGGCGGGCTGGGTTGCCGTCGGCGATAAAGCGCGTCAGGGCACCGGGGCCGGGGCCTATTTCCAGAACAGAATCTTCGGCGGTGAGGCGCAACAGGCCGACAATTTTCCGCGCGATGTTCGGGTCGCGCAAAAAATGTTGGCCAAGCGAGCGTTTCGCGGCCGGGCACTGTTTTTCCGTTTCGGAAACGCTGTTCACGCTGCTGTTTCAGCAAACTTACCGAATTTTAGGTTCACGACGCCTTCACTCAAAAAAATTCATCGCCGGGGATAATACGGCTCTTGCGGTAAAACGATGCCCATGCAAACCACATGGAGTCGACGGCGAGTACAGGCTTCAGCGTCCGATCGCGGAAGCGTCCGTAACTGCAGTCCCCTTCGGGGGACCATCGGCTTTTGCTCAACTCGTCCACGACTTCGTCTTCAAACACGGTAAAGCGTAAAGGATCATCAAGGTCGGGCATCTTGCGCTCGAAAACGCGCACGGCGTCCATGTCCCGGTCATGGACGGCGACCATCGGCACGTTGCCCAACGTAAAATTGATCACCCGCGCCTTGCGCACCTCGTCCTTGATTACCGCGCCGAAGGCCTCTTCAACTTCAATACCGAGAATGCGCTTTTTCGGATGCAGCCTGGTGTCCGTAAAACTCACCGGAAAGGGCAGGCGCGTGTCGTCGTAGTAGGTATCCCTGCGGTCATAGCTGCCGTAAGGGTCTTTGCCGTAGGAACGCCTGAAGCCGGTCGAACGCGACAACACCTCCGCCCGGCCCGCGAACTTGGAGTCCAGTCCCCCGTAGCGCTGCTTGACGCCCCTCCAGCGGGCGGAAATGACTGGGATACGTTGCAAACGTTTACCCCGGAAAGGTCCTTCAATGCACACCGCCATAAGCTGCACCCAGAGACTGCGGCTGACGCGGTCGTACAGCACGGAATTGCCGTTGAGCAGCACACCCGCCGACCCGAAAGACGACGGGTAGCTGCCGGCCATGGAACGGAACGCGACTACCGACCCCGTAAGCGGCGAATAGCTGACCGTATAGTTTGCCCCTTCCTTTTCTTCCTCTCCCGGCAGAGGCGGCGGAGGGAGCAGTCCGGAGGGATCGGGCAGCGCATCGTTCACAGCCTCGTGCCAGACCAGTACGCGCCTCGGGTAAATGCGCACCAGATCGCCGGGATAGCGAACGACGAAAACAATTTCGTCGTTGTCCATGGACAGGTCGGCATCGGACACGGACAGAAACTGCGGCCTGAACAGCGCCGGGATCTTGTCCGCATCCACTCCGGTGCGGGTCACGATGTCAGACAGCTTGCGCAGGTCCTCCACGGAGTATCCCGGCATTTCCGTGGGCTGCAGTCTCTCTTCCCCGTCCGTGGCGGAAGGGACGGCGGACGGCGCGGCAAAAAGCGGTGCCGGCGCGGAAAGCGCACAGCATACCGCGGCAAGGCAGACGGCGATTCGGGCGTACGCGGGCGTCGGCACAAGGCTGCGCAACGTATTCAACTTATTTAAATAGTTAAAGTAATTCACGGTGTTCCCGAAAAGCGACGCATCCGGCGCGAACGGGCATCAGCGCAGCCGGGTTTCCAGATCCTCAACAAGCGCCTGCAGTTTGTCCGGCTCTCCCGCTTTGTGGTTGTCACGGTAGAGCAGTGCGGACATATAAAATACGGAGCCGAGCTCCAGCGCCGTACGCGCGCCGTCGGCAAAGGAGCGCAGGGCCGAGCGCGTTTGCCGGCGCTCGACTTCGGGCAAGGCGTCGAGCAGGTCGGCGGTCCTGCTTTCAAGATCAATCAGGGACTGCGCCCGCTGCTCCATCAGAGCGCGATACCGGCCGGCGTCATTGTCCGCATACAGGGCGCTGCGCGCGTCCCGTTCCAGCATGCCGGCGCGGGCGGCGGCAGCGCACAGCACGTCAAGAAACGCGCTGTAATTTCCCTGTGTTTCCGCCATGGACTGTTCCCTCCGGCGTTTGCAGCCCGACCGCAAGCGCGTCCCCTACTTGTTCATGACATTTAAAAATTCGGCGTTGTTTTTGGTGCCGCGCATCTTGTCCAGCAGAAATTCCATGCTGTCTATGGGCGACATGGGCGCCAGTATCTTGCGCAGGATCCAGACGCGGTTCAGCACGTCGTCGGGAAGCAGCAATTCTTCCTTGCGCGTACCGCTGCGGTTGATGTCCATGGCCGGGAAGACGCGTTTTTCGGACAGGTGCCGGTCAAGGTAGATTTCCATGTTCCCGGTACCCTTGAATTCTTCAAAAATCACCTCGTCCATGCGCGAGCCGGTGTCTATCAGAGCGGTTGCGATAATGGTCAGACTGCCGCCTTCTTCGATGTTGCGCGCCGCGCCGAAAAAGCGCTTGGGACGCTGCAGGGCGTTGGCGTCCAGACCTCCGGTGAGCACCCGGCCGGAGGAAGGCGTTACGGCGTTGTAGGCGCGTCCGAGACGGGTCAGGGAATCCAGCAGAATGACCACGTCGCGCTTGCGCTCCACCAGACGCTTGGCTTTTTCCAGCACCATTTCACAGACCTGCACATGGCGTTGCGGCGGCTCGTCGAAGGTCGAGGAGATGACCTCGGCGTTTTTGACCGTGCGCTCCATGTCCGTGACTTCCTCGGGGCGTTCGTCGATGAGCAGCACTATGAGGTAGACTTCGGGGTTGTTGGCGTTGACGGCATTGGCCAGAGACTGGAGGAGTATGGTTTTGCCGGTACGCGGCGGGGCCACGATAATGCCGCGCTGCCCGCAGCCGACCGGGGCCATGAGGTCGATGACCCGCCCGGAAAAGGCTTTTTCGCCGTTTTCCATGGTCAGCCTGCGGTCGGGGAACAAGGGCGTCAGGTTGTCGAAAAGTACCAGGTTTTTGGCGTTGGCAGGCGGCTCAAGGCCGATTTCATTGACCTTCAGCAGCGCGAAATAGCGTTCCCCTTCCTTGGGCGGGCGGATCTGCCCGGACACGATGTCTCCCTTGCGCAACCCGAAACGCCTGATTTGGGAAGGAGAAACGTAAATGTCGTCCGGGCCGGGCATATAACTGTACAGCGGGGAGCGCAGAAAGCCGAATCCGTCCGGCAGGATCTCCAGCACGCCGTCGCCGAAAATGGCGCCGTTCTGGGATGCGAAGTTCTGCAGCAGGGCGAAAATCAACTCCTGCTTGCGCATGGAACTGGCGTTTTCGACATTGAGCGGCTCGGCAAGAGCCATCAGTTCCGACATGGACTTGGTCTTGAGTTCAGATAAATTCATGCTCTCCTCAAGGTGTTCCCCGGTGAAGGATGTGTTTGATACATGCGGCGGGAGGGGCAGTCGTGCGGCGCACTCGTCCGCTTGCAAGGTTGTGAACCGCAACCGGTTATGATCGGGGATCGAAATCAGGGACTGCCGGGGTATGTTTTTTCGGATTTCCGCTCACGCGGATTCGCATCCTGTAGCCGAAGTTGCGGGGCATGGCAAGGGGGCATCGCCCTCTTTTTCTCCCCCGGCCGCGGCGTCGGCGAATAATCTTTCTATGGAGGAGCGGATTTCGCAGACGTCTTTTTTCAATACGCAGGCAAGTTCCGCGGCCACAAGGCTCATGGCCTGTTCCTGCAGCCTGCGCTCGCCGAAAGAAAGTTCCTTTCTGCCGCTGAGCAGGAAAAGTTCTTTGAGGACGCCGCACACCTCCCTCAAGGACGGGCTTTTCAAGCGTTCGGTATACTCCCGGTAGCGGCGGTTCCAGTTCTGCCCCCACGAGCCGGCGCGGCCGCCGGAGTCCCGCAGGGCGTCCAGTGCGGCGCGGGCCTCGTCGGGGGTACAGGGGACGCGCAGACCGACGTTCACGGCATTGCCTACAGGCACCAGTACCCTGGTGTTGCCCGACAAGATGCGGATAACGTAAAATTCCGTTTCACAGCCCCCGATTTCCCGGCGCTCCAAGTCTTCGATCACGCCCGGCCCCTGTGCCGGGTAGACTACGATCTGGCCCTTGTAAAACACCGGAAAACTCCTTGATTACGTTGCAGCATAGACCAATCAAACGGGTAAGTCCAGCGCGGCGCGCCTTCATCAGCAATTCTAATTTTAGAAGGGATATACGTTATAGTCGTGAAATATCACAATTTTTTACGATTACGGAGGATGGACACCGGTTATGATTGTTCTCATCAGCATATTCCATGAGTTGAAAACGTGATAGGTGGTCAGCGTCCACATATGGATAAACAATCGAACACGACTCTTTAATTGAGCGCGTGCTTCTTGC
>JAISMY010000003.1 GCA_031276485.1 Desulfovibrio sp. | reverse complement strand
ATTTCGTTGCGGCGCAACATAGCAGCTGTTTGGGGCCGTCAAGACGGCGGACTTTCCGCGGTGCCCGGCGAGGACGCTTTCTTGCCGTAGTAGGAAAAATTAGATGCGTCTGCCCTGGCACACCATTCCCAGCCCCTTTTCAAGCAATCAGAAATTTGCTATGGGGAATCTCCAAAAATTAGGAGATTTTTACCTATGGATAGATAGAATCATAATAACATCAAAAAATTACAAGTTTTTCCGAGCTGTGTCGAGGTGTTGCGAAACATCCCGGCAATATTCTGATTTTATAATATTTTTGCGTAGAAAAT
The DNA here is from genome assembly GCA_031276485.1 of Desulfovibrio sp. GTDB lineage: Bacteria > Desulfobacterota > Desulfovibrionia > Desulfovibrionales > Desulfovibrionaceae > Frigididesulfovibrio. Next base: position 24,538 of record JAISMY010000003.1, on the reverse strand, counting down.
CTATCCGTTGATGTCCACTCTCCATAAAGGAAGCTGTGATGAGACTGTGTGTTGTCGGCACAGGTTATGTCGGCCTGGTAAGCGCCGCCTGTTTTTCCGAAATGGGCAATACCGTGCGCTGTGTTGACGTGAACAAGACCGTTGTCGAATCCCTGCGCCGGGGGCGGCTGCATATTTTCGAGCCGGGTCTCGACATCCTGGTACGGCGCAATGCCCTTGACGGACGGCTGTCCTTCACGTCCGACACGGCTGAGGGACTTGACGGCGCGGAAGTCGCCTTCCTCTGCGTCGGCACCCCGGCCCGTGATGACGGCTCCTGCGACCTGGGCTGGGTCATGCGGGCCGCCGCCGACATAGGCCGCGCCATGCAGTCGCCTCTGGTCGTCGTCGACAAATCCACCGTCCCCGTGGGCACGGCGGACGCCGTCCGCGCGACTGTCGCCGGCGAACAGAAAAAGCGCGGCGTCGACATTCCCTTTGATGTGGTTTCCAACCCTGAATTTATGAAAGAAGGCGATGCCGTCAGCGATTTCATGAAACCGGACCGCGTTGTCGTGGGTACGGAAAACCCCGAATCCGAATTGCTTATGCGTGAACTTTACGCCCCCTTCGCCCGTTCAAGGGAAAAAATGATCGTGACCGGCATCCGCAGCGCCGAAATGATCAAATATGCCGCCAACTGCCTGCTTGCGGCAAAAATATCCTTCATTAACGAAATGGCCGCGATTTGCGAAAAAGTCGGGGCGGACGTCACCGACGTGCGCCTGGGTATCGGAGCCGACCACCGCATAGGGCCGCATTTTATTTATCCAGGCCTGGGCTACGGCGGTTCCTGCTTTCCCAAGGACGTGCGGGCGCTCATCCACACGGCCTGCGAAGCCGGGGTAGAGCCGGAACTGCTCAAGGCCGTGGACTCCGTGAACGACCGCTGCAAAATACACATGGCCCGCAAGGTGCTGGACTATTTCAACGAGCGCGGCGGCGCGCGCGGGCGCACCCTGGCCGTATGGGGACTGGCCTTTAAGGCCAATACCGACGACGTGCGCGAATCCGCGGCCCTGACCATCATCAGGGAACTTGCCCGGCACGGCATGCGCATCCGGGCCTATGACCCGGCGGCGATGCGCAGGGCGGCGGAGCAGCTCGGCGATATCCCCGGCCTCACCTTGACCGGGGACCAATATGCGGCAACGGAAGGCGCCGATGCCCTGCTGGTGGCCACGGAATGGAACATGTTCAGAACCCCGGATTTTGTCCGCGTGAAAGCCGCGCTTTCCGCCCCGGTAATTTTTGACGGCCGCAACCTTTATTCGGAAAAAATCATGGCCCGCAACGGTTTTGTCTACTTCTGCACAGGCCGCGGCCGTCTGGAGAAATAAATGCGTGACAAACCGCGCGGTTCGGCGTACATCCGGATATCGGCGGACAGGAGGGGCAAGGCGGCGACCGGCGGGAAGACCTGCGTTCGTTCCTTTGACGAACAGAGCATGAGGTGAGTTATGGATGAAGCAAAACGACAGGATGACGAACTGCTGCAACTCGTTACCTTCAGTATCGGCGAAGAAGAGTTCGGCGTGGACATCCTCAAGGTGCAGGAAATCATCCGCACCATGGAAATAACCAAAGTGCCCAGGGCGGAAGCCTTTGTGGAAGGGGTCATCAACCTGCGCGGCAAGGTCATTCCCATCATTGACCTGCGCAGGCGCTTCGGCCTTGACTCCAAGGTACACGACAAGCATACTAGGATCATCGTCATAGAAATAAACAATATGATTGTCGGTTTTGTTGTGGATTCCGTCTCCGAGGTGCTGCGGATACCGGCAGGCACGGTGGAACCGCCGCCGCCCGTCGTGGCCGGCGTCGACTCCGAATACATCAGCGGCGTGGGTAAACTTCAGGATCGCCTGCTTATTCTGCTGGACCTCGACAAGCTGCTGTCCAATGAAGTGATCGAATCTTTGGCTCAGTTGTAGTCCATGTAACACATAAATTTTCGCTCCGACACATAATGAGGGAACCGGCCTGCGTTACGCGTAAGGCCGGCCGGGGGAAATCATTTTCCCTGCGAAACGGCGGAATGCCCGCCCTTGCGCCCGCTCAGGCCGAGGGTCCGGGGTTGCAGGCACAGGCTCTGCGCAGCGCCCCGGCCGCCGGAGACAAACAATAAAGCGGTACACGGCAGCAGCGTGTTTCTCCGGTTCGGACGCAGCCGCCGGTTTCGCGCAGGCGGCTGTTTTTTTTCGGCCGTCGTCCGGAGTGCGCTGCTGCGCGCGACATTCCCCGCGGGGTTCCTGTGTGTCTTCTTCCTTGCAATCTCTTGTTGAACGCCTGACGCGCGGCAAGAGCGGTCCGGTCCGCGTGGTGCGTTCCGGGCCGGGCACTATGGCCCGCCTGGCCTGCGCCCTGCTCGCGCAGGGCCGGAGCGTGGCAGCCTGCGCCGTGAACCGGGCCGCCCTTGCGGAACTGCGCGCGCTGGTCGGACTTTTCAGTCCGGACGTTTCGGCAACCGACCCTTCCCCTCTGCGCACGACCCGGCAGCAGCGCGTTGTCGTCATGCCGCCGCCGTATCCGGTTCGTACCGGCGGCGCCGACAATCGACCCGAACGCATGGCCGCCCTTTATTCCCTGAAACAGAAACGCGACGGACGAGGCATCCTGACCACGCCGGACGCCTTCCTCCTGCGCCTGCCGCCGGAGGATATTTTTGACGTCCATGAGCTGATTCTGAGCAAAGGCATGGAAATGGCCCCGGAATTGGTGCTGGATCAGGCCCTGGAATGGGGATACTCCCGCGTGCCCATGGTCAACGCGCCCGGAGAAATCGCCGTGCGCGGCGATATTCTGGATATCTTCTGTCCGGGCTGTTACCGTCCTTTACGCCTGGAATTTTTCGGCGACACCCTGGATGACCTCCGGCATTTTGAACCCGTTTCCCAACGCTCAATCGCCGATGTGCAGGAAATGGTCATGATCCCGGCTTCCCCGGTGATTTTAAGCCGTCGCCTGCGCGCCGAGGCCGAAGCATTCAGGAAACGCGAGGTAAACGCAGGCAGGCTGGATCCCGCGGAAGCAGCCGCCCTTGTCCGCATGCTTGACGAGAACAGCGCCGCGCTGTTTCCCGGCATGTTTTACGACACTTGTTCCCGCCTTGAAGACTGGCTGCCCGAAGACACCGTCTATCTGCTGCCCGGCGCGGCGGATGTCCGCGCCGTTCTTGAAGAAAGCGAGCGCAGGCTGCAGGCGTTGCGGGAGCCGGGCGGCCCGTGGCACGGTCTGTCTGGATCCGTAGCGCGGGCGCTGCGCCCGTCCTCCGAGGCGGCGGCCTTTTTCGCGGCAGCGCGTTGCGCCTGCTTCGAGGACCTGCGCATCGGCATTCCGGATACGCCGGAAGAGGTCGCCATGCGTGAGCGCAACTTTTCTTCCTACCAGGAACTTTTTACGCACGGCGATGCCCGTGAGCGGCCCTGGCAGCATCTGCTTGCCGTAATGCGGGACTGGGCAGGGGCAGGGCGGCGTGACGGGAAACAGGCGGCGAAGTCCGACAGAGGACGCAAAACAGGCAGCAAGGGCGGCGGGCCGGCGCGCGTACCCCGCGTGGAAGAGAATGTGGAGGCGCAGGACGATGCGGACGGCGCGCGGGACGCGCTGCTGGCCCGTCCCGGCGGCCGCCTGCTGCTCAGTTTTTCCACCGGCCGCGCCCGCACGCGTTTTCTCAAACTGGCGGCGCAGGACGGTATAAGCCCGCATTTGCGCCTGGATACCGCGGACTACGGGATTTTCGCCCTGATCTCGCCGTTCCGCAAAGGAATCCACCTGGCTTGGGATCACTGCACGATCCTCGGCGAAGATGTCCTCCAACCGCGCGCCGACCGCGCCCGACAACCCTCCGCCGCCGCCGCTGTTTTCCAGGGGCTGGAGTCGCACGATACCCTGAGCGACGGCGACTTTCTGGTCCACAAGGACTACGGCCTGGGCATTTTTCGAGGTCTGCACCGCATGGCCCCGGGCGGGACCGAAAGCGATTACCTGTTGCTGCAGTATGCCGGGGACGACAAGCTCTATCTGCCCGTGGACCGCCTGTCCCTCATCCAGCCTTTCAAGTCCGCGGAAGGCGTACGTCCGGTGCCGGACCGGCTCGGCGGCGCGCAGTGGGCGACGGGCAAGGAAAAAGCGCGTAAGGCCGTGATGCAGATAGCCTCCGATCTGGTGGAAATGTATGCCCTGCGCAAGGTGCTGAAAGGATTCCGCTACGGACCTCCGGACGAGATGTACCGTGAATTCGAGGCCGGTTTCGGATTCGAAGAAACGCCGGATCAGGCCAAAGCTATCGAAGATGTCCTGAACGACATGGAAAAAGGAGAGCCCATGGATCGCCTGGTTTGCGGCGACGTGGGCTTCGGCAAAACCGAGGTCGCCATGCGGGCCGCCGTCCGCGCCGCCCTGGAAGGCCGGCAGACGGCGCTGCTGTGCCCCACGACGGTGCTGGCCGAACAGCATTACCGAACCTTCCGCAGCCGGCTCGCCGCTCTGCCGGTCAACGTCGGGCTGCTGTCGCGCTTCGTTTCAGCCGCCAAACAGCGGGATGTGCTCAAGGCGACGGCCGAGGGACGCATCGACGTGCTCATCGGCACACACCGTATCCTGTCCAATGATGTCGTCATACCCAACCTCGGCCTGCTCATCCTGGACGAAGAACAGCGCTTCGGCGTGCGCCACAAGGAACGCCTCAAGGGAATCCGCAAGAACGTGGACGCCCTGACCCTGACGGCCACCCCCATCCCCCGCACCCTGCAGCTTTCTCTGTCGGGTATCCGCGAGCTGTCCGTCATTGAAACGCCGCCGCCGGAGCGCAAGCCCGTGTCCACGGCCCTCATCGCCCGCGACGACGAGCTGCTGCGCGGCATACTCCGCCGCGAACTGGATCGGCAGGGACAGATTTTCTGGGTCTACAACAGGGTGGACGGGCTGGAACGCGTCGCCGACTACGTGCGCACGCTTGCGCCCGATGCTCGGCTGGGCATCGCGCACGGCCGCATGAGCGAAAGCTCCCTTGAAAAAAACATGCGCAAATTCTGGCTCGGAGACCTGGATATTTTGGTCTGCACCTCCATCATTGAGTCCGGACTCGACTTCCCCCGCGCCAATACCCTTGTGGTGGACCAGGCCCACCTGTTCGGACTCGGGCAGTTGTACCAACTGCGCGGCCGGGTGGGACGCTCGGACAGACAGGCCTTTGCCGTGTTCGTGACGCCCGACCCGGAACGCCTGCAGGAAAATACCCGCAAACGCCTGCGCATTATTCTGGAAATGGACTACCTCGGGGCCGGCTTCAAAACAGCAATGGAAGACCTCCGCCTGCGCGGCGCCGGCAATATTCTCGGCGAATCGCAGAGCGGCCACATCAATCGCGTCGGCCTTGAAATGTTCATGGAAATGCTGGAGCAGGCCGTAGCGGAACTCAAAGGCGTACCCGCGCAAAGTTTTACGGAAACAGAGCTGTCTCTGGGTATCCCCGCCTTCATTCCGGAAAACTACATGCCGGACGGTCAAGAACGCCTGCGCTGTTACAAACGGCTTTCATCAGCCCAAGACGAAGCGGCCCTGAAAGAAGCGGCCGCGGAAATCGGCGACCGCTTCGGACGCCGTCCCCCTGAACTGGAAAACTTCATCGCCGTACTCGCGTTCAAGCGCCGGCTGGGCAGACATTTCGTCAGCAAGGCGGATATTTTTCCCGATAAAGTGCGCCTGTCCTTCGTCGCAAACGCCGGCCCCGACCCGGTCGTCCTGGTCGGCTTTATTACGGCTGCGCAACACAAAGGGCTGCATGTCCGCCTCCAGCCGCCGGGTATCCTGGAATTGCCTTTCGGGGGCGGGAACGGGCCGGATGCGAACGTGCCGGAGGCTCTGGACAAGCTGTGGGGCTTCCTGTACCCTCTATGGCATGAAGCGGAAACTTAATGTATACAGCACCGTGTCAAACTCTTCAATTATCTGCGCGTTTGTCTATGGCATGAAGCGGAAACTTAATGCATACGGCGCCCTCCCTGCGCTCTGTCTTGCCGCCGTAGTGCTGTTGCTGCCGGGCTCGCTGCGCGCCATGCCCGGCGATGCGGCCGAAGTGGACGGACAGGAGATTTCTTTCAGGGAACTGGAATCGGCCAGAATCAGCCTGTTTACCGGTTTTTCCCCCAACACTCCGGAGCCGGAGGAAACCGTCCTGCATTCCCAGTATCGCTATGTGCTGGGCCGCATGATTGAGGAAGTTGCCGTCTGTCGTTACATGGAGCAGAACGGCTTTGCCCTTGCCCCCGACGCGCTTGAGGAAGAGGAACAGCGCGTCCGCGCCGATTACCCCGAAGGCGCGTTCGACGACATGCTCATCAGGAGCGGTCTGGATATCGACGATTGGCGCAAGGCATTGTACCGGCGTCTGACTGTCGAGTACTTCCTGTCCAGGGTGCTGCGCCCGGAGATCACCATTTCTGCCGACGAGGTGCAGCAATACTATCTGGCGCATACGGAGGAGTTCGTCGTCCCCGAGATGTGGCATTTTTTGCGCATCCTCGGACGGGACGGCAAGACGGTGGAGGATGCGCGCGCCGATCTCGCCGCCGGCGCGGACGCCGCCGAAGCACGGGAAAAACATCTCGTGACCATCCAGGACATCAACATGAGCATCGAACTGGTGCCCGAAGAACTTGTCGCCGCCCTCGCGCCGCTTGCGCCGGGCAAGGCGTCGAAAGTAATGAAAAGCGGCCGGGAATACACCGCGCTCGTGCTGCTGAACAAAACCCCCGCCTCTGTTCTTGACCCCGCGGAAATATCCCTGCGCGTGGAACGCGCCCTGTCCGAAGAGAAAATGCGCGCCATTTACGAAGAGTGGCTGCGTAAACGGCTAAAGTCGATCAAGGTGCGCATCTTACCCGCCCTGCTGAATGCGCGCAACGCCGAGCCTGCGACGCGCTGACTGACGGGGCTCCGCCCGCGGTATCTAATACCAAGTTGCATTCAAACGAGTTTGAATGCAAGACGCCAAAGTTTTTGAAAAACAGGCGAAGCCTGATTTTTCAAAAACTTGCGGGCGTCGGCTTCGCCTCCGCCATACCAATTTGCTTTCTGCTGAAAGCAACTTGGTATAACAGGGGCTCCGCCCCTTCGCTCCGGCAGGGGCATGATGCCCCTGCACCCTCAATTTTCAGACTTGTATTTCAATCCACAGCCGGCGCAGGACGGCGCGGCCAACCGGGAAAAGCAGCGACTTGCGCCGGCCCGGGCCGCTCCTGCCCGGACGTCGCCCCTGTGTTGTCAACGGCGCGGGATCAGGCGGTCTTTCAATCCTTTGACAGACGCTCCTGATTTTTTGAGCAGGTCCGTCGCCGCCTCGGGAGCGCGTGCGGCGCTTTCGGCCGCATTGCGCAGCAAGGTACGCGTGTCTATGCTGTATGAAAGGGCATGCAGAGGACCGCGTATGCTCACCGGCACCGCCGGGCCGGCAGGCGGCCCGGCGGTCATGAAATCTATGCCCAGATCCGCCTGCCCGTAAGCGATATGGACGGTGCCGCCCCCGCGCGCCAGTATTGCGTCGGAAACGAGCGCGATATCTTTGCTTACGGCTTCCCCCTGCGTGACGACGGCGCTCGCGCCGGCGCTCTTGTAGGCGAAGGAACTTGGGAAAGGCGCGAAGCCGGGCAGTTCCGGGGCGAGAGTGAAGCCGCCGACCTCGCCGTCGCGGGCGGCTATGGCCGCTTTCCCGTTCAGACTGTGCAGCATGGCGTCAACGGTCCCGCCTTTGCATTTCAGGTCAAGAGACGCCCGCAGTTTTCCGCTGAGCGTGTAGTGGTCCGAAAATACCGGGGATGCCGCGGCCAGTTCCATATCCGGCGAGCGGAGCGCGGCGTTCACGGTCAGGACGGGTTCAGCGCCGCGCAAATCAAGAACGGCCCTGCCCGCGAGTTGTCCTTTGAACAGAGCCAGGCTGTAAACGAGGTCGGCTTTGCCGTCCTGCATCTTCAGATCGCCGCGGATATTGCTCACGGTGATTTTGCCGTAAAGGGCCTTGTCCGCAGTGACCGTCAGGTTTGCGTCAAAGTTGCGCAGGGCGGTAGGGACAGGAACTTCGGCAGGATTTTTATCCGCGGCTCCGTCCGCGCCGCGTTTCCCGGGCTTGTCCCGGACCGCGCGCGTGTCGGAGCCGGTAGTTCCCGGGCCGGCGACGACTGGTCTGCTCAGGTTGGGTGCGCCCCGCATCGCGCCCTGGGTCGCGTCTCCGGCTGCAGTAGCGAGGAAGCGCTGCACAGCGTTGATATCCAGGCTGTCCAGGGCCAGCGCGCCTTCCAGAGTGTGTTTGCCGCCCCCGCCGGGAGCGTAGGCGACCGAAGCGGTGAACTGCGCCGGGGCGGCGCCGGGCAGGGTCAACATGCCTTTAATGTCGCTCGCCTTGCAGGCGCCGGATGCGGAAATTTCCGTTTTACCGCCGAGTTCGGCCGTGACCGGGGGCAGTTTGCCGAGTTTCGGCCCGAGTTCCAGTTTCTGAATATCCAGATACAGGGAAGGTTCGGCCGTCTTGTCGCGCGCGCCTGCGGCGCGCATCTCCAGAACGGCCTGCAGGCGGAAGGAAAGCGTGTTGCCGCCCGCTTCGTCGCGGGCGCGGCCTGCCAGTGTCAGGGGCGCGGCCGCGCCCTCTTTCAGTCCGTTCAGGGCGAGCGTGTCGATGTCCGCACTGTAGGCGTCGCCTGTGCGCAAATCCCGGTAGGCAAGCTGTATGCTTTTGCAGGCCAAATGTTTAAGGTTCCATGCCGGCTGCGGACCGCCGGCTTTTTTGTCGCCGTCTGCGCCCGGCGGCGGCGCGACAGGTTCCGCTGCAGGCCCGTCGCCGGACCCGCGCCGCTCTTTTGCAGACGACCAATTGCTGCGGCCCGCCGGGTCCACGGTCAGCTTGGCCTTGAGGCCGGACAGCAGGATTTCCTCAACCTCCACAACGCCGCGCAGCAGGGAACCCAGGGACAGGGCTGCCGAGACGCTTTCCGCGGTCAGCAGGTCCGGATCCACCGGCGTATTCGGGTTGCTGAGGGTTACTTTGCCCGTTTTCAGGCCGAGGGTGGGGAAAAGAGTTGTTTCCGCCTCGCCGTGGAACGCAAGATGCAGACCGGTGGATTTCTCCGCGGCATCGGCCATAATTTGCAGATAGTCGGCGGGCTTGAGCACGGTTGTAAGTATGCCGAGCCCGACGGCGCACAGCAAAATCAGGCCGGCGACTCCGAAAATAAGGACCAGAGCTTTTTTTTTGGCCGTTCCGGAAAGGCCGCCGCGTTGTGCGGGATATTTTGGCTTCATAGGAACTTCCTCGGCGTGTCAGGTGTAAAGTTTTTTCCATTCGTCAAGAAACAGCAGGGCGGCTTCGGCATCGGAGAGTACGCCGCTTTTGCCGCGCACGGCTGCAATCACATCGGAAAAGGAGGCGTTTGCGGACAGGCCAAGCTCGCGGATCAGCGCGGCGACGGCATCGCCCAGTTCTGCGGGCATATTTTGCGGCCAGACGATATCCTCACGCCGCATGAAGCCGGGCAGACGTTCGGCGGCGAAGTCCAGAAGGCGTTTCATGCGCGCGGCGTAGGTATGTTCGGCAAGAGTGCGCCGGCGTGCGCGCGCGGCAACGGCGGCGCGCTCTTCCGGGTGCGCCGAGTAGTACAAGATTTTCTCCCGTAGTTCGTCCAGGTCTGAGAAAGTTGCCGCTTCGTCCGGGCCGTACAGTTCCGGCAGCAGCCCGCGCCGGTCCGTGAGTTGAAAAGCGCCGCAGGCGGCGATTTCAAAGGTGCGCGGATTGACGAAGTCGCCCGGCGCTACCGGCGGATCGGCGCGCACGGAAGAGTGCAGGTTGATGTTGACTGCGGCGGCGTTGAAAATGCGGACGCAGTCTTCGGAAGTGATGCGTTCTCCTTTTTTTTGCAGCATGGGCGCAATTTCCGGATCGTCATCCCATTCCGTGCCCCAAATTTTGAGCCCAAGGTTCCTGAGCCCGGCAAAGGCTTTGCGTCTGTTGGGGTAACCCGCTCCGACAAAAGAAAGTTGTGATCCGAATTCTTGTTTTTCGCGCTCGTCCAGGGTCAGGGGCCTGTGCAGGGAAGGCAGGGCAGCCAAAGGCAGGTAAAGGGCGTCGTGTACTCCCAGAGCGTCCAGTTCGTCGATAAAAGGCTCTTTCTGGATGACTGCGAAGAGGTCGTAATAAGGCGCGAAGGCGCGCCAGTAAGTAAAAATGCGGAAGTCTTCGACAAACCACATGGCGGTCCGTAAGCCTGCCCGGCGCAGCCGTTTGAGCGCGGCGATGCTCAGGGGCGCCTGGGCAAGGCTGAGGACAAGGTCCGGCGCGAAGGCTTCAGCCTTGGCCGTGACGCATTGGGAAACGTGTTGCAGGAAGCTGTTCTGCAGGGCATCCAGGCGTTCCGGGCCGACCTTGAGTTCCTTGAGCGCGCAGAATACGGGATGAAAAGCGGGCGCGTTGAAAATTTCCACCAGACAGCCGTTTTCGCGCAGTCCTTCCGCGGCGAAGCGCCCTACGGGGAGCGAACCGCCGTACATGGGCAGCACCAGCAGTACACGCGGCATACCTTGTTTTTCAGGCGTCGGTTCAGGCATAGTTCCAGTTTCCCGGCAGCATCCAGTCTTTTTCGCGGAACAGGAAAGCGGCGTTGCGCGCAGTCATGCCGCCCACATCCGCGCCCGGCAGCCCGCGGCAGGCGGCCAGCCCCGCCCGCAGTTCGCGCGCGGCCTCGGCATAGGGATTGTCCCCGTCCACCACTGTACAGGTTGCGCCGAAATCATCAAGCGCGGATACGCAGCCCATAAGGTCTGCCGGCCATTCGGCTGAAAATTTGCCCGCCAGGTGCGCCGTGAAGGAGGGATGTGAAAAGGGCGCGCCGCAGGCCGTGTCGTGCGGGCAGGGTGCGCTTTCCAGGCAGGGCGAGCAGGGCCGGACGGCCTGCCATATCCTGTGTCCCATGCCGTAGGGGCCGGTTTCAAAACACCATGCCGAGGACAGGAAAAAGGCCTGCACAGGGATGCCCAGATGGGCGGCAAGGTGCATGGCGCCTGTGTCCGGGGTCAGCAGCATGTCGAGGCCGCGCAGGATGTCGGGGAGATCCGCGAGGGAGGTTTTTCCGGTGAGATCTTCCAGACGTTCGGCGATACGCGGCGGGAGTTCGCGTTTGAGCCGGCGCGCGGCGGGTTGATCTTCTTTTGCGCCGAGGCACAGCAGGCGCGGGCCGCCCCCGGCGCGGAACACGGACTGCACGCACGCTGCAAGCGCCCGCGGCGGGAGCGAGCGCCGTGCATGGCGTCCGGCGACGATGATGCCGATGCGTCCCGTTGCCGCCGGCCGGGCAATGGGGTTGACTTTTTCAGGGGCAACGGGGTCCTTGTGCAGAAAGGCCCAGAGGTCGGCCAGATTTACGGGAGCGAAGCGGCGGTCGCGCATGAGATTGAAAGCCAGGGAAAACAGCGTGGAGCGCATGTCCTGTCCGTGGGACCTGGCGTAGCCCCGGCATTGCTCCGGATTGAACAGGGCGGCGCAGGCAAAGGACAGGGGAGAAAAGTTCAGGAAATACACCTCGGCAAAGTCGAGTTCACGCAGGGCCGCAAAACAGCTTCGGCAGGCGGCGAAAACTTCTCCGGGGCCGCCGTCGCCCCGGTGGGCGGGCAGTCCGTGGACAACGGCAGAAGGATAGAGACGTTGCGCAAGATGGACAAGGGAACGGTCCACGCAAAGATGTACTTCGTTTCCGGCATCACGGATCTGACTGAGGAGCAGGCGTTTGCTCTGCGCCAAATCGCCGAAACGGGCAAGTTGCACTGTAAGAACACGGCGCATGAGGACTCCGGCAAGGCCGCATAAAGCGGCTGCGCGCGGACCCGGCGTTGGGGAGCAAATCCGGGTCCGCGCGGCTGGAGAGAGAAATCAGCGCTTGGAGTACTGGTAACGGGCGCGGGCGGCGCGCAGGCCGTATTTTTTCCGTTCTTTCTTGCGGGCGTCGCGGGTCAGGAAACCGGCTTTTTTGAGGGGGCCGCGCAGTTCGGCGTCCCATTCAAGCAGGGCGCGGGAAATGCCGTGGCGTACGGCTTCGGCCTGGCCGCTGATGCCGCCGCCGTCCACCCGCACCTTGACGTCTATGCGATCCTGCTGCCTTGACAGGATCAGAGGCTGTCTGATGACCATCTGCAAAGATTTTCGCGGAAAATAGTTTTCAAAGGGGCGGCCGTTCACAGTGATTATGCCTGTGCCCTCATACAGGCGCGTGCGGGCGGTGGCGTTCTTGCGGCGGCCGGTGCCGTACTTGAAATCCGTGATCATCATTTCTCCTGTCGGTAAGCGTTGAAAATAAGCCGGCGCCGGGTTGTATCGGGCCAGGCGACAAAAGGCCCCGGCGATCCGGCGTTAAAAGGTCAGAGTCTGCGGCGTTTGTGCGGCATGGGGGTGTTCAGGGCCGGCATAGACTTTGAGTTTTTTCAGCATGGCTCGTCCCAGGCGGTTTTTGGGCAGCATGCCTTTGACGGCATGCATCAGCACTTGGCGGGGCTTGGATGCCAGCATTTTTTCCAGGCTTTGTTCTTTAAGACCGCCGACGTAGCCGCTGTGGCGATAATATATTTTTCCGGCGAGTTTGTTGCCGGTCACGCGAATTTTTTCGCAGTTGACGACGATTATGTAATCTCCGTTGTCCATGTGCGGGGCGAATTCCGGCTTGTGCTTGCCGCGCAGCCGGTGCGCCAGGCGGGAAGCCAGCCGGCCGAGCACCTGCCCGGCGGCGTCCGTCACGAACCAGGAACGCTTGATGTCCGCCGGGGTAGGCGAAAATGTTTTCATAAACGGCTCCTTTGCATCCGGAACTCATTGCTGATACTAGTGACATGTCATTCGCGGAATGTCACGACACGGACGCCCGGCAAAGCCGGGCGCTCCGCCCCAAGGCGGCGCGAACAACGCAAAAAACGCGTTTTTTTCTTTGCTCACGCCTGTTACGACAATACAGGCGCGACATCGGTACAGGCGCGACATCTGACTGGAACGGGAAGAGCGCCCTATACGCTCCGGCAACGGGAAAGTCAAGTTTCAAAAAGGTTTTGCGAGTGTACAGCAACGGATAGATTTTCTACACAAAAATATTATAAAATCAGCATGTTGTCAGGATGTTTCTCAACCCCTCCACACAGCTCGGAAAACTTGTAATTTTTGGACCTTACTATGCTTGTATCTATCCATAGATAAAAACTCCCGGCTTTATTGATAAAATTTTCCCGCCTGAGCCGATTGAACCGAAGAAAAAAGTCCATTATTCCCACAGAATAGGCGTTCTGTCCCGCCGAACGATGCTGCAAAACCAGAGCAAAGGCCATAATGCGAACTGCTGAGGGGCGTGTTCTACCCTTGCATATATCAGGATATTTCTATATATTGAAACAGAAGTGCCGCCGGCGTCCGGACGAGCTTTGCCGGGCCGCGCGGGCGCGCCGATGCGCGCCGCAGTTACGGGTTGCGGCCGCCTGCACGCGCAGAGGATTGCGCTTACTGATATATGCGTTAAGCGGCATACCGGGAGAAACAATGCCCATCAACATACCGGCCGACCTGCCCGCCCGCGGCAGGCTGGAAGCCGAGAATATTTTCGTCATGAGCGAGGAACGGGCCGTGCGCCAGGATATCCGCCCCCTGCGCATCGCCGTCGTCAACCTCATGCCGACCAAGACGGCGACCGAACTGCAGCTTCTGCGCCTGCTCGGCAATTCGCCCGTGCAGGTCGACATAACTTTGATCAAGGCCGAGAGCCATGTCTCCAGAAATACCTCCGCAGACCATCTGGAACGCTTTTACACCAGTTTCGACGCCGTGCGGAAAAAAAAATTCGACGGCATGATCATCACCGGCGCGCCTGTGGAAAAACTGCCCTTTGAACAGGTGGATTATTGGGACGAACTGACGGACATCATGGATTATTCGCGCACGAGGGTGTTTTCCACCATCTACCTGTGCTGGGGCGCCCAGGCCGGTCTGTACCGTCATTTCGGCATAGACAAGCATAATCTGCCGCAAAAACTGTTCGGGGTTTTTCCGCACAAAGTAACGCAGCGTTTCAACCCCATCTTCCGGGGTTTCGACGATGCCTTCGCCATGCCGCATTCGCGCTATACGGAGGTGCGCCGCGCGGACATCGAAGCTGAACCCGGCCTGGAGATCCTGGCGGACTCGCGGGAGGCCGGCCCCTGTATTATGAAGGACAAAAAACGCCGGCAATTTTTCATCATGGGGCACATGGAATACGACGGCGACACCCTCGGCGCGGAATACCGGCGCGATCTGGACAAAGGGCTGCCGATAACCGTGCCCGCCGGCTATTTCCCCGGCGACGACCCCACCCGGCCCCCTTCGGTAACCTGGCGCGCCCATGCCAACCTGTTCTTCTCCAACTGGATGAATTTTTACGTCTACCAGGACACGCCTTATGACCCCGAGGCAATCAGCGGAGAGGAGAACGGCCGGTGAACCCCGCCGGACGCCCCATCTTCCGACTGCCCGTTTCCCCATGTTTCCATCCTCCGGCGGACCGTTGCCCGATGCCTGCGCATCCTCCGACAGACCTTTTCCATCCTCCGGCGGATCGTCACCCTATGCTTGCGCAGCATGGGACGGCCCGTTTCCCCGTGTTTCCATCCTCAGGCGGACCGTTATCCCATGCTTTCACACCCTCTGACAGACCGTTTCCTTGAGCGCCTCCTGATCGGCAAGGGGCTGTCGGAAAACACGCTGCGCGCATACAGCGCGGATTTAGCCGATTTTACAGGCTTTCTGGAAGAGCGGCTCCCCGCCGGCGACAAGGACGCCGGTCCTGACCTGCGCAGCGTCGACGAGCAGTTGCTTTTTATGTACATCGTCTATGCGCGGAGCCGGGGCCTGGGGAAACGCAGCCTGTCCAGACGGCTTTCCGCCTTGCGCGGTTTTTTCGCCTTTGCCCGTGAAGAAGGCGAACTCGACGAAGACCCGGCCCGTTTTCTGGAAAACCCCAAATTTGCGCGGTCCCTGCCCGAGGTCCTGAGCATGGAGGAAATGAACGCCGTTCTGGCCGCTCCTGTACTCACGGACAAGCTTGGCTTCCGGGACCGCACCATGCTTGAGCTTCTTTATGCTTCAGGATTGCGCGTTTCGGAACTCTGCGCGTTGCGCGCCCTGGATTTCGACGCGCAGGTCAACCTGCTGCGCGTTTTCGGCAAAGGCGCCAAAGAGCGCTTCGCGCCGGTTCACGCCGAGGCCGCCGGATTTCTGTCGGATTATATCCGGCATTGGCGGCCCCTGTTTTCCCCCAAGGCCCCGGAACTGTTTCTCAACCGCTCCGGCAAAGCCCTTTCGCGCGTTGCGGTGTGGAAACTGGTACAGCGTTACGCGTTGCGGGCAGGGATCAAGGTGGACATCTCGCCCCACACCTTCAGGCATTCCTTTGCCACGCACCTGCTTGAAGGCGGCGCGGACTTGCGTTCCGTACAGCTTCTGCTGGGACACGCGGACATAGCGGCCACGGAAATTTACACGCACGTGCGGCAGGACCGCGTCACCGCCGCACATCGCCTGCATCATCCGAGGAATAAAAGCTGATTCCGGCCTGAGGTCTTTCAAAGAATAACTCAGCGTTTCTCTTACATTGTAATGCGGATCCGGTAAAATGCCGTCGTTATTTTTGCAATCATACCAAGTTGGCGGCAACAGGCAGTTATTTTATAAAAAGCTGCTGGATTTATCAGTATAATACGATGGATATTTCATTGAATTCACACTGTATTGCCTGCAACTTGGTATCAGACGTCAGGACATAGCGCCGTGCCCGACCTCCTGCGCCCCGCATGCGTGATCACCGCCCACGTCAACGCCGACTACGATGCGCTGGCCTCCATGGTCGCGGCCGGCAAACTTTACCCCGACGCCGTGTTGCTGGCCCCGCCGATGATGGAACGCCGCCCCCATCCTTTTATCGACAACCTTGCGGCTGCGTTTGCCATGCGCAGGCCCGGAGAATGCGACCTTTCCGTCGTCCGGCTGCTGGTGCTGACCGACACCCGGCAACGCCGGCGAATTGAGCACATAGCGCCGCTTTTCGAGGGCATCCGGCCCGAAATCCACGTCTACGACCATCACCCGGCCTCCGGCCGCGACATTGAGGCCGACTACCTCGTCATCAGGGACTGGGGCGCGACCACATCCATCCTCACCCATATCGTCATGGAACGCGGCACGCCGCTCACGCCCGATGAAGCCACCCTGCTCGGCCTGGGCATTTTTGAGGACACGGGCTCTTTCACCTTCGCCTCGACCACCGAACACGATTTTACGGCCGCCGCCTTTCTGCGCGGGCAGGGCATGAACCTGCGGATCATCGCCGAACTGACCGGCGAAGACATTACCCGCAGGCAGATACAGACCCTGGGCACCATGATCGCCTGCGCGGAGGTGCATACCATACACGGCATACCGGTGACAGTCGCCGAAATAGCCCTGGACGACTTTTTGGAAGATCTGGCCTCGCTGGTCAACAAGTTCATGGAGATTGAAAGGCTGCAAGTCGTATTTACCCTGGCCTCCATGGAAGGCAGGATCTATCTGATCGCGCGCAGCAGGCTGCCGGAAGTCGACGTCGGCCGGATCTGCGCGTCCTTCGGCGGGGGCGGGCATGCTTCGGCGGCCTCGGCCGTCGTGAAAGACCGCACTCCGGCCGAACTGCGCGCCGCGCTCCTTGCCCTGCTGACCTCCGTCGTCACGCCGCAGATGACCGTCGGCCGGCACATGAGCTCCCCGGCCGTCACCATCAGCGCCGGCATGAGCATAGGTCAGGCCGAAGAACTTATGAACCGCTACGGGCTCAAAGCCGTGCCCGTGCTGTCCGCGGACGGGAGCGGCGACATCGGCATGATTGAGCAGCAGACGGCTTCCAGGGCCTGCGCGCACAAGCTCGGCGACCAGCCCGTCACGGAGTACATGCAGCGCAACATAGCCGCCCTGACGCCGGATTCCGGCCTGTACGAAGCGGTGGACATCATCCTGACGCAGCGCCAGCGGCTGGTGCCCGTGCTGCGCGCCGGCGCCGTGGTCGGCGTGCTGACGCGCACGGACGTCATCCGCCTGCTCGTGGACGACAGCCTGCGCATTCCCGAAGGCGCCCCCCTGGTCCGCAAACGCCGCGAAAGCTCACTCGCTCAGATGCCGGCGGAACACCTGCCCGGAGAAATCCTCGCCCTGCTGCGCAAAGCCGGCAGCCTGGGAGACAAACTGGGCATGTCCGTGTTCGCCGTCGGCGGTTTCGTACGCGATCTGCTGATGGGAAACCCCAACCTGGATATAGATTTGAGCGTGGAAGGCGACGGCATACGCTTCGCGGAACTGCTGGCCGCCGAGTTGGGCGGCAAAGCCCGGCCGCACCGCAAATTCAAAACCGCCCAGGTGTCCTGCAAGGACGCGCGCGGCGCGGAGCGGCGTCTGGATGTGGCCACGGCCCGCCTGGAGTACTACGAATATCCCGGCGCCCTGCCGACCGTCGAGCTTTCCTCTATAAAAATGGATCTTTACCGGCGGGATTTCACCATCAACGCCCTGGCCGTGCAACTCAACGCGGCGCGTTTCGGCACGCTCATCGACCCGTTCGGAGCGCGGCGGGATATGAATGACCGCATCATTGCCGTGCTGCATTCCCTCAGTTTTATCGAAGACCCCACGCGCATACTGCGGGCTGCGCGTTTTGAACGGCGTTTCAATTTCCGCATCGGCGCCCAGACCGAACGCCTGATCAAAAACGCCCTGTCTCTGGGTATCCCCGCCAAGCTGTCCGGCGCCAGGCTTTTGCACGAACTGCGCAACGTCTTTGAGGAAAAGGACGCCCCGGCCTGCATGCGCCGCCTGGACAACTGGGGGCTTCCGGCCTCGATTCATCCCCTTCTCCGGCTCACTCCGCAAAAAGACCGGCTTCTGGTCGCCGTCAGCGAGGTCCTGAGCCGGCACCGCCATCAGTATAAGGAATTTATCCCGGTAGTCCGGCAACCTTACCTGTTGGCTTTCTGCAGCGGGGCGGGGCGGACGGAAACGGCCGAACTCCTGAACCGTCTGGCCTTCACCGGGAAGCAGGCGAGTGAATTTCTCCGCATGCGCGAGCAACTCCACACGCTGTCTGCCGGACTTGCCGCCCTGCACCGGACCGGAGAACCCGAGCCGGACGCGCTTTACGAACTGCTCGGTCCGGCGCCCGTGGAAGGGTTGCTCTACCTGATAGCCAGGCATGGGCAACACAGCAGTCTCGGGCGTGATATTTCCTTTTATCTCAATACACTGTCCGGAGTACGGGCGGATATCGACGGGCGGGATCTCCTGGCCATGGGTGAAAAACCGGGGCCGTTGCTCGGGGAAACCCTGCGCCGCGTGCTTGCCGCCAAGCTGAACGGCTGCGTCTCAAGCCGGGAAGACCAACTGCGCCTTGCCCGGCAATACCTGAACGCCCGCAGCGGCGGCGGCGCGCCGCGCCGTGACGAGATACTGCGCGGCAGGACATAAGGATCTCCCATGTCGCAATCCTCAGCATCATGCCGGCGCCGGGCCGGCGAGCTTCTGGTTATCTGCCTTTTCCTGTCCGCCTGCGCAGGCAAAGGCGCTTACAACGGCCCGCCCTGCGCCGACGTTCTGAACTTGCCGCAGGATTTGCGGATCTACGCGGAAGCGGCGGGCGGAAACAGGCGGCTGCTGCCGCCGGAGGCGCAAGACCGCGTTGCCGCGCTCGGCGCAGCGCGTTTTTTCAAACCCTGGCTGAACGACAAGCCTCCGGCATACATAAAAAAATTACTTCAGACCAACTTCGGCCTGAAGCCGGACCGGGCCTATATCGACGAAACGCGGCCTTTCCCGCCCGAAACATGGACGGCGCTTGAAACCCAAGCGAACAAACAGGCCTTCGGCCGCGGCGCCGGTCCGGCCGTTACCCTGCGCCACTGCGACCTGCGCGCCGCGCCGAGTTCCCTGCGTTTCTACCTGCGTCCCGATCTTCCCGGCGAAGGATATCCTTTTGATTATTTTCAGGAAACATCGTTACCGCCGGGCGTGCCGCTGTACATCTGCAACATCTCGGCGGACAGGGCCTGGA
Source organism: Desulfovibrio sp. (assembly GCA_031276485.1). Lineage (GTDB taxonomy): Bacteria > Desulfobacterota > Desulfovibrionia > Desulfovibrionales > Desulfovibrionaceae > Frigididesulfovibrio. The sequence continues at coordinate 5,384 of JAISMY010000003.1, read as the reverse complement.
TGCTGGTGGAAAGCCCCCTGGCCGCGGGCTGGCTGCCCGCGCGCGATGCGGCGCGAACGGACGACGCGTTCATGCGGCTGTGGCGCTCGCGTCCCCTGGTTGCCCTGGTGCGCGACGGAGTGAATGCGGGCGGAACGCGCGCCCATATCGGCACCTTGCTGCCTCTTTCCGGCCGGAGCGGAGGAGATACTGTGGTCTACCTTCCCCGGCGCGGGCTTTCAGGCAACGCCGAAGCGGCGACTGCCGCCCTGCCGCAAGGCAGCGCGGTGACGGTGCCCCTTGCGTTGACCGCCGACAACGTGGCCGCTGTGGGCAACGCGATGATGGGGCAGCGTTATACCTGGGGCGGTCTGGACGAAGGCCGGGATTGCTCTGCCCTGACGCGGGATCTGTTCGTGCCCTTCGGTCTGTATCTGCCCCGCAATTCGGCAGCTCAGGCCGGGACGGGCCGGGTGATTCCGACGGCCGGCTCAGGAGACAAGGATGCGCTGGTCGCGCGTGAGGCGCGGCCTTTCCGGTCCCTTATCCGTCTGCCGGGCCATATTGCGCTTTATCTCGGCGTCTACGAAGGGAAAAATATTATTTTCCACAACATTTGGGGACTGCGCACCCGCGATGCCTCCGGAGGCTGCGACAACCGGGCCGTCATCGGCAAGGCCGTCGTCACAACCACGGATCCGGGCAGGGAGCGCCCGGACCTTTGCGCCGGAAAAAGCCTGAAGGAACGCATGGATAAAATCGTTTTGCCCTTCGAATGAAGCGGTGCAGCGGCCTTACAGCCGCGGTCGGCGGTTTCTGCGGAAATCAGTCCTTCCGAGCCTCGGCCTGAGCAGGGCGCAAGGCCGAACATTCGCCGTCAGGCGAAGAATCTGTCTTCATGCATTTTGCCTTTCCCGTATTAAGGTTCAATTTGCCGGACTTGTTTGTCCGACTTGCCCATGTCGCGCTCAGGACTCCGCCTGTGCCTTGTAGACTTTTAAAGTTGGCTGAGAATAGTGCGTAATCAGGAAAGAATAAATCGGAGTTTCCCTAAATATCGGCTTTCCAGACACCCGTGAGCGCTTACGGAGCGGGAGCAAGCACGTTTGCGCCGAGGCCGTTCAGTGCCTTGGCAAGACGGGAAATTTTGCGGGCCGCCTTGCGGCGGTGTATGGCGCCTTTGCCTGCGCATTTGTCCAGCACGGATGCGGCGCGCACAAAGGCTGTCTGCGCTTTTGCGGCGTCTTTTTCCAGAACGGCGGAGCGCACGGCCTTGACGGCTTTTTTGGCGCGCGTTCGGGCGGCACGGTTGCGCGCGGCCCGTTTCAAGCTTTGTTTATGACGTTTGACGGCGGACTTGTGGTTGGCCAAGAGATTTCCTCCACTGCGACATACGGTTTACTGCGGCATAAAGTCGGGATGCGCACGGGGCGCAGTGCGGGTTAATATGCCTGCAACGGGCCGATGTCAAGAAGCAGGCGCAGCCGGAATCCATGTGACGAGACCCAATTCTGCGTTTCGCCGCTTCGCCCCTTCGCGGTTCCCCAGCTGTGCCGGTCGGGTATTCTACAGAAACCACCCAATAGTGCCTGTTGTCCTGACAAACGATCTCCCGGTGTACATGCACCAGCCGGACGCTGCGCAAAAAGGCGTTCATGCCGTCTTCAACGTCCTGCCCGTAAGGAATGGGAATGGAGAAGAACTTGTATTGCAGGGACATGGACTTTTTTATCCTGGTTGAAGCATCTTGTGCGAAAATCCTTCAGCGGCGGGGCGGCTTCGCCGCCCCTGGTGAAAAGGCAAAACTCGCCTGCCCTGCCCGGTGGGAACAGGCGGTCTTCATGCATTCCGCTCCGCTCCGTTCCACTACACTCCATGCGTTCGCCGCGCCTGTTCCCCTTGCTTGCTACTCCGGGGAAAGGGCAAGCCGAAAACCGATGACGTCGCTGGTGAGGAGGCCCGGCGAGCCGTTGTAGTAACGGAAGGCCGAGCGGCAGTACTCGGCATCGCGGCTCCAATCGCCGCCCCGAAACACACGGTACGAGCCACTTGCCGGACCGCGATAGTCCGTTATCTCCCGGTCTTGCGGCCAATCCTCATGCCAGTAGTCCTGCACCCATTCCCACACATTTCCGTATACGTCATACAAACCATACTGATTCGGCTTCTTTTGCCCAACTGTATGCGTCGTCTCTCCCGAATTCATCTTAAACCAGGCGTAAGCGTCCAGTTGCCGGGCCGCATCCGCCCAGGTGCCTTCATCTTTTTTCATAAAAAAGAACATTGTTTCCGTCCCGCCCCTGGCGGCCAATTCCCATTCCGCCTCCGTAGGCAGACGATACCTGTTGTGCTTTTCCTTCGCGTTCAAACGCTTGATGAATTCCTGAACGTCATTCCACGACACGTTCTCCACAGGATTCGTCCGGCCTTTGACGCGCGCAGGATTGTTCCCCATCACCGCCACCCACTGCTCCTGCGTTACTTCATATTTGCCCAGATAAAAGGGTTTGCTGACAGTCATTTTGGGATTATACAACTTCTCGTTGAACTCATTTACAATATTGACTTCCTGCAAAAAAGACCCGGCCGGGATCAGGACAAACTCCATGCCTATACTGTTGGTGTGTGTCTTCTCCCCGATTCCGAATAACGCATGCGCCGGATCAGCACACAGCAGGGTAAGTCCCAAAACCAGCAAAGAAATTGTGTTCGTACGCATTTGACGTAACTCCTTGTAAAAAAGACTTTTTTGCGCCACAGCCCTTTGACGCCGAACAAGCATGCCCAGAGCGAGAACAATGATCAGCGTTTTACGCGGACAGGTTCGCGGGCAAGGCGGTTTTTTACCACCAGAAGGTCTCCTTCAGTATTTCTTTTCTGTATATATCGTAGTAAGCGCTTGGCATTGCAATGGAGGCAGCAACAAGACCAGGCAAAGATGCCGCTAATATAGGATTTGGAATTAGCAAAAGACAAATTATAAAATCAAAGATAAAAGCCAGCCCCATCAAGACAAGTGCCTTACGCCACATGCCTTTCGCCAGATAATACAGGGGACCGAACAGGAAAGCCCACCAGCAGTGCATCTTGGAATAAATCTTGCGATCACGGCCGTAATCGGGAAAACCAAACTTTGTTCCCTGTAAATGGTCATGCACAAGATGCAATTTTTGTTTCAAACCCTCGCTTACCGATAATGCGTCTATGCGGGCGTGGGCGTCCGAAGCGGCAAGCACCGGCCTGCCGTCAGCAGCTTCGGTCGGCAACATTGAGCTGCAATGCTTGCATTTTATTGCCCCGTCGGCAATTTCCTCTTTACAAAACGGGCAAATCATCTTTTTTCTCCCTAGACATGTCATTCTGTGAGTTGGTAAATATTTGCAATCAAATTACGCCGGCGGCAGCGTTTTCAATACATATTCGCATGGCATCCGTGTCACGACATTCTGCGAATGACATGACGCCAGGTCGGGACGGCAAACAGCAGGAGAAGTACAAAAATCGGCAAAAATTGTGCCTGTACGCGTTGAAAAATCTCCTTATATATTTTTTTTATCTCGTATTTCTATTAATATGCTTCTTATATCAACAAAAAGATACATTACTCCCAAATACAGTATGAGGAATACGAAAATGCCAATTGCGCCTATAAATCCAGCAATTCCCTGATTATTGAATATCACTACAAGGGCAACCAAGATAAGGCCCATAATAAAGATGCCGTTCAAAACCAATTCAAAATTTTTCAGAATCAGATTCTTAAACATAGTGATCTCCTTTTCATGTTACATGGTAAAATTCGCGGGGTATCCGGCCGAATCACACCTGCGGCAGCATTCCAAGCACATACTTGAAAAGCGGATGCCAATAATCGTAGGAAAATCCGCGAAAACTCGGATGCTCGATCGCCCAGAACCGTGTGTCCGGGTATTTTTCATACACCCATGTATTCAGATCCGCCGGGCGCTTGAGCTGCAAACTGTGCGTATCCTGCGGCGGGGTGTGCAGCGTTTCCGGCCATCGGCAGGTTTCGCTGAGATGGTGCATGCACGGCAGCCATCCGCTGCTGTTATCCGCGGAAAGCCGGCCTATTCCCCAGACAATGACCAAACTCGGTTTCAACACATCAAGTATTCTATCCAATGCCGCGCAGGACTGTTCGATAAGAAGCGGCGTGATCAAGCTCTTGCCTCTTGGCGCGGCTCCGACAAATTTCTGGAAAAAGTTGGCAAAAGCCACTTCCCGATAGATGTTCATGCCTGTTGCATACTTGCCGGTGATGACGGCTCCGGCGGCGGCATACGGCCTGCGGTCCTCTTTGCCGCTCAACCGGCACTCGATCAAAAGCACATTAAGGTCACGTTCCTTGTTCATGACGTCAGGGAGCAGATTGTCACTCCACAGAGGCACACTTTCTCCAAGCATCAATATCCTGTGTTTGGTCCCCCAACTGTAGACCTCGGGAAGGTTGTACGGAAAGCCGCCGGCCTGCGGAGAAAATCCCCGTATGACTTTGCAATAGTCCTGCCCTATCCAGGGCATGAAGTTAACCACATTCATGCGCACTATCCTTTACTTGGCAGAGTAGTTTACTGAAATATAAAATGATAGTACTGACTCAGAATATTTTCTTCTTCTTATTCACACATTTTTTTCAATAATCCAATCAGAACGATGTCTGGTTGCGGCACACCGTTAGTCTCCAGAGCATGAGCCTTAAAAGATTGACCATTTTCATCAAGAATAAATTGCAGAACCGCATCTACCTCTTTTCCGCGTATTTTCATTTTACCTTTCAGATTAACCAGGGGAAGACCTTTTGTTTCTCCATCGACGCCAATGCCTGATTCCCACTTTGGAGAATCAAAAAAATCGTCGGCAGCCTGTTCCACAGTCTTGTTTTGGCAGTTTTTGAAGCTTCCGGACTTGACACGTTTGATTTCCTTGGAGTCTCCGCAGCCACTCAAAAAAAGTGTCAGGGCAAGAATGAAGATAAACAATTTCATAATTTTTCCTCCCTGTTGAAGCGTTTTCACTATGCAAATAGACGCCTGCCTGACTATGGCTTACGCCCGCATCGGCGCGTACCGCCGGAAATACATTGTGCGCTTACGCTTTCCGGCGTCCTCTGTTGCGGCCGCCGAAGCAATTTCAAAGTGAAATTCCTCCGGAAAGATGAGAGAGCCGGAAAACGCCAAAACGGCCCTGAATCCGGAAGGAAACAGGGCCTGAAGGTGAAGCCGGAAAAGCGCCGCGCCTGTCGAAACGCGCGCTAGCTGACGATGTGTGTGTGTGTGTGTGTGTTCCAATGCCACAGCGCCACAAAACACCACAAAACACCACAAAAACAGCGCGTTATTTACGATTTTTGCCTAGTCGGCATACCCTATTACCGCATCGAAATC